>RFHJ01000069.1 GCA_003696905.1 Gammaproteobacteria bacterium | reverse complement strand
GGGCTGCGCCTGGCCGGGCGCAAGCCGTGGCGTCCCGGCGCCAACCTGGCCACCCCGGACCACAATGTGCCGACCACCGATCGCAGCCACGGCATCGCCGATCCGATCTCGCGCATCCAGGTCGAGACCCTGGATCACAACTGCGAGGAATTCGGCATCACCGAGTTCCGCATGGACGACCCACGTCAGGGCATCGTGCACGTGATTGGCCCGGAACAGGGCGCCACGCTGCCGGGCATGACGGTGGTCTGCGGCGACTCGCACACCTCCACCCACGGCGCCTTCGGCGCACTGGCGCATGGCATCGGCACCTCCGAGGTGGAGCATGTGCTGGCCACCCAGTGCCTGATCCAGAAGAAGTCCAAGGCGATGCAGATCGTCATAGAGGGCCCGGTAGGGCCGGGTGTCACCGCCAAGGACATCGTGCTGGCGATCATCGGCGAGATCGGCACCGCTGGCGGCACGGGCTATGCCATCGAGTTCGCCGGCCAGGGCATCAGGGACCTTTCGATGGAAGGCCGCATGACGGTCTGCAACATGGCCATCGAGGCGGGTGCCCGTGCCGGCTTCGTGGCGGTGGACGACAAGACCATCGAATACGTCAAGGGGCGTCCCTATGCGCCGCAGGGTGAGCTGTGGGAACAGGCGGTGGCCGCCTGGCGTGATCTGCACTCGGACGAGGGTGCGGTGTTCGACAAGGTGGTGACCCTCCGTGGTGCTGACATCAAACCCCAGGTCACCTGGGGCACCTCGCCGGAGATGGTGGTGCCGGTGGATTCCGTGGTGCCCGATCCCAATGACGAACCGGATCCGGTCAAGGCGGAGGGCATGCGCCGGGCCTTGCAATACATGGGCCTGGAGGCGGGCACACCGATCACCGGGATCCGTCCCGACAAGGTGTTCATCGGCTCCTGCACCAACTCGCGCATCGAGGATCTGCGCGCCGCCGCCGCAATCGCCAAGGGCCGCAAGGTGGCCGACAACATCAAACAGGCGCTGGTGGTACCCGGTTCCGGCCTGGTCAAGCGCCGGGCAGAAGCGGAAGGGCTCGACCGGATCTTCATCGAGGCCGGCTTCGAATGGCGCGAGCCGGGCTGCTCCATGTGTCTGGCGATGAACGCCGACCGCCTCGAGCCGGGCGAGCGCTGCGCCAGCACCTCCAACCGCAACTTCGAGGGCCGTCAGGGCCAGGGCGGACGGACCCATCTGGTCAGCCCCGCCATGGCCGCCGCCGCTGCGGTGACGGGGCATTTCGTGGATGTGCGGGAATTGGGTGGTAGCTGAACCGCGAAGGACGCGAAGGTACGCAAAGGTTTTTGTCAGGAAGAAGCGCATTAGCAAAATCTCGTGCCTGCCGAGTGTTGGAAAACAGAAATGACGTGGCAGGATGATGTCAGGGACATCAGACGCGAAAGGATTCTGTGGTCTGGGGAACGATTAGGGGGAACCCTTCGCGAACCTTCGCGTCCTTTGCGGTTTAAATTATGAAAACCGAATGAGCAGAAACGATGGAAAAGTTTGAAAAGTTCACGGGCGTGGTCTGTCCGCTGGATCGGGCCAATGTGGATACCGATGCGATCATTCCGAAGCAGTTTCTGAAGTCGATCAAGCGCACCGGCTTCGGCCCCAATCTGTTCGACGAATGGCGCTATCTGGACCACGGCGAGCCGGGGATGGACAACAGCAAGCGTCCGCTCAACCCGGATTTCGTGCTCAACGATCCCCGTTATCAGGGCGCCAGCATCCTCCTGGCGCGGGAGAACTTCGGCTGCGGCTCCTCACGGGAGCACGCTCCCTGGGCGCTGCTCGACTATGGCTTCAAGGTGATCATCGCGCCGAGCTTTGCGGACATCTTCTACAACAACTGCTTCAAGAACGGAATCCTGCCCATCGTGCTCGATGCCGAGACGGTGGATGAATTGTTCCGCGAAGCGGGCGGCGAGCAGGCGCTGAATATCACGGTCGACCTGGAGAACCAGAAACTGATCACCGACCACGACCGTGAGATCGCCTTCGAGATCGATCCCTTCCGCAAGCAATGCCTGCTCGAGGGATTGGATGACATCGGCCTGACGTTACAGCACGTCGACGACATCAAGGCCTACGAAAAACGCCGCATGCGGGAAGCGCCGTGGTTGTTTCAGGATCTATTGAAGGGAACTTGAACCGCAAAGGACGCGAAGGTTCGCAAAGGGATTTGTTGGCAGGATGAACAGGGAGTTCTCGACATGATTCTCTTGGTTCTGACAGTTTGAACGACGGGATATGTCATGAGCTGAAAGGGCGTGTGAGGAAGCTTACTCGGATAGGGGTAGAGCCCCCTGAACTTTGCGAACCTTCGCGTTCTTTGCGGTTTAAATCATGGTGAGAGTTGGCATGGCCGATCAGGGAGGATTTGGCTGTGGAGCTGGAACGGACGGGAAAATACATATTGGATGCAGCCTTTCGGGTTCATACGGCGTTGGGCCCGGGGTTGCTGGAGAGTGCTTACGAGGCCTGTCTTGCTTATGAGCTTCACGCGATGGGAGTGCCGGTTCAGAGGCAGGTAGAGCAGGCCGTGGTGTATTGGGGGCAGGTCATTGATGTAGGGTACCGCTTGGATCTGCTGGTCGATGAGGTGGTAGTGGAAATAAAGGCGGTCGAGAGGTTGCTCCCGGTGCATGAAGCCCAGCTGTTAAGTTACCTGAAGATGGGAAACCACCGGTTGGGATATTTGCTGAATTTCAATGTATTGCGTCTGAAGGATGGCATCAAGCGACTCGTCAACAAGCTCTAACTTCTTTGCGGGCCTTTGCGTCCTTTGCGGTGGGGAAATATGACAAAGAGAATACTGGTATTGCC
>RFHJ01000006.1 GCA_003696905.1 Gammaproteobacteria bacterium | reverse complement strand
CTCCATCAAGTCGGACCGCTGGGCGCACTGCGTGCTCAACTATCCGAACGTGAAGCGCGAGGAGATCGGCCTGTGGCCGCGCAACGACCAGTACGACGGGGTGATCCCGAACATCAAGGGGATCTTCTGGCAGGGATCGGACTGGTTCAACCAGCTCACCAACATCAACAAGGAGCGCAAGGCGATCGAAAAACTCGACTTGGTGGTGTGCATGGATTCGACTATCACCCCCTCGGGTCTGTATGCCGATTTCCTGCTGCCGATCGCCACCCATTTCGAACGGCATGATGTGGCGCTGCCCTGGTACAAGGGGCACTACTACATCCACCGGCCGAAGGTCATCGAACCCTTGGGTGAATCCAAGACCGACTTCCAGGTCTTCACCGAATTGGCCTACCGGATTGGCGGCGACGTCTTCGGCAAGGCCTACAACCCGAAGGCCGATCGCAGCTACTTCGAATACCCGGATGCCGTGGACGAGGCCTATCTGCGTGATTGGTGGGCCCGCGTGCAGCGCACCCAAGGTGTCGAGATGAGCTGGGAGGAATTCAAGCAGCGTGGCGTTTACAAGTTCAAATTGGACGAGCCGCATGTGGCGTTCCGCGAGCAGATCGAGAAGGGCAAGCCGTTCCCGACGCCGTCGGGCAGGATCGAGATCCTCTCCACCGAACTGGCTCAGATCAAGGACTGGACCAAGACCCGGTACGGCTATCACATCCCGTCGATCCCGAAATGGATCGAGCCATGGGAGTCGCTCAACAGCGAGAAGGCCAAGGAATACCCATTCCATCTGGTTTCACCACACCCGCGTTGGAGAACCCACTCGATCTTCAACAACTGCAGCTGGCTGCGTGAGACCTACGAGCAGGAGGTCACGATCAATGCCTCCGATGCAAAGCGGTTGGGCATCAAGACCGGCGACCGGGTCGAGGTGTGGAACGAGCGCGGCAAGGTGGTGGTGCCTGCCTATGTGACCGAACGGGTGCATCCGGGCGTGGCGGTGCTGCACGAGGGCGCCTGGCACGATCTCGACGAGAATGGGGTTGATCGCGCAGGCAACCCCGACATGCTGACGCTCGACAACCCCAGCCCGGCCGGCGCCTTTGCCTACAACACGGTGCTGTGCAACATCCGCAAGACGGATCTGGCGCACCACCCGGTGTGGGACCAACTCGCCACCAGCCGTGCCCATGTGTTCCGGCGTGATCTCTGATTTCGGAGGATTAGACAGATGACCAAGAAACTCGACCCGGCAAAGAAGGCAGCGGTCAAGGCGGCCGTCCAGCGGCGGAAGAAGGTCGTATACACGCCGGTGGTGCCGGAAAAGCAGCTCGGCTTCATCCACAACAACGTGGATTGCATCGGCTGCCGCGCCTGCGAGATGGCCTGTAAGGACAAGAACGGCCTGCCGCCAGGACCGCGGTTTCGGCGCGTGCAGTACATCGAGGGAGGTACCTTCCCCGATGTTTATGCCTACAAGGTGAACGTCTCCTGCAACCACTGCGCCGAACCGGCCTGTCTGCCGACCTGTCCGACCGGGGCCATCTTCAAGCGCAAGAAGGACGGCATCGTCGACATCGATTCGACCCTGTGCATCGGCTGTCGCCGCTGCGAGGCTGCCTGCCCTTACGGCGCGCCGCAGTTCGACCCCGAGGAGAACGTCGTCAAGAAGTGCAACCTCTGTGTCGACGAGATCGAGGCGGGCCGCAAGCCGTACTGCGTCATGGCCTGCATGATGCGGGTGCTGGACGTTGGTCCGATCGACCAGCTGCGGGAGGGTATCTACCCGACCACCGCGATGGCGGGCAACGAAGAGCCGGTGCGTGCGGTGAAGAACTTCGCCAACCCCGAGCTGACCAACCCGTCCATCGTGTTCATTCCCCATAGCAAGGGGAGGGTGGATTGATGGCTGGCACGGCACCGGCGCAGCGGCCGGACGATCCGCTGACGACCATGCTCGAGGTGATCGCGGGAGACCTCTCGCTGCTGGCGGGTATCCAGGATCGCGAGCTGGCGGAAGCGGATCTGAAGGCGCTGGTGGAGATCGGCTTCCCCGGCTGTCTGGGCCTGAGCCCGGACAGTGCGCCGGGCCGTGAGGCCCAGGCGTTGCTGGCCGAGCTGATGCGTCGCATCGCAGAGGCGGGAGCGGATTCGGCACTCATCGACGAGCTGGCGGCCGATTATGCCGACATCTACCTCAACCATTCGATCCAGGCCTCGCCGATGGAATCGGTCTGGCTGGACGAGGACGGGCTGGTGATGCAGGAGCCGATGTTCCAGGTGCGGGAGTGGTACCAGCGCTACGGCCTGGCGGCCGAGAACTGGCGGGTCCGCCCGGATGACCATCTGGTGCTGCAGCTACAGTTCCTGGCGCACCTTGCGCAGAATGCGCCCGCCTCGGAAGAGGCGGGCGAGCACCTCTCCGAGATGGCCCGCTTCATGGACGAGCATCTGCTGCGTTGGATCGGCCAGTTCGCCGAACGGGTGGTCGCCCGGTGCGGAACGCCCTTCTATGCGGGCATCGCGCAGTTGACCGCGGCCTATCTGGAGCAGTTGAGGGATCTGTTGGTCGAGCTGCTGGGCGAGCCGCGGCCGTCCGCCGAGGAGATCGAGGAGCGGATGCGGCCTCGCCGCCAGGTGGAAGAGGTGCCGGTGAAGTTCATGCCTGGCACCGCGCCGACCTGGTAGGTGCCGATGCGCGGCCTTCTGGAGCAGTCGGGAATCGAGGTCTCGCTGCCCGAGGTGGACGGCGAGCGCTGCGCCCACGCGCTGATGGAGTTCAGCGACTGTCGGGCCTGCGTCGACGCCTGCCCGCAAGAGGCCTGGGTTCTCGACGACGAGGCCCTCGGTCTGGACACCGAGGCCTGCGATGGTTGCGCCTTGTGCGTGCCGGCCTGTCCGCGGGGGGCGATCAGCAGCGAGTTGCCGGTGGAAAGCCTGGTCTACCGGGGACGGCGGCTGGCGCTGCTGGCCTGCGAACGGACCGGGCTGGAGGGTGCGGGGCTCGTCCCCTGTATCCACTCGGTTGGCCTGGCCCATCTGTTGGAACTCTACCGTCAAGGGGTGCGAACGCTGCTCTATGCGCACGGCGATTGTTCGGACTGTGACCGGGCAAAGGGCGGTTGTTCACTCCCGATGGCCATCCAGCGGTTGCAATCGCTGTTGGATGACCGGCGGCTGGCGCCGTTGAAGGCGCAGGCCTACGCCCCGGGTGCCTGGCGCAGTCGGCGTGACCTGTTGCTGCGGAGTGGTCTGCGCAACGCAGGCGCCGATATGTCGCGCCGTGCCTTTCTGCGGGGTGCCGCGGGCGAGGCGGTGGAACGCACCCTGCGCACCACCGGCATCGCACTGCCGGCCATTGGATCGGGCGAGGGCCGGTCGCTGGACGAGATTCTGCCTCCTCGGGGTGGGAGGGCGCTCTATCCGGCGGCACCGCGCATCGACGGCGGGCAATGCGATGCCTGCCACGCCTGTGCGCGGATCTGTCCGGACGGGGCCATCGTCTTCGAGGCCGAGGACAATACCTATCGGATAGCCCCCGGGCGCTGTTCGGACTGCGGGCTCTGTGTGTCGGTGTGCGAACGGGATGCCGTCTCGGTGGCGAAGTGGACAGAGGCCGAGCCCGAGCAGAGGATCGCGTTGGTCCAGTCGCGCTGTCGCGCCTGCGGTGCGCCGTTCTGGCAGGTTCTCGAAGGGGCCGATGCCGAGAGGACGCTTTGTTCCATCTGCACGCGAACCAATCATCAAGCAAGGCTCTACCAGGTGCTTGAATAGATGACAGAAACCGAGCAAAGTTGGCTCACGCCAGTGACCGAGGCGCTGCAAACGCTGCCCGAATCGCGTTGTCTGGTGGTCGATATCCCCGTCTATCGGCCGGACCTGGCGCGGCAGCTGGCGGCCGAGGCGGGCCTGGTCTTCCGGGATTTCCGGGCCGAGTACCTCAAGCTGGTGGGTAGCGCGGCGGAGCACGTTTCGATAGAGGCGATGGATGCCTGGTTGGTCGATTGTGTCGCCGAAGCTCCGACCTTGTTCCATAACGCCGAGGCGTTGCTGGCCTGCCATCCGCCGGAACGTCGGGCGGAGTGGTTCGGCTCCCTGGGCGAGCGCACCTGGCCCAACCGATTGGTCGTTCCGCTCTATCTCTTCGGTTCGGAGATCGATGGTGGACAGATTGCGAGCGTCGCGCTGGATTATCAGGCGCTTCCCGAGCAGGGGCTGGTCAGTCGCTTGCTGCACAGCTGAACAGGCAGGTGTCACCGGACGACGACGGCCTGGCCGGCCGGGAGGGGCGATGGCCGGAGCAAACCGGCACTGCGGCGGGAACCTCGAGCCGGTCTCGGGGTCACAATTGCGGCGCGCCCCGCTGAGTCTGCATCCGGTGGGCGCCGCGCAGCATGAGTTGGCCGTATAATTGGCCGAGTCTGAAATTCAGGTGGTTGGACTGGGCGGTTTGGCGCCCGAAGAAACACGCATTCACACCGTCGGGGCGATCCGTGGTTGGATCGACCGGCATTTCCAAGCGTAACAACGACTCAAGAGGTCGAAGGAGCATTAGCAATGAAGAAACAGGCACTCATTCTTTCCGCCCTGCTCGCAGGCAGCGTTGCCGCCCCCGCAGCCATGGCCGATGCCGCGGCGCTGGCTCAGACCAAGGGCTGCCTGAATTGCCACCAGATCGACAAGAAGGTGGTGGGCCCGGCCTACAAGGACGTGGCG
>RFHJ01000068.1 GCA_003696905.1 Gammaproteobacteria bacterium | reverse complement strand
CTGGGTTATCGCTTCAACCGCCAGTGGTCGGTGGACGGATCGGTCGGTCGCGAATGGAACGATGTGCCGAGTACCCGCAACGACAGTGGCGGCTTCCGCTGGAGCCTGAACACCACCTGGACGCCCAATCCCAGAACCTCTGTGCGCATCGGCTATGGTGACCGCTATTTCGGTTCGACACCCACCCTGGATGTCAGCTATCGACGGCGCAAGGCGACGTTGACCGCCAGCTACTCCAAGGTGCTCACTGATGCCAACTCCCAGTTGCAGGCATTGGCGATCGATCCGGTGACCGGTACCGTCTTCCCGGTGGCGATCCTGAACAAGGACGTCTTCATCGACGAACGGTTCACTGGCACCCTGTCGCTGAAGGGCAAGCGGACCACCGTCAACTTCAGTGCCACCCACTCCCGGCAGAACTACGAGAACAAGCCCGATCGCTCCGAGCTGACCAAGCTGGGCGTCAGTGCTAGCCGCAGTCTCTCCGGCCGGGTGAGTGCCAACGCGAGCCTCAACTGGTATCAGCAGGATCAGAGCGCGACCCAGTCGGCCCAGACCTGGCAGGGACGGGTGGGCATGTCGGTGAAGACGGGGCCCAAGTCGTCTCTGAGCGTCAACTATTCCTACAACCAGCGGGATGACGATACACCGGGAGAGAGCTACGAGGAGAATCGTGTCAGTGCGACCTTTTCTCTTTCGCTTTGATCTGTCGCGCCGCTCGAGCTAAGGAAATGGAAAAGGAAATCCTCTGCGTCGTCGGGGCGCGGCCCAACTTCATGAAGATCGCTCCCATCATGCGGGCGATCGAGGCTCATCCCGCGCTCAAGGCGACCCTGGTGCATACCGGCCAGCATTACGATGCCGCCATGAAGCACGCCTTTTTCGAGCAGCTCGGCATCCCTGAGCCCGATGTCGATCTGGAGGTGGGGTCCGGCAGCCATGCGGTGCAGACCGCGCAGATCATGCTGCGCTTCGAGCCGGTGCTCGACCGGGTCGAGCCGGACCTGGTGTTGGTGGTGGGGGACGTCAATTCCACTATCGCTTGCGCCCTGGTGGCGATCAAGAAGGGCGTCCCGGTGGTGCACGTGGAGGCGGGCCTGCGCAGTCGGGATCGGGCCATGCCCGAGGAGATCAACCGCATTCTCACCGACCAGCTCTCGGAACTGCTGTTCACCACCGAGCGTGAGGCCCGGGCCAACCTCGAGGCCGAGGGAATCGCCGGCGACAAGATCCACTTCGTCGGCAATGTCATGATCGACACCCTGCACCACAACCTGCCGCGCGCGGTCCCAGCTGCACAAACGCTTGGTGAAATGGCCAATGCGCCCTTTGGGCTGCTGACCCTGCATCGCCCCTCCAATGTGGACGACCCGGTGGTGCTGCGCCGCCTGCTGACGACACTCGTGGAGATCAGCGATGAACTGCCGCTGGTCTTCCCCCAGCATCCGCGGACCCGCCAGCGCATCGCCGACCTCGGACTGGAGCCACTGCTCGAACAGGGTCGCATCCACTGCCTGCCCCCGCTCGGTTATCTCGAGATGCTCGGTCTGATGCGCGAGGCGCGGCTGGTCCTCACGGATTCGGGTGGCATCCAGGAAGAGACCACGGCGCTGGGGGTGCCCTGCCTCACACTGCGCGAGAACACCGAACGACCGATCACGGTGACCGAGGGTACCAACCGTATCGTCGGCACCGACCCCCAGCGTATCCGCAGCGCCTTCGATGAGGTGATGAGCGAGGAGGTGAGTGGCCGGATCCCCGAATACTGGGACGGTCGGGCCGCTGAACGCATCGTGGAGGTGCTGGCGCAATGGCTCGAGGACGAGGCGCCGCGCCAGGCCGGCATCGCCTGATGCCCTCGTTCTCTGCTGTCGCCCCCGGAGCCACGCCGACCGTCAGCGCAATGAGCGTCGACGTGGAGGACTATTTCCAGGTTTCTGCCTTCGAGGGGCATGTGGATCGCAACGACTGGGACCGCATCCCGTGCCGGGTCGAGCGGAATGTCGACCGGATCCTGGAGCTGTTCGATCGGGCCGGCATCCAGGCCACCTTTTTCATCCTCGGCTGGATCGCACAGCGCTATCCGGCCATGGTCCAGCGGATCGCCGGGGAGGGCCACGAGATCGCCAGCCATGGCTGGGATCACACACGGGCGACCACCCAGGCGCCCGATGCCTTCAGGGAAGACATTCGCCGGACTCGTGGGCTGCTCGAAGAGATCAGCGGCCAGCCGGTGATCGGCTACCGGGCCGCCAGTTATTCCATCGGCGAGCACAACCTCTGGGCGCACGAGATCCTGGCCGAGGAGGGCTACCGCTATAGCTCCAGTATCGTGCCGGTGAGACACGATCTCTACGGCATGCCCAATGCCCCGCGATTCCCCTTCGAGGTGGCAGACGGACGGTTGCTGGAGATCCCCATCACCACGGTGCCGGTGGCAGGGCGGAACATCAACTGCGGAGGCGGTGGCTGGTTTCGCCTCTTTCCCTATGCCTTTACCCGCAGGGCATTGCGCCGGGTGACTCAAGAAGAGCGGCAGGCTGCCGTCTTCTACTTCCATCCATGGGAGATCGATCCCGGGCAGCCGAGACAGCCGGATCTTCCGCTGAAGACGCGGGTTCGACACTACCTCAATCTGGAAAGGATGGAGGCGCGG
>RFHJ01000067.1 GCA_003696905.1 Gammaproteobacteria bacterium | reverse complement strand
TGCACCCCGGTCTCGGTGCGCAGCCAGCCGTAGGCGTAGGGCCCCTCGAAACGCACAGTGGCCGACTTGATACCCGCCACCTCGCCGGGAGAGACCTCCATCAGTTCGGTCTTGAAGCCGTGCTGCTCGCCCCAGCGCAGATACATGCGCAGCAGCATCTCCGCCCAGTCCTGCGCCTCGGTACCGCCCGAGCCCGCCTGGATGTCGAGAAAGGCATTGGCCTGGTCCATCTCGCCGGAGAACATGCGCTGGAACTCCAGGTCCGCAACCCGTTTCTCGAAGGCCTCGACGTCGGCCGCCACCGACTCCACGGTCTCCTCGTCGCCCTCCTCCACCGCCATCTCCAGCAGATCGGCGGCATCGGCGAGGCCGCTGCTCAGCTCATCGATGCCCTGGACGACGTTCTCCAGCAGGGCGCGCTCCTTGCCCAGCGCCTGGGCACGTTCGGGGTCGTTCCAGACCTCCGGGTCTTCCAGCTCGCCAAGGACCTCTTCGAGACGCTCCTTCCTGGTCTCATAGTCAAAGATACCCCCTCAGGGCTTCCACGCGGCCCTGCAGATCGGCAATCTTGTTGGTGATGGGGTTGATGTCCTGCATCGAAAAACCTCGGTCGGAATGACGGCGAAACAACCACGGCAGCGACGAAACACGCGCCGGAGACAAGCCGCGCATTCTACATCAAACATGAGGATGTTGGATTGATGCCGCTTTGCAAAGGAAACCCTGGCAAAAGCCATCCCTGGCCTTATCAGGGTACGCCGCGCCGCAAACGCGGTTTGCGGCTGGCTTCAAAATCAATCGCTTGTAGCGATCGATTTTGGCGGCTCTTCCCTGAGCCGCGGAAGGTCTGAATTTTTCAGACCTTCCCAAAACAAAATAACGTCATCCAACCCGAGCGGAGCACGGAATGGACACTACACCCCTCGTCGTTCTCGCATTGATCCTGGCCGCCAACGGCGCGCCCGTGCTCGCGGCGCGGCTGTTGCCCGCATCCTGGCGCCCGCCCATCGATGGCGGCCTGCGCCTGGCCGATGGGCGCCCCCTGTTCGGTCGCTCCAAGACCTGGGCCGGGATCCTGGCGGCCCTGCTGGCGAGCGGAACCCTGGCGGTGCTGCTGGGGATCGACCTGCAGAACGGCCTGCTGCTGGGCGCGCTCGCCATGGCCGGCGACCTCTTCTCCAGCTTCGTCAAGCGACGCATCGGCCTTGAACCCCATGCCCGCGCCCTCGGACTGGACCAGGTCCCGGAGGCCCTGTTCCCCTCGCTCGGCTCCATGCCTTTGCTCGGCCTCGACTGGGCCGATGTACTGCTGGTGACACTGGCCTTCGCCGCACTGGAGCTCGCGTTGTCGCGCCTGGGCTATCGCCTCGGCATCCGGCGCCACCCCTACTGACATGCTTTCCCCTGGTCGGCCCGCCGCAGGGTATGCAGGGTCACCTCGGGGGGACAGTTGATGCGCACGCTGACGATACAGGTACCGGCACCCGCCGAGGTGTAGCCCTGCATTCGGTGGTAGCGCCAGGCGCCTCTCCCCATGTAGCGGGGGCACTTGGCATCCAGGGTCAACGGAATGCCGCCCGGGAGGCAGATCTGACCGCCGTGGGTATGGCCACAGAGCATCAGATCGAAGCCGGCATGGGCCGCCTGGCGATAGATCTCCGGCGTATGCGAGAGCAGGATCGAGACCGCATCGGCCGGAATGCCCTCGGCGGCCTTCTCGAGGTTGTCCACCCGATAGAAGTGGGCGTCGTCCACCCCCGCCAGATGAATGGCCGCGCCCTCCCGCTCGATCGCCACCTGTTCATTGAGCAGTACCCGGATACCCATCTCCTCGAGATGCGGCAGCATGCGGATGCTGTCGTGGTTGCCCAGCACCGCATAGATCGGCTGCCTGAGTTGGGTGCACAGACCGGCCATCTCCTGCATGGAGCGATCGATCGGGCCGCAGGTCTGGGCGCGATAGTCGCCGGTGATCACGCAGGCATCGTAGTCGAGGCCGGCCACTGTCTCCGCCAGCGCAGCGGTGGCCTGCGGATACATGTCCGCGTGCAGGTCGCTCATGTGCAGCAGGGTAAAACCGTCGAACGCCGGGGGCAGCCCAGGCAGCACCACGCTGTTGCGCCGCACCCGGATATCGAGGGCGTTGCGCCGACCCCGTCGGTACAGGCCGCTGAGTTGCAGGACATAGCGGATCAGCGAGTGGGTGGAATACCAGTTCTCGGGATGAAAGAAGTTCATGCCGCCACCGAATACCTGCTGGTCCTTTTCCTGCTCGATGCCCAGACGCTGGCGCGCATGCACCGGCCCGAGGCGACCCTCGAGGCGTTCCAGGATGTGGCGGTCGGACTCCATCGGCACCCATGATACCGCGCTGCCCTGCACCGTCGCGATATTCCGCACCGACTCCCATAAGGTATTGGCCGCACCCCTGATCATGGCAAGGCCCGGTCGGAGGTCATCGATGCGGTTCGTACCTCACCGCATCCTCTTATAGCTCAAGAAAAAATGCTCCTCACCAGAACCTGGGTCCGCATCGACGCGATCAACCCGTCAGCCTGATCGGTACGCCGGTCAAAACATCTCCACTTCGCCTTCGTCCACCGATTGTTGGGTGATGCGACCGGTGTGATTTTTCATCGCTTGGCGATACCTCTCTATGACCTGGCGAAGTTGCATCGAGCGATCCTGCAGGGCCTCGTTGCTTTGCTGGTCGATGTCGACCGCGCTGTGATCGGACACTTCGCGGACGTACTCCTCCATCAGACGCGTCTTTTCATGGATTTGCCCCAACAGCTGGGTGACGATATCCTCAAACTGTAGTGAAAGCACGCTCTCCATCACCAGAGCATGGATCTTCTCCGAAATATCGGCAATCGATTGCGATTGGCTGGTGGCTTTCTGGTTCAGAGATTCGATCTCGCTCCACATTTCGCTGATTGAACTATTGGCGTCGTGCGCAATACTCAGGTCCATCCCCGCCGCTGCATCCATCGCACTGTCCACTTTTTTGAGTGTCGTTTCGATGTCGCTCAACATGTCCCGGATCTGCTCGCTGAACACATTGGTGCGCTGGGCCAGACTGCGTACCTCGTCGGCGACCACGGCGAATCCCCGACCGGCGTCGCCCGCCCGGGCCGCTTCGATCGCCGCATTGAGTGCTAAGAGGTCAGTCTGAGATGTGATCATGTCGATGTCACCGAGCAGGCCACTGACGGTTTCCACTTGCTCATGGATCTGGCAGAAGTTGCCGGCGATTCGATCGCCTGATTGCTTGAGCTCTTCCACGGTGCCGACGAAAGACCGGACGATCTCGTCTACCTGGGTTGTAAATTTCCGGATTCCCTCCGTTTGCTCCACCTGATCGTCGCGGCGAACCGTCGCCAACAATTCCTCTACCAGGTCGCGCAGCATTTCCCGCTGGCTGCCGGTTTTCTCCTCGAGACCGGTAAGGCTTCCGGTCAAGCGCGAGGTGGCATTACGTATCACATTCTCGGCCTGGTCTATCGAGCTGCGCAAGGACAGGAAATAAGCCGAGTTTTCCTCGATGGCATCGTGCAAGGCCTTTTCGTACTCGTGGAACGCACGCCGCAATGCTTCCTGCTCGCGCTCCCGTTTCCATGCGTAGGCACGCCGGCTCCCGCGCCCATAGATCATCGAAAACAACAGACTCAGGCCGCTCGCCAGCAATAGGCCGTTACTGAGCAACAACGTTCCCCCGAGATTCAACGAGACGCCCGTCCCGAACAACAGCAAGACGGCGAGGAACGCGGCGATATCATCCTTTCGCATGGTGCTTGATCCCTTATTGTCGATACCCGTCACTCTCTATCGAATCGACCCAAAAATGAATTTCTTTAGGTCTCGCTATTTCTCCAGGCGGCCAAGTAGGGAACGCCCCTGCGGTCCATTAGGATGGTCTCTAGTCGAGGTGCCTCCTGAGAACCACGTTGGGAGGTGCTCAGCAGACGCCCGGCCAGACCGCGCAAACCGTCGGTCATCACCGACATGCCGAACAGGAACAGCCCCAGCCCCCCCAGCACCTCTGTCCAGTGTCCGCCCATGGGGGCCAGTATATGCCCGTCTTGATAGACTTGGCCCATGCTCTCTCGACGCCTGCCCCATCTGCTGGCCCTTGCCCTGACCCTGCTCATCGTCTGGTCCGGCATCGCACCCCGGGCCCGTGACGTCTGGATCGCCGAGATCACGCCCGTGATCCTGGTCTTCGCTGGCCTGATCTGGCTCTATCCACGGTTCCGCTTCAGCGACACCGCCTACCTGTTGATGGCGGTCTGGCTGTTCGTGCACACCATCGGCGGCCACTACACCTTTGCCCATGTGCCCTTCGACTGGTTCAACCAGCTGATCGGCTCACAGCGCAACCAGTACGATCGCCTCGGCCATTTCTCGGTGGGCCTCTATGCCTTCGCGGCAACCGAATGGCTGGTCCGCACCCGCCAGTGCCGACTGGCCCTGGCCGCCCTGTTCGGCCTGCTGCTGATCATGGCGATCGCCGCCGGTTACGAAATCATCGAATGGCTGTTCGCGGTCTATTACGGCGGCAATGCCGGCATCGAGTTCCTGGGGTCGCAGGGCGATGTCTGGGATGCCCAGAAGGACATGCTCGCCGACACCCTGGGCGCCCTGTTCGCCCTGGTCCTCTACCTTTGGCTGCGCCCCGATCGCAGACCCGCTACCCGTTGAACTCCCCGATGCCGCCCCGGATGGAGAACGACACGCTCATCCTCACGGTCAACAACCGCCTGGCGCGCGAATTGCGCCGCCAGCACGATCACCGGCAGGCGGCAGCCGGCCTGCGGGTCTGGCCCAGTCTCCCGGTGCTGCCCCTCGATGCCTGGCTGCGCGAGCGCCACGCCGAACTGGTCGATCTGGGAGAGACCGACCGGGTACTGCTCACGCCCCACCAGGAACGGCTGCTGTGGGAACAGTCGGTGCGGGAGGACGGCCAGGGGCTCATGCAGCCGGCGGCGGCCGCCCGCACCGCCCAGGACGCCTGGCAACGGCTGCACCAGTGGCGCCTCGACCTCGATACCCTGGCCCATTGGCCGGACGAAGAGACCGCCCGCTTTCTCCAATGGGCACGGCGCTTCGAGACCGCCTGTGAAGCGGAAGGGCTGCTCAGCCAGGCCCTTCTGCCCGACCGGGTCGCCCAGGCCATCGGCGCGGCACCGCTGAGCCTGCCAGCACGAATCGAACTGCGCGGCTTCGACAGCCTGAACCCTCAGCAGGCGCATCTGATCGCTGCATTGAAGGCGGCCGGCTGCGAGGTGGTCGAGGAAGTGACGCCAGCGGAGCCGGGCCG
>RFHJ01000066.1 GCA_003696905.1 Gammaproteobacteria bacterium | reverse complement strand
TCTTGCCTTCAAGTTCAGCGGCGGCGCCAAGGGCGATACCGTCTCCATCGCCTGGACCGACAACCAGGGCAAGAGCGATTCTGCCACCGCGAAGATCAAGTAATGACCCATTGATTCTGGACGGGCGAACCCGTCCAGCCCACTCTGGGAGGAGATTTGAATCCATGAAAATGAAAAAGCTCGCGATTGCCGCCCTTTGCGCCTTGGTGGCCAATGGCGCCTTCGCCGCAAAGAAGGCGACCGACACCACGCCTGAAGAAGACCTCAAGACCTATCGTGACTACTTCTTCAAGCGTTTCCCTGGCGTCCCGTTGCAGGAATTCGCCAATGGCATCTATGCCGTGAACGAAATTTCCAGACAGAACTGGGAAGCCATCGAGGAGTTCCCGCCCTATGAGCCCATGGTGGAAGAAGGCGAAGAGATGTGGAACACCCCCTTTGCCAATGGCAAGACCTATGGCTCCTGCTTCAACGACGATCCGGCCCAACGCAAGCACTATCCGCACTGGGACGACCAGCGCAAGACCGTGGTAACCCTGCCGATGGCCATCAACGAGTGCCGGGTGAAGAATGGCGAAAAGCCATTCAAATACGCCAAGGGCCCCATCACCCGTATCCTGGCCTACATGGCCTACCAATCGCGGGGACAAACCATCGATGTCAAGATCCCCAACAAGGACGCGCTGGCCGCCTATAACAAGGGCAAGTCGATCTATTGGGCACGCCGCGGCCAGCTGAACTTCAACTGTGGATCCTGCCATGTGCAATCCGCGGGCCAGCACATCCGTGCAAACGTGCTCAGTCCGGCCCTGGGCCAGGCCTCCGGCTGGCCGGTGTATCGCTCCAAGTGGGGCGAACTCGGCACCTTCCATCGCCGCTTCAAGGGCTGCATGAAACAGATGCGCGCCAAGCCCTACAAGCCGCAGAGCGAGGAGTTCCGCGACCTGGAATACTTCCTTACCCACATGAGCAATGGCATCAAGTTCAACGGCCCCTCCGCTCGCGAATGATGTCATGCTGCTCCTACTCCCCCACTTGTGGGGGAAGAGCGGAGCGACGGGGACTCCGGGGGGTCAAACAACGGCTTATCCCCCTCCTACCCCCCGCGCACGTGGGGGGGTCCCTAGTGAAAAGCCCGGCTTCGGCCGGGCTTTTTTCACCTGTCCAAATCGATCGGCGTCAGATCAGATGGCAATGGTGGCCTTGTCTGCCGGCTTCTCGCCTTCGTCGTCGAGCGCAGCGATCTCGTCCTCGTCGAACAGTCCTCCGAGATCTGCCTCGAGCGGATCCTCGGCCAACAGATCGTCGATCGCCTCGGGCGCCACCGCTGCCAGCTCGTCGCCAGCCACGCCCTCTGGCGCCTCCGGCTCCGCCGTGACGTTGCTTCCCTCTTCTGCCAACAAGGAGACATCGGGGGCGGAAATCGCTTCTGTAACTGACGCAATGTCGGCCGACGACGATGCCGATGCGCTCGCCTCCGTGACCGCTGGCATCTCTGCGGCCGGTTCCGCTGCCGACCCCGCCGGTTGCTCGCTGATGTCCAATGCCTGCTCGTCCAACGCCACGGGCGACCTTTCCGGCAATCCCGCCTGATCATTCGACGATGCCCGCGCCTCTGCTGCGGCGGTCGGTGCGCCCGTCGTGTCACCCGAGTCATCGCCCGGGGCGGGCGTCTCAACGCCGCCACCGGCGAACATGCTGGAATATTCACTCAACATCCGGCTCATGGTCTCCATGGTCACCGTCAGCTCCTCGGACAACCGCTGATTCTCCTGGCGCAGCGCCTCCAGTTCGGCAGGGTCTACCGCTTCACCCACCGCACCGGCGCCACCGCCTCTGAGCTCCAGATAGGGCGCTGTTGCTGCCTCCACCGCGATATGGAACTGCCCCGCGTCGTTGGCCAGGCGATCCCGATAGACCTGCGCGAAGCGCTGCAACAAGGCCAGCTCCTCGCGCAAGATGGCCACTCTCGCCATGTCGCGTTCGGCTCCCTCCAGCCCCATCCTCTCCGCAAGGAAGCAGTCGATACTGGCCTCGCGCTCCGCCCGTCCCTGGCGCACCTTCTCCACCAGCTGCTTGACCGCGCGTCGGTCCCGACGCGCCGCCGCGCTGTGGCGCACCCAATAGATCAGCAGCAGCACGAAGACGACGAGTAGAACCTCGCCACCGGTTACCGCCAGCCAGAACAGCGCGTCCTTCATGCCGCTTCTCCCTTGCCCAGGTCGAGGGTTTCGTCGGCGGCCGGATCGTCGGCTGCATCGCCGACCGCCGGCCCGTCCTCCACGGCCGATGCCACTTCGGCCTCCACGGCCTCGATCTCATCCGTCAGATCCGGTTCGTCGTCAGCCTTGCGACGCCGCAGGAACCACCAGCCCCCCAGGCCACCACCGATGAGCAGCAGATTGCCCAGCCCCACGATCAATGCCGGCATCAACCAGCCGCCTTCCTGCTCGGCCTCCTCGGCCGGTTCCTCCGGGGCGGGCTCCGGCTTCTTGGTCTCGGGTGCCGTCTCGGCGGCCGCCGGCGCCTTGGCCTGATCCACGCTAGCCGGCACGGGGGGTGCCTTTGGCGGCTCGACGCCGGGCGGATAGAGGGGGCCGTATTCGCGCACGATCAGATTGCCCAGGCGGCTCTTGCCCTCCACCTTGTAGTAGACCGGCTGCCCGACCCTGGCCAGGGTATAAAGCCCCTGCTGCGCGCTCAGTGCCAGCTGCTTGCCCTGCGCATCCTTCTGCCACACCTGAAACACGGCACCGTCGGCCAGCACCGCGCTGTCGGCCTCGACCTTCGCCGTCTTGCCATCCTCGCTGAAGTGGAGCGATGCGGGCTCGTGGACCCGTACCCGATAGCGCTTCTCGCGCATGAAGGTCGGGCTGTCGACGCTGAACAGCAGTTCCACTTCGTCGAAGGGCCGGTCCTCGCGGTAGCGCACCGTGTAGCGGCCATCGCCGGCCTTGGCATCGCCATCCTTTCCATCGTCGTTGAGCCCCAGCGGATCACTGCCCGCCTCGGTGATGGCATCGGCGCGCACGTCCAGCAGGCGCAAGAAGGCCTTGCGGTCCACCACCTTGCCCTTGTTGCTCAGATGGGCGCCGAGCAGCAGATCCTCGCCCACCGCCAGATGGGCGGGCACCTCGGAGGTACGCAGCTTGAGATCGGTGACGATCATCACCCGGTTGTCCGGATCCACATCCGCCTGCAGGGTCCATTCGCCACGCTCCGGTGAACCGATGGTGATCAGGTCGTAGCCCTGGTCGCGGTACCAGGCGACCCCGGCGACCAGATCGCTGTCGGTGTACTGCTTGCCCGTGGGCGATATCAGCACCGGCGGCTTGGCGTCCTGGCCGCGGAACACCAGCAGGGTCGCCTCTTTCACGCTGGCATCCACCGTGAAGTGGTTGCCCTTCAACGGCACCCCTTCGGGCTTGCCCACCTGCTCGAACACCTTGAGGAAGACCCGGCTCAGCTGGTCGGCGTTGTCCACCTGCTGATACCAGCCGCCCGTCTCGGCCGAGAGCTGTTTCATCAGCTCGTGATCGGCGCGCGCAGACAGCGCAATGGTGTGCACCCGGATGCCGCGTGCCTTGAGCGTCGGCAACAGCTCATCGATGATGCGCTGGCGCGAGGCGGCACTCTCGCCCGCCTTCTTGGAAACATCAACCATGCCATCGGTGAGCAGCACCAGATGGCGGTTGTAATCGGTCGGCGGGCCCGAGATACCCTTGGTGGCGTCGCGGATCACCCGTTCGATGTCGGTGAACATCCCGGGCGAGCGGATCTGTTGCGACGCCGCCAGGGCCTTTTTCTTCCAGGCCTTGTTCACCTCGCCCATGGGCACCAGGGGGTTGGTCCATTTGGCGAAGGTCCAGACACCGGCCCGGGTACCCGGCTGCAACAGCCCCACCAGCATGCGCAGCGCCGGGCGCCGCAGGTTCTGCGGGTCGTTGGTGCGCATACTGCCGGAGATGTCGATCAGCACCCGAACGTCGTTCCGCTCCGGCTTGTCACCGGCTGCCGCCCCGGCCAGCCAGAGCAGGCCCAGACCCAGCAAGATCCAACGGTAGCGCAGCATCATGATATTTCCCCCACGGACACGGCTTGCCCGCAAAACACGGTATCAGCACCGTTAGCGGCGCCGCGGGAGGCAACTTTAGGGAATATCTGATTGATCCCCCCACCTGCGGCGGGGGGAGGTCAGGAGGGGGTAAGCCGTTGTTTCATTGCCCCGGGGTCGGAGTCGTTTCCGAGCATACCTGGGGTTGGCCTTGCCGCTGTCGAACGACTCCGACCCCTGATGCGAAGACAGTGACCTGCTCCCCCTCCTGACCTCCCTCGCTCGCAGAGGAGGAATTCCTCGGAGGCTCTCCGAACAACGGCCGAGCACCCTGGCTTGCGCTTCACTCCAGCCAGGCTACCTCGCTTCCATGATCGGGGGTACAACCGGCGACTATGGGCGTCAGCACTGCTCCCAGGGCAACCCGTGGAAGCGCCAGCCACCCAGGGTACCGCGGTGGTGGTCTTCGTCGAGGTCGCCCTCGAAGCCCTCGTCCACGTGCATCACGTTCTTCACACCGGCCTCGAGCAGCGCCTTGCCCGCTTCCAGCGACCGCTTGCCGCTGCGGCAGATGAGGATCACCGGGGCGCAGCCGCTGTCCTCGTCGCACACCACACCGCCGAGCAGCAGCTTGCGAATCTCGGTGACGAAGTGAGGGTTGACCTCCCAGTCCGGTTCGTCGATCCAGGGGACGTGCACCGCTCCCTTGGGGTGGCCAACGAAGAGGTATTCCATGGTGGAGCGGATGTCCACCAGCAGGGCCCGGCTGTCCTGCTGCATCAGCTCCCAGGCCTGCTTGGGTGAAAGGGCAATCGGTTCCTTGGATTCGGTCATGAAGACTCCCGGGACTCTCCCATGATGGAATGTGATTAAATTGCGCGCCTGCGCGAAGGTCGCGAAACAGGGCCAAATCAGCGTATCAAGCATGGCACATCCACACGCCTTTGGGAGCGCAAAATTTCAATGAAGGGCCGACTCGCCAGAGGGGGGCTGCGCCTGCTCTCGCTCCTGCCATGGGCCCTGTTGCATCGGCTCGGACACCTTGCCGGCGCGCTCCTGTTCCGACTCGACGGGCGCGAGGCGCGCAACGTGCGCGCCAATCTCGCCATCGCCTATCCCGGCCTTCGGGAGGACGAGCGCGATGCGCTGGCCCGACGGGCGCTGATCCAGAGCGCCATCACCTTCTGCGAGATGCCACGGATCTGGCTCTCACACGAGGACCTGGCCGCGCGGGTCGATCGCAATGGCCTGCCCGAGACGATGCGCGCGCTGGTCGCCGAGGGCAAGGGCCTGATTCTCGCCATGCCGCATCACGGCAACTGGGAGATGGTCTCCAGTGGCATCGACCAGAGCCTGCCGATCACCGGTCTCTATCGGCCGCCACGTCAGGCCTGGCTCGAGCCTCTGATGAACCAGGGACGCAGCGTGGCGCGGATCCGCATGGTGCCCACCACGCCAGCGGGCATCAAGGCATTGCATCAGGCGCTGAAGGCGCGAGAGGTGGTGGCCATCCTGCCAGATCAGGTGCCGAAGGCGGCGGGCGCAGCCGCGGCGGTGGCCCCCTTCTTCGGTCGCGAATGCGCCACCATGGTGCTGCTCGGACGGCTGGCGGCGCGTCATGGTTCGCCGGTGCTGTTCGTGTGGGCCCATCGCCTGGAGAATGGTCGTTACCGGATGGAGTATTTCCGCGCCGACGAAGAGATCGCCAGCGCCGATCCGGTGGCCGCGGCAACCGCCCTGAACCGGCACATCGAACGCTGCATCGCCGCCGACCCGACGCAGTATCAATGGGCCTATCGGCGTTTCGTGCCGGCGCTGCCGGAGCTGGACAATCCCTATCGCTAGCGATGCAGTCCGAAAGACACAATCCCGGGACGACACAGCTCCGGGATAGGCCCGGCCGACGAATCCATCGGGGCCTCAAGCTCGACGGGAGAACGCCGATACCCTGTCGGCAAGCAACCAAGGAGAAGCCTGGTATCCATGATCCGTTGTGACGATCCCCTCGCCAGTCCCCTCGAGGCCGTGCTGGCCCGCTACGGACTGCACCTGGAATGGGTCGCCCCCGGGCAGCCCATTCCGGGCAGCTTCTGGGGCGACAGCGAAGCAGGGCTCATCGGCGACCGGCTTCTCGTGCGACGCGATACCCCGCTGCATTCGGCCCTGCACGAGGCCTGTCATTACGTGTGCATGGACGCCGGGCGCCGTCAGGGTCTAGACACCGATGCCGGCGGCGACTACGACGAAGAGAATGCCGTCTGCTATCTGCAGATCCTGCTCGCCGACCATTTCCCGGGCGTCGGTCGACAGCGCCTGCAGCAGGAGATGGACGCCTGGGGCTACAGCTTCCGCCTGGGATCGGCACGGGCCTGGTTCGAACAAGACGCCGAGGATGCCTTGGCATGGCTGCAACGCCACGGTATCGTGGACGCCACGGGCCGGCCCACCTGGTCCCTGCGAATGGATATCCAGACACTCGAGCAGGACGACGCATGATCAAGAAATGTCTCTTTCCCGCTGCCGGTTATGGCACCCGTTTCCTTCCCGCCACCAAGGCGATGCCGAAAGAGGTGATGCCCATCGTCAACAAGCCGCTGATCCAGTATGGAGTAGAGGAAGCGCTGGACGCGGGCATGCACAACATCGCCATCGTCACCGGCCGCGGCAAGCGCGCCCTGGAAGATCACTTCGATGTCAGCTACGAGCTGGAACACCAGATCAACGGCACTCCCAAGGAGGCCTACCTGGCCGACATTCGCCGCCTGATGAAGGAATGCACCTTCTCCTACACCCGCCAGAAGGAGATGAAGGGCCTCGGCCATGCCATCCTCACCGGCGAGACCCTGATCGGCAACGAGCCCTTCGGCGTCATCCTGGCGGACGACCTGTGCGATGGCGATGGCGAAGGAGTGATGAGCCAGATGGCGCGCATCTACGCCAAGTACCGCTGCAGCGTGGTGGCGATCGAAGAGGTACCCATGGACCAGATCCACAAGTATGGGGTGATCGCCGGTTCGGAGATCGAGGACGGCCTCTACATGATCTCCGACATGGTAGAGAAGCCGGCCGCCGAGGACGCCCCCTCGAACCATGCCATCATCGGCCGTTACATCCTCACCCCGGACATCTTCGACATCCTGCGCGAGACCGCGCCCGGCCTCAACGGCGAAATCCAGATCACCGACGCGCTGCTGACCCAGGCCCAGCGCAACATGGTGCTCGCCTATCGCTTCAAGGGGCGACGCTTCGACTGCGGCAGCATGGAGGGCTTCGTCGAGGCCACCAATCACTACTACCAGCGGCTCAACGGCGGGGACTGATCGGCTCGGGCCGCCGTCGCGCCCAGCAACTCGAAGAAGGCCGCAGCCTTGTCCAGGCCCTCACGGAACTCCGCCGCGGCGACCGAGTCGGCCACGATGCCACCGCCGGCCCAGTAGTAAAGTTCACCCTCGCGGTGCAACAGGGTGCGGATGGCGATGTTGCTCTCCAGCCCTCCGTCGTAACCCAGGCGAAAGATGGTGCCGCAATAGACCTCGCGGCTGACCGGTTCGAGCTCGTCAATCACCTCCATGGCGCGACGCTTGGGCGCCCCGGTGATGGAACCGCCCGGAAAGCAGGCCTGCAGCAGATCCACTGCATCGAACTCGGCGGCCAGCTCGCCGCGGACGGTACTCACCAGATGGTGCACGGTGGCAAAGGACTCCACCTCGAACAGGGCCGGCACCTCGATGCTGCCCGGCCGGCAGACCCGGCCCAGGTCGTTGCGCAACAGATCCACGATCATCAGGTTCTCGGCGCGGTCTTTGTCGCTGGCCAGCAGATCCTCGACCAACCGGCAGTCTTCAGCTGGATCACTACCCCGCGGCCGGGTGCCCTTGATGGGGCGGGTCAGGACCCGGCGGTCACGCAGTTGCAGAAACTGCTCGGGAGAATTGCTCAGTACCTGAAAGTCGCCCAGATCGAGATAGGCGCCATGCGGTGCCGGACTCAAGCCGCGCAGGCGACGATACAGCGACCAGGGCGATTCACTAGTGGCCGCCGTGAAACGCCGGGTCAGGTTGACCTGATAGATGTCCCCCTCGCGCAGATAGTGCTGAACCCGCGAGAAGGCCTCGTTATAGGCCGGCCATTCCAGCGTGGCCTCGATCACCTTGCGCCCTGAGTCTGGGATCGAATCATACGTCCCCTGCACCCGCCCTACCGCCTGCAGGCGGGCGCACAGATCGGCCCAACGGCCGGCCGTGAGTGCCCTCCCCCGACCGACCAGTTGGGTGCGACGCAATCGATGGTCGACCACCAGGGCCCAGTCATAGCGCCCAAAGGCCGCCACCGGAAAGCGGCAGGCACGGGGCGCCAGTCCCTGCCAGGCGCGGCCCAGCTCATAACCGAGATAGCCAATCATCCCTCCGGGAATGGAAATTCCTGGCAGGGCGCCAATGTCCTCCGCCAGCCATTGCCGCAGCACCGGCGCGACCTGGTCGGCCTCGCGAAAGGAAAACTGTCGATGCGCAACCGGGTCCGCCGCGATAATGTCGTATCGGGCCTCTGGCGCCAGACCGCCGCCATCCAGCCAGACCGGATACGGCAGATCCCTGACCGCCTCGAACCAGGTCTCGGTATCCGTCCGATACGGCAGGGACAGTACCCGCGGTTGGCTCATTCGCCCTCCAGATAACGCCAGCAACCCTCCTGCGGCGCCCCCTCCAGGGCCGACCCCTCGGCAGGACGCCAACCGGCGAATCGCTCGATCTCCCGCGCCAGTGCCAGATCCTTGTGGGTGATCCCGCCGGCCGAATGGGTGGTCAGCGACACCACGACCCTCCCCCAGCCGATCTCGACATCGGGGTGGTGCCAGGCGGCCTCGGCCAGATGGGCAATCCCGTTGAACAGCAACACCGCCGCCCGCCAGCCATTGCAACGAAACTCGCGTCTTATCTTCCCTTGCGCGACCTCCCAGGCCGCCAGATCGCCCTTCAACGCCGCCGCTACCTCGGATTCCGTAAGACACTCAGACATGCTTTCCCCTCCTTTCCCTTTCGATACGCTGGGTGTTGTACGACTCGATTATGCTAGAAAGGACGCCACACGGTGGATTCAGGAGCAAGCATGCATCCCAGACAGAAAAAATTGCAGGAACGGATCAAGGCTTCGAGCATTCGCGACCCGGAGACAGGCTGCTGGCTGTGGAACCGCCAGGTGTCGCACAGCGGCTACGGCAAGATCACCCTTGCCGACGACGCCGGCACCTTCACCGAAAGCGCCCACCGGATCAGCTATGTGGCCTTCGTCGGGCGCCTGCGCCGCGACGGCGTGGTACGCCAGACCTGCGGCAACCGGCTGTGCGTCAATCCCGACCATCTGGTGAGCATGGATCCGCCGCCCGGCGAGCCAGAGAGCAAGCAATGAAACAAAAAAGGGACCGTGCCGAACTGGCAAGGTCCCTGAATATGGTGGGTCGTGCAGGATTCGAACCTGCGACCAACTGATTAAAAGTCAGCTGCTCTACCGACTGAGCTAACGACCCGCTGCCGCGCCGCGGCGGAAAGCGCGCATTATACCGAACACGGCTCTGCGCTCAAGCCCGTTCAGACCGCCTCGAGCTGACGCAACGACCCTGGCAATAGCTTCAGGTCGACCAGGCCGGTGATCAGGGCCTTGAAGAAGCTGGCCTCGTCCTCGTAGACCATCTTGTAGTACTGCACCTTCATGGTCAGGGCCGAGCCCAGGAAGATGGCGCCGAAGGTCAGCATGGAGCCGATCGCCAGGGTCGAGATGCCGGTGATCGCCTGGCCGATGGTGCAACCCATGGCGAGGACGCCACCAAAGCCCATCAGTACCGCACCGATCACATGGTTGACCACATCACGCCCCGAGCTGAACCACTCGATGCGGAAGCCGCGACTGAGCACCGCATACAGGAACGAGCCAAGAATGACCCCGGCCACGGCTACCACGCCGAAGGTGAGCAGCGCGCTGTTGAGGCCCGAGGCCAGATAACCCAGGGTCTGGCCCAGGGGGTTGATAAAGGTGAACGACTGAGGCGAGAGCGGACGGCCGGCCGCCGGCTTGCCTTCTTCGGAGTCGGCCAGCATGTCCCACTGCTCGTAGTACTCGACCAGGCTCAAGGTCTCACCGTCGGCATTCACCTGGATGCTGCTGGTGACATACCAGGCGCCGAGTACCGCCAGACCCACTACCAGGCCGCCCAGGATGTGGTCGCGATTGCCGCGGAAGTCGGTCGACCTGAAGGCGAACCAGAACAGCGCAACCCCGATCATCAGGCCGATCACCAGCCGCGCCAACAGCGCGTTCTCTTCACCGGCCACCACGGTGCCCAGATCCTGGCTGGTGCCCACGTCCACCGACAGGGGGCGAATCCAGTCATAGAAGAGCACGCTCATCAGCGTCTTGTCCGATCCGGGGAAGGGATTGATCATGAAATAGGCGATCACCCCGATGATGGCGAACACCACCAGCGACTTGAGATTACCGCCGCCGATGCGGATCAATTGCTTGTTGCCGCAACCGCTCGCGAGCGTCATGCCAATACCGAACATCAGCCCGCCCAGTACGTTCTCGGCAATGATGATCACGCTGCCGCGATAGGGCGGGAAGGCGCTGTCGGGCTGGATCAAGCCCAGGTACTCGAGTACGCTCACCCCTACCACGGCCACGGCAATGGCGAACAGCCAGGCGCGCAGCCGTCCCGTGTCGCCCATGTTGATGAAATCCGATACCGCACCCATGGTGCAGAAATTGGTCTTATTGACCACCGCCCCCATCACCAGGGCGATCACGAACGCCCCCCACAACATGGCGGACTGGGCATCGATGAAACTCTCGAATTGCATGGCACTCTCCACGCGACCGGGTTCGGCCGCTACCTCAGGTTTTATGGTTTCCCCCGTTGGGGCCACAGTTGCGATCGGGAAAGAGGGCCGTATCCCATGGTCTCGTTCCCGGTTTTCTCACATCGATAATTCTCAAGACTATCTGACCAACCCATCTCCCACTTGTGGAAGAAAAGCTCGGGGGAGCCGTTGTTTGAACACTGCCCTTCGCCCATAAGCGCAAGATACTAACTGCCATGAGCGCTTGGCCACACCCCTAAGGAAACCCTGATAAAAGCCATCCTTGGCTTTATCAGGGTACGCTGCGCCGCAAACGCGGTTTGCGGCTGGCTTCAAAATCAATCGCTTATAGCGAT
>RFHJ01000065.1 GCA_003696905.1 Gammaproteobacteria bacterium | reverse complement strand
CTACCGGCCTCACCGTGACGCACCACGATCACCACCGTCTCCTTGGTGTATTCCTTCGGCGCCATGCCGAAACGCAGGCGTAGGTCGTAGACTGGAACGATATTGCCGCGCAGGTTGATCACCCCTTTCAGGTAGGCAGGCGTATTGGGTACCCGGGTAGCGGTTTCCCAGCCACGAATCTCCTGAACCCGCAAAATGCTCACGGCATACTGCTCGCCGTCCAACAGAAAGCTCAGGTATTGGCTTCCGCTGGCGTCATCGTCGTGGTCCTGACCCAGCAGACTCAGATGATCCTGTTCCGACATGGTTCCTCCTAGGCGGTAAGGGCAACGACATTGTCGTCACTGGTCTTGGTTTGCCTGGCCAGGCGCATCACGCCGGGGATGTCCAGGATCAGGGCGACCGAACCATCGCCGAGGATGGTGGCGCCCGACAGTCCTTCGACCCGGCCATAATTGGCCTCGAGCGACTTGATCACCACCTGTTGCTGTCCCAGAAGATCATCGACGAAGAGCCCGCACTTGTGACCGCCGGCCTCCACCACCACCACGATCCCGTCCGCGATCCGCCGGGCCGATGCATCGGCAATGCCGAAGATTTCATGCATCCGAACGATCGGCAGATATTCATCGCGCAGCCGGAAGGTCTCGCCACGTCCGGCCACCTGCCGCAGCATGCTCTCCTGCACCTGGATCGATTCGATGATCGAGACCAGCGGCACGATGTAGGTCTCGCTGCCAATGCGGATGCTCTGACCATCGAGGATCGCGAGGGTGAGCGGAAGCCGAATGGTGATGACAGTACCCTGACCAAGCTCCGAATCGATCTCGATGGCACCACCGAGCTCGTTGATGTTGCGGCGCACCACGTCCATGCCGACCCCACGGCCAGAGACATCACTGACCTGTTCGGCGGTGGAAAACCCGGGCTGGAAGATCAACTCGTAGATTTGCTTGTCGGTGAGATTGTCTTCTTCTTTCACCAGTCCCCGTGCGATCCCCTTCTCGAGGATCTTGTCGCGCGCCAGGCCCTTGCCGTCGTCACGGATCTCGATGACGATGTTGCCACCGCGATGTTCGGCCGAGAGATGGATGGTGCCGGTCTCCGGCTTGCCTGCAGCGACCCGTTCCTCGGGTGACTCGATACCGTGATCGGCGCTGTTGCGCACCAGGTGGACCAGTGGGTCGCCGATCTTCTCGATCACCGTCTTGTCCACCTCGGTGCCTTCCCCACTCATCTTGAGCTCAATCTTCTTGCCCAGCTTCTGGCTCAGATCGTGTACCAGGCGGGGAAAGCGGCTGAAGGTAAAGCTGATCGGCAACATCCGGATCTGCATCACGCTTTCCTGGAGTTCGCGGGTGTGACGTTCGAGCTGACTCAGTCCCTCGCGCAGCCGGGAGAGCTTGTCCAGGGTGAAATCCTCGCCCAGCATGCCGAGCATCGACTGGGTGATGACCAGCTCGCCCACCATGTTGATCAGGGAATCGATCTTGGCGGTATCGACGCGGATGGAACTGGCCCCGCCGCCTCCCTTGGCCTTCGCCGTGGCGCCGGCCCTTCGGTCGGCGACCTTGCGTCGGTCTTCGCCGCAGCGCCGTTCCGGTGGCGGATCGACCGCCTTCAGGTCGGGTTTTCCGGACGAGTCGTTCGCCGGCTCCGCCCCCGGGGTCGCCACTTCGGCGGCCGCGCCATCCGCAGCCCCTTCCGGCATCACCGGGATCACCGCAAAGTCACAGTCGTCCTCCACCCACTCGAAGATCTCATCGATCTCCTCCCTGGCCACCGGCGTGTCGAGATGCAGCTGCCAGGAGAGATAGCTGTCCTCCGGCTCCATCTCTGCAAAAGTGGGAAGATCGCTGATATCGCAATCGACCCGCGTCCCTCCCAGGTCGGCCAGCTCCCGGACGATGCGCAGGGTGTCGTTTCCGGTGCGCAGGAGGTGGGCATGCGGTCGGAAGACGATCCGCCAGCCGACCGGTTCCACGGAAGCCGCCGGCTGATCGGCCTCGGGCGCCACGGTTTCCGCTGGCGAGGCGTTACCCGACTCACCGGCAAGCACCCGGTCGAGCGCCTGCCGTTGTTCGTCCACGCGCTCCTGGTCGGGCTCGCCACCCTCCTGGGCGGCGGTGAGCATCTCCCGCAACACGTCCACCGAGGCCAGCAGCACATTGACCGCGTCGGCGGTCACCGGGCGCCGACCGTCTCGCATCTCGTCGAGCAGGGTCTCCATCACATGGGTGAAGCTGGAGATATTGTCGAAGCCGAAGGTGCCACTGCCACCCTTGATCGAGTGCGCCGCACGAAAGATGGCATTGATCTCTTCCGGGTCCACCTCCCCCGGGTCCATGTTCAGCAAGCCGTTCTCCATCACGTCCAGGCCCTCGAAGCTCTCTTCGAAGAAGACCTGATGGAACTGCGCCATGTCGATACTCATGCGCCTCTACCCCGCTCGGATTCGGAAGACACCGACATGCTCAGCCGATGACCTTGGCAACCGTCTTCAGCAGTTGTTCGGGATTGAATGGCTTGACGATCCAACCCGTGGCGCCTGCGGCCTTGCCCTCTTGTTTCTTCTCGGCGCTGGACTCGGTGGTGAGCATGAGCAGCGGCGTAAACTTGTAGGCAGGCAGATTACGCAACTCCTTGATCAGCGAAATGCCATCCATATTGGGCATGTTGACGTCCGTGATGACCAGGTTGACCGGGCGTGTCTTGGCGATGTTCAGTGCCTCGACCCCATCGGCCGCCTCGACCACGTCGTAGCCTGCCCCCTTGAGGGTGAAAGAAACCATCTGCCGCATCGATGCAGAATCGTCAACAGCCAGAATACTTGCAGCCATGTTCGGTGCTCCTTGTCTTGGGTGATCCATATCCCACAACACCTGCCGGCGAGGGCGGGGACATGTCGTTCAGGGCCTCTATCGGCGCCGACGATTCATCCTTTAGCGCGAATGTCCCGGCTTACTAAGATTTCCGGGCCCGGGGCAATTCCTGAGTGCAAAACTGGGTTTTTGCCCGCCACACCGGTTATCATGGGCTCAGCCTTGGAGGCACGGCCTCGTGCCACCTCGTGTTTTATCACTTCAAAGGAGTAGCCAATGAGCGTGCAATTACCCGAAAGGGACGGCGACGGGTATCTGGTAGACATGAACCAATGGACGCCGGAGATCGGCCGAGCAATGGCCGAGGCGGACGGCGTCGAACTCGACGACACCAAATGGGAACAGATCCTCAAGGCACGCGAATACTACGAGGAAGAGAACGTCGTGCCACCCATCCGAAAGTTCGCCAAGTACATCGGCGCCGACCAGAAGGAATTGTTCAAGATGTGGAAAACCGGCCCGATGAAGCCGATCACCAAGTATGGCGGGCTGCCAAAGCCGACCGGCTGCGTCTGAGCCGCCTTGCTGGTGCGGCGCTCGGACCACTCTTTGGTAATGATGGGTAATGAATGCGGCGGCTTCGGCCGCCATTCTTTCGCCGCGGATGGCTCACCCGAATCCCACCGCGGTGGGATATCAGGAAACCATTGAAAAAGATGGAGCTGGTGACAGGAATCGAACCCGCGACCGGCTGATTACAAATCAGCTGCTCTACCTACTGAGCTACACCAGCTGCGAGAGGGGGATTTTAGGCAGCGCAGTCCCGGGTGGCAAACATCGGCTTTCAAGGGGATTCCCCACCTGGGCAGGGCACAGGACGAAGTCGATCACCGACGATGCGCTGCAAATCCTGCTCGATCTCCGCCGATTTCGGGACCTTCACCACTAGCGCAACCCCCTCTCGATCGCGTTCGCGACGACGCACTTCGGCAGAGAACCCCAGTCGTTCGATTTCCTCCATGCGCCGCTGGGCATTCTTGCCTCGATTGAACAGCCCCAGGGAGATCGCGTTTTTCAGCGGCCCAGAATGGAATAGCCAAAAGTCGCGTACCCCCTTCTCCTTGAGCCGTCCCACCATGGCATGCGCGGATTCACGATCGGGCTGGGGGGGAATGAGTACGTAGAAACCCGTTACCTCACGCATGCTCACCGCCTTGCTCAGGCGCTTTTCCGCATTCGCCGGCAGGCGGAGGGACTCTACTGCTGCCTGGTCCTCGAAAGGCCCCAGCTCCCAGCATTGTGTCTGCGGTGGCATTTCTGTCGCCCCGAACTCCGACCTCGCCTCCGGTGGAGGTGATTCCGCGGCGGGCGCTTGCGGTGCCGACACGACTTCCGTTTCTGCGGCGGGGGTTTCCGCTTGCGTCTCGGCACCCGGTGGTACCTCATCACCGACGGAAGCGGAGATCATCTTGGGGGCCTTTGGTACCTCTACGACGGGGGCCGCTGGAGCCTCCTCAGGCATCTCCCCATCGGCCGAGGCCTCGGGCGCGGCCCGCAAGCCTGGTGCCGGGGGAGATGCCTCGCGAATCAGCTCCAGTTCGCCGAGGTCTGGCAGCGGCGCGCGCACCGGCAGGGTACCCTGCCCCCGGTTCGCATGCCACCAGAGAAAAAGCACCAGGTTTGCCACCAGCAGCAACCCAATCAGCCAACGCATGCGCCTTCCTTGCGGGCCAATACGGCCAAACCCTCCAAGACCAACTGCTCTATCCGAACGACTTCATGGGAAAGATGGGGCATGAGCCGATGCGCCGCGCCACCGCTCAACACCAGATGGCAGCCCGAACCGAGGCGGGCAAATGCCCGTTCGATGGCACCCACCTGCGCATAAAGGGCGCCGCAGGCGATTGCCTCTGCCGTCGTGGCCGGAACCGCCGGTTCGCCACAGGGCCCATCCGATCGAACCGGGAGTGCGGTGGACACAGACAGTGCCTGGTGCATCGCCTCAAGGCCGGGCAGGATATACCCGCCGAGATGCATGCCGCCTGCATCCAGGAGATCCACCGTCGTCGCCGTGCCGGTGTCGACCACCACCGCGGGGGACAGCCCTCGCTCGCGACAGGCGAGAACGCCCAGCCAACGATCCACTCCCAGTTGATCGGGAGCATAATGCGAGGGCTGGTGCCGCAGGTATCCGGCTACGGTGATCTCGTTGACGTTCGCGCCGGACAGACCCGCGTCGGCCAAGAAAGCCTCCTTGCGTTCGTTTTCCACGACGCTGCAAAGCCAAATGCGGGAAGGAGGCTGCGATACCAGCCCGGCGAGCTCCTCACCCGAAGCCGCGGTACCAAGGATGCGCATCGTCTCCCCGGCTAGCCAACCCAGTTTGGCCTGGCTGTTACCGAGATCGATCAGAAGGTCACCCACCTGCCCGCCCCATGCGCAGACTGACCTCCCCGCCATGAATGACCCTCACCGTCCCCTGGCAATCGAGTCGCAAGGCGCCATCCCGGTCCACACCCGCAGCGACGCCTTCGATACAGTCGCCAGCCGATTCGACGACGACTTCACGCCCACAGCAAATGTCCATGGATTCGAATCGCGGGAGAAAGGGAGCCAACCCGTCCGCGGCGAAGGATTCACAGCTGAGCAACAACGACTCCAGCAGTTTGCCCGTCAGACGATTGCGAGAGCAGTCGAGTCCGGCCATCGAGAGATCCGCCACCGACTGTTCGATCCAGTCCGGAATCTTGCCGCCGAGGTCGAGGTTCACACCCAGTCCCATGACCACGTTCACCGGCCCGCTTGCCTCACCCTGGATCTCGATCAACAGCCCGCCCAATTTGGCGTTGTTCCAATAGATGTCATTGGGCCATTTTACGCCGTGGCCGCGCAGCCCCTCTCCCTCCAGGGCCTCGCAGACTGCGACACCCATCGCAAGACTGAGGCCTGCCAGCCGTGCCATCGGGATGTCGAAGGGGTAGGCGAGAGAAAGGTAGAGATTCCGCCCGTATGGGGAATACCAGCGACGCCCTCTGCGACCTCTGCCCCGGCGCTGCTGTTCGGCCAGCCACACCATCGGCCGCTCCAGACCTTGCGCCGCCCCGCGCAACGCCTCCTCGTTCGTCGAATCGACCACCGCTTCGATCCGCAGGCCACCAAGTCCGTCGCGCAGCCGGGGGGGAAGATGCTCCAGTATGCGCGCGCGCTCGAGCAGCTCCAGCGGTCGGTCCAGCCGATACCCGCGTCCGGCGACTGCCTGGATGTCCAGGCCTGTCGTCTTGCGCAAGGAATCCACCTGCTTCCAGATCGCCGAACGGCTACAATCCAGTTTCTCCGCCAGCGACTCCCCCGAATGGAAACGCCCATCGGAGAGCAACCCCAAGAGTTCCTGGCCCCGGAACATGGCTACTGGTCGAGCTGCCGTGAGGCCAGCCACCGCGCCCGTCTTTGCTTCACGCGATCGCTCAATCCTTCGTCGGGTAGCCAGCAGAGGTCCACGGTGTCATGGGGAGCGGCGAGCATCGGCAGTTCGACCGTGCGCAGCCGGTCGCGGCGAAAAAAGGTCAAGACCGCCTCTTCGCCGACCCGCCTCCGCCGCAACAGCTGCGTCAGGTTCGCCCCTGTGCAACGCTCGCCATCAATGGCAACAAGCAGGTCACCCGGACTGACGCCGGCGCACTGGGCCGCACCGCCGCTGAAGACCTGCTCCACCCGCACCATTCCTCCCTGTTCGGACAGGCGCGCCCCCAGCGAGGGAAGGGCCGCAGGTCGGTCTATCGGAAAGTCCTTGCGGTAACCGCCAAGGTCGTCCAGCGAATCAGCGGGGCGAAGGACTAGGGCGACGCCGAACGCCGCAAACCAATCAGCCAAGGGTAACTCGGTCGTGCCATAGATGTAGTCGCTGAAGAAGTCGTCCGCCGACTCTCCCAGCAGATCTTCGACTTCCCGCTCGATGCGCCTTTCCGGGATTCCCACGCCGGCAAGTCCGTAGCGCTGCCACAGGCGTCTCATCAGGTCATCGAGACAGAGCCGGTCG
>RFHJ01000064.1 GCA_003696905.1 Gammaproteobacteria bacterium | reverse complement strand
TGGCTGCTCAGCAGAATTTGTGGGTAGCTGGGTAGGGTTTGTGCAATCGGTGGAGCCGTACAAATTCGGGTAGAGCATCCCACCCGGCCTCTGAGAAGATGGAGTTGCGAAACGACCATCAGCTCAGAGGGAGCCAAGTGGGATGCAGCTCAAGACTATCCTGAACCGGGTTCAGAAGTTCAAGTCATTTGTCTACCAGTCGGTACGTTGGGTGGGTAGCTCAGCGGAGCCGGAACTGGAAGTGGAGGTGGTCGAGCGACGGAACGGGAAGCCGGTCTGTTCCGGCTGTGGTCGTCCTTGTCGCGGTTACGACCGTTTGCCAAGGCGGCGATTTGAGTTTGTTCCATTGTGGGGGATCAAGGTGTTTCTGGCGTATGCCCCGCGCCGGGTTGAGTGCGATAGCTGCGGGGTCCGCGTGGAACAGATGCCTTGGGCGATGGGGAAGCGGCCACTGACAAGAGCATATGGCTGGTTTCTGGCAAGATGGGCCAGACGCTTGTCTTGGAAGGAGACGGCGGAAGTCTTCCGGACGTCCTGGGAGAGTGTATTCCGCTCAGTGGAGATGGCAGTGGAATGGGGACGTGCTCATCAGGATCTCAGTGGAGTGAAGGCCATCGGTATTGATGAGATCGCCTGGAAGAAGGGGCATAAATACCTGACGCTGGTTTACCAGATCGACACGCATTGCAAGCGGTTGCTGTGGATAGGGAAGGAACGGAAGACGAAGACCCTGTTGGGGTTTTTCCGCTGGTTTGGTACTGAACGCAGTTCGCAGTTGTGCTACATCTGCTCGGACATGTGGAAACCTTACCTGAAGGTCATTGCCAAAAAAGCCGGCCAAGCGGTGCATGTGCTCGATCGGTTCCATATCATGGCGCACTTCAGCAAGGCCTTGGACGAAGTGCGTGCCGGCGAGGTAAAGGAGTTGAAGGCCAAGGGGTATGAGCCAGTCCTGACAAAAAGCCGATGGCTACTGCTGAAGCGGCCGGAGCATTTGTCCGATACGCAGGAGAGCAAGCTGGCGGAATTACTTCAGTACAACCTTCGCAGCGTGCGGGCCTACCTACTGAAGGAGGAGTTCCAGTTCTTCTGGAGCTATGTTTCGCCCTATTGGGCAGGTCAGTTTCTGGACAAGTGGTGTACGAAAGTTATGCGCTCAAAGATCGAGCCGATGAAGAAAGTCGCCCGTATGCTGCGCGGGCATCGGTCGCTGTTGTTGAATTGGTTCCGGGCCAAAGGGCAGCTATCTAGCGGTATCGTGGAGGGTTTCAACACCAAGGCGAAACTGGCATCCAGAAAATCCTTCGGTTTTCGGACCTACCGGGGCGCGGAAATCGCCTTGTATCACGCGCTTGGCGCGCTACCCGAGCCTGAATTCACCCACAAATTCTGCTGACGAGCCGAAAATGGAAGCAGCTCTACGATGACGTGGCGGCCCGACGCCTGGCCGCCATCATGGACATCACCCCCAAACCCTCCCGGGAGGCGTCGTTCAATTTCACCCGTCCCTATCTCGCGATCCCCCATGTCATCGTGGCACGCAAGGGTGTTCCCTTCCTGGCCTCGGAACAGGCGCTGGCCGATCGCACCCTGGCACTGGAAAGAGGATTTGGCAATGTCGCGTACTTCCGTGAACATTATCCCGACATCCCCTTGCGCCTCTATCCCGATACCCTGAGCGCGCTCGAGGCCGTCTCACGAGGCGACGCGGACGCATATGCGGGCAATCGCGCCGTGGCGCTTCATCTCATCGAACAGCATTTCCTGACCAATCTGCGCATCCACGGCAACCTCAACAAACCTGGCTCGATCCTGGCGCTCGGCGTCCGCAAGGACTGGCCGATCTTGCGCGACATCCTGCAGAAGGCCCTGGATGACATAACGCCACAGGAACGCGAACGAATCCTCAAACGCTGGATCGGTGGCGCGGCCGCGGGAGACTCCCTGCCACCGGTAGGACTAAGTGAACAAGAACGACGCTGGTTGCAGGACCACCGAGAGATTCGCCTCGGCGTCGACCGCGCCTGGCCGCCGATGGAATTCATCGACGAGCAGGGACAATACAAGGGGATCTCGCGCGATTACACCCGCCTGTTCGGAAACCAGCTGGGCATTCGTTGGGTCGAGCCGGAGCCTCTCCCCTGGGATCGGGTACTGGCAGGGATCCGAAACCAGACCCTGGACGTGATTCCACTGATCTCGCACACCCCGGAGCGCGAGACCTACATGAACTTCAGCAAGCCCTATCTGACGGCGCGTGTCGTGATCATCAATCGGCAAAGCGACGGGCGTATCGACGGGCTGGCACAACTGAAGGGAAAACACCTTGCGGTGGTCAAGGGCTATTCACTGATCAACGACCTCGAGCGAGACTATCCCGAGATTCTCCGCGACCCCTATGCATCCGTGAGCGACGCCTTGCATGCGGTGTCGGAAGGCCGCAGCGATGCCTTCGTTGGCATCCTTCCGGTGGCCGGTTATCTGATCGGCAAGGAGGGCCTGCGCAACCTGCAGGTGGCTGGAACCACCGAATACGTCAAGTACTTTGCAATGGGAATCCGCAAGGACTGGCCCGAGCTGGTGTCGATCGTCAACAAGGCGATCGACACCCTGGACGACGAGACCCGCAACCGCATCCTGCGGCGCTGGACCACGGTGGAGTTCAAACGTCAGACCGACTACACCCTGGCGTTGCAGGTACTCGGCGGCGCACTGCTGATCCTGCTCGTCGGCAGCCTCTGGCTGGGTCAGGTCAAGCGGGCCAACCGAGCACTGCTCGAAAGCCGCAAGCGGTTGGCACTCACCCTGGAG
>RFHJ01000063.1 GCA_003696905.1 Gammaproteobacteria bacterium | reverse complement strand
CCCTGCCACCAGACCAGCGGCAAGCCGATGGCCGCCAGCACCACCAGCCAGGTTACCAGGCGAGGCCAGCGGCGACGGGCGGAAACATCGGAAGCAAGACTCGGTGGTTCCTGTCGCTTCACGCCCTGTTGCTCATCTGGCCAAAGACGGTCGAACTGAGCCAACACCGATTCCGCGGGAAGATTGACCGCCCGTGCGTAGTTGCGGACGTATCCCCTCACGAAGACCCGCGCGGGCATCTCCGCATAGTCGTCGCGCTCGATCGCATCGACCACGTCTGCGGTGAGATGAATACGCGCCGCCAGCTTGGCCAGATCCAGATTGCAGGCCATACGTGCAGCCCGCAACCGATCACCCAGGCCGGGCACCGCCAACTGGATGCCCTCATTCTGCTCTTGCTCTGCCATCAGCGCACTCATTGTCTAGCACTCCCCAGGAATCTCGCCTGTTCGGAATCGGGAAAGCGCGCACGGAGCTTGATGGCATAGTTAGCCATCTGGTCCATGTCGCCCAGTTGTTTTTCGGTCCGCACGCCGAGCCACAGGGAATCTGCGGTATGGGGCGCGACTGCCGCGTAACGCTCCAGATAGGCGCGTGCAGAAAGAAACTTGTCCTGATCGAAACTGATATGGGCCATGCGCAACAAGGCCGGTGCAAACCGGGGATTCTTGCGCAGCGCCGCTCGATAGTCGGTTTCGGCCTGGGTCATCCGGCCTGCCTTTTCGGCACAGGAGCCCGCATTGTACAGTGCCACCCAGGGTGTCTGGTACAGGGGGTTCTCCAGTGCCCGACGAAAATAGGCGTCGGCCTCGTCGTACTGCCCTTCGCCACAGAGGTAGGTGCCCATGGCGTTCAGCGCATAGGGATCATGGGGCCCCAGCTGGACCGCCTTGCGAAAGGCCTCGCCTGCCGGACCGGTCTGCCCGAGCCGCTGATGAACGATACCGAGGAGGGTAAAGGCCGCGGGCAAACGGGGATCGGCCATTACCGCCTTGCGCGCGTTCTTCAGCGCCTCTGTCAGCTTCCCGTCGGCGAGATAGGCCGTGCCGAGCTGCACATAGACATCGGCCGGGCTAGGGCCGGGGCGCACCGCGCCGAGCTGGCCGGTCGCATCTTCGCTACCCGCACCCTCCGGGCGAACACCGTCACTCTGGCAGGCCGCCAGGAACAGTCCACAGACCACCAGCAGCCAGCGCAGCTGGCTCATGCACCGCCTCCGGAGCTTGGCACCTGCGCCGCACGCAACTGGCGTCGACTGCGATCGCGCACCCGTCCCACCAGCTGACCACAGGCGGCATCGATGTCATCGCCGCGCGTCTTGCGCGTGATGGTGATGATGCCGGCGCGTATCAGGCGCTCGCGAAACGCATCGATTCGATCTGGCGGCGAGGTGCGGTAGTCGGTGCCCGGAAAGGGATTGAACGGAATCAGATTGACCTTTGACGGAATACCCTGCAGCAGCCTTATCAGCGCCTTGGCATGGGCGATGCTGTCGTTGACCCCATCGAGCATGACATATTCCCAGGTCACCTTGCGTCGTTTCTCGCCGGCGATATAGTCACGGCAGGCAGGGATCAACGCTTCGAGTGGATATTTTCGATTGATTGGCACCAGCCGGTCGCGCAGGGCATTGTCCGGGGCATGCAGTGACACCGCCAGACTCACGTCACTGACCTCCTTCAGTCGCCGCAGCGCCGGCACTATCCCGGAGGTGCTGAGCGTCACCCGGGTCTTGGAGATCATGTAGGCCAGATCCTCGGTCATGAGATTCATGGCGGTGACCACGGCGTCGAAGTTGGCCAGGGGTTCCCCCATGCCCATCATCACCACGTTGGTGGGCGGACGGCCGAGCTCGCGGGTGGCCTGCCAGACCTGGCCGATGATCTCGCCGGTGGTCAGGTTGCGGTTGAAGCCCTGCTGTGCGGTGGAACAGAAGGCGCAATCGAGGGCGCAGCCCACCTGCGACGAGACACAGATGGTGCTGCGGTCCCCGTCCGGGATATAGACCGTCTCGATACGCTGCCCGTCGTGCAGTTCGAGTACCCACTTGGTGGTGCCATCCAGCGAGGGCTGCTCGAAGACGATCTCCGGCAGATCGATCCGGGTCTCTTCGGCGAGGCGCTGCCGGAAGGCCTTCGGCAGATCGGTCATCTGTTCGAAATCGGTGACGCCGTGCTTGTGGATCCATTTCAGCAGGTTGCGGCCGTGAAAGGGCTTGGCGCCGAATGCCACTGCGATGGCCTCCATGCCTTGCCGGTCGAGATCCAGCAGATTGGTTCGGTTCGCTCCGCCCATTGCCATCTCAGCGTGTCCGCTCGCACACCCCTTCGGGAAAGAAGAAGGCGATCTCCGCGGCGGCGGTCTCAGGGGCATCCGAACCATGGACCGCGTTCTCGTCCACCGTTTCGGCAAAATCGGCGCGGATGGTGCCCGGCGCGGCCTCCTGGGGGTTGGTCGCGCCCATCAGTTCGCGATTCTTGGCGATCGCATCCTCGCCCTCGAGCACCTGCACCATGACCGGACCAGAGGTCATGAAGGCCACCAGGTCGCGGTAGAAAGGCCGTTCCTTGTGTACGGCGTAGAACTCGCCGGCCTGTTCCTCGCTGAGATGCAGCATCTTGGCGGCGACGATACGCAGGCCCGCCCGTTCGAAGCGACTGTAGATGTCGCCGATCACGTTCTTGGCGACGGCATCCGGTTTGATGATCGAAAGTGTACGCTCGACAGGCATAGGATTCCCTCAGGACATCAGTAAGTTAAGCACAAAATTTGAATTCGTTTCGAGATGGACTGCGCATCTCTGGAACGCGCTTTCCCCCTTTGGCCGAACAGGAACGACAGGAGGGCGCCCCATGGCACCCTCCCTATGCGCGCTTCATTGATTCATTTTTCTTGTGAAAACGGGCGCTTAGTTTAACGCCTTCCAGTGGTTTCCGCCAATGCCCGCGGGCGTCGGGTACAGGTTGGCTTCGTCTAACTGCCATGAGTTCTCGACCGCACCCCTGATCATGGAAAAACCGCGTAGGGTGGGTTGAGCGCAGCGAAACCCATCGAACGCTGCCTGAAACGGTGGGTTTCGCTG
>RFHJ01000062.1 GCA_003696905.1 Gammaproteobacteria bacterium | reverse complement strand
TCGCTCCCCCTGAAGCTGGCCAGCAGCTCTGCGTAGTCCTCTGCCAGGACCGTGGCGCCCGCGCGTGAGAAAAAGCCGAAGATGGACCGACGATCGCGGCCTGTCGTGCTGTCGACTCGTGGCAACTCGCGCCAGTCCTCAGGTTCGAGGTAGGTGGGAGCACCGAAGTCACCTCCCATCGGGAAGACGGCCTTGGGTTTTGCGGCAGGTTTTGACGAAATCCAGTCGGCGAATTGCTTCAGGAGTCCCGGCTTGGGGTCCAGATGGAGTGCCCCGAGCCCGCCCTGAGCAAGATAGATTCCGCCGGGGCGTTTTCGGCCTTCTGCCCAGAGCAACGCCGACAACCGCACGGTTTCGGCTGCCGCCGCCCGGCCGATTGCCAGTTTCTTTGCCCCGAGTTTGCTGTCGGTAAGCCATTCGACACCTTCGAGAATCGATTGGCCTCCCGCGGCCACCCCATCCCCTACCTTCGCAGTGCCAATGACCGAGCGGCCGAGGACCGACCACATCGAGGGCCGCGAGAAAGGCCAGGCCAACATCATCGAACGGTTGGTGACCCAGGTATCGAGGCATTCGTCACCCCTGCCTTCGATCGTCGGCGCATCCTTATGGAGCGGAATCTCCAGGGCGGCCCAGGTCCCTTTTTGGTTACGCCCCAGGGCGCGGATGACATCGGCCCAGCTCCCCTGCATACAGGCCAACATCTCCTGTTTCTGTTCGCCCACGGGAAGCGGCTCTTCGTTGACGAATCCGTAGCGCCTGCCGCCAAACCGGCCCTCGAGCAGCGCCTCGATGCCGTAATCCCCGATACCCGGGTATCCCTTTTTCGAATCGTCATCATGCTTCCAGATCGCCGGCTGCAAATCCTCGATGCGATAGTCTTCCCCGACCTTTTCGTAAGTAACATAGGGTGTCGCCAAGGGATCGCTGCGCAATTGCTCCGCTATCGCCCGCCCCTGAAATTTTTTCAGGCCGAGATAATCGCCGGCCTTGATATGCAGCACCGATTCCATGCCGTGCATCAGGCCCGAGAGATACCCCACGAGCTGATTGGTATAGAGATCCGTCGTGGGCAGATCCTCGGGCGAGCCGCTGCTCCAGCGATTCCACATGTGTGCGGTCGCCCAGCGGTCGGCAAGGAAATGCTGGGCGATGCCTTCGTAGGCCAAGGCGAGATATTCGGCTTCCACTACTGCCGCACGCCATTTGTCGAGGGCACCAGGCCAGCGGTCGAGGCGTTCGCGCATTTCTCGTGCGCGACGCGCATGGTCCAATGCAACGGCATGAAGATGACGATAGGTCTCCGCGGCCTGATGCCCGAAATGGGAAGCGTTGAGACCGGCGCCAATCCATCCCTTGTAGTCATGGCACATCGCCTCCCTTTGCGGCAGACCTTCCGGCAGGGGACAAAGCCGGTTCTTGTTGATCCAATCGTAGAGCGTATAGCTGAAATCGGGCAGGCCGGCGAAAGAGGCCACCGGTGGCAGGATACGATGCTCGAGTGTGCTGCCAATTGCATTTTCGCCTTTCTCCCTGGCGAACGTCGGTGTTTCGCGCAACTCGTCCCGGCGAAAGATACTGGCGTTGAGATCAATGACCTCCGGCATGGCATCCGGGTCTACAAGCTTTGCCGCACCGATTGCTACCAGGGCAAGTGCCGAGAATTCCGCATGCTCATTACCCTGAATGACGACCTGGCCGCCCGAGAGATGCGGCATCTGGGCATAGGTCGAACGCCAGTCGGTGTGATCGAGCCCCCCCTCGCCGCCATAAGGTGCCGTATCCCAGGCCAAGGGAGGCGGGCCCGGCAGTCCCGCGAAAAGGAGCCCTAACACCACCGCCAACCAGCGACTCACGCACGTCGCTCCACGATCGCCGTCGACGGTCATGGCCGGCATTTCGCACCCTCGGCGAGAAAGATGGCGACAAAGGCATCGTAGGCCGCCTCACGATCCGCGTTTTCGGTGGCCTCCTCAAAGGCCGTGCGGCAGCTCGCGGGGCAGCCACTCCCGGCCATGCAGCGTCGAAGGGTCGCTGCATCGTCGCTGGTGGCCGCTTCGACGCAGGCCCCGAAGGCGCCAAGGCAATCGCTCCATCGGGTCACCGGATCCTCCACCTGATCCGAACTGATGATGACCAGCCTGTCGCCCCCCACCGGTGCGTGACCATAGGCCTCCCGGCATCCTCCTTGCGCGCAATCAGATGGATCGAAGGGGCGGGTCGTGGTACCGAATACGGGACCTTTTTCGGTTGTCAGGAGCCTCACCCAGAAGCCGGCGCCTGCAAGCACCAGGATCACCAGTCCTGCCCAGACCACAGGCCGCCGTGACCAGCGGTATTGGCTCACCTCAGCCCCCTGCCGACTCGAGCCGCCGCACCCTTTTGTTGGCTTCCCGGGCCCGCGCGCCCGCCTCCTTCATGCGTCCGGAGATCTCTCCCATCTGCTTCGCAAAGCCACGATCGGTGATGACGAGGTGCTTTTCCCCGGCCCTGCCGAACCGCCACTTGTCCGGGTTTTGCTCCAGCAGTCGATAGGCGCGAAGGGTCAGCTCCGCCCACTCGGCATTGGCCCGTGCACGATCCGCCAGTGCAATCATGTAGGGCTCCTTCATGGTCTTGCGGTAGACCCGTGCCGCCGCTTCGGCCGCCTCCTTATCCCCCCCTGCCTCACTGGTCCGCTGTGAAGCGTTTCGATCGCCTTGTTCGTACAGCTGCAATACCTTGCGGTTGAGGCCGGCATAGCGCTCCAGAGTACGGATGCGTGTTGCGATGGCATCGCGGCCCGACAATGTTTCTATGCGGGCTGCCGCCGTCGCCGTTTCTTCCAGTTCCATGGACTGATCGACGGCTTGGAAGAACGCCTTCACCACATCCGTCGCACCACGCTCTACCGGCGATTCCTTCTCGCCCTCCTTGTCCGTCTCGCCCGTCTGATGAGGCTGTTCACTTTGAGAAGGATCTTTCATTTCCTTGGATGACACCGCAGAACGCTCACTCTGAAACAGGCGGGAGAGTTCCGGATCATTCATTGCCAGGCCCATGGCCGTACTCCCCAAGGCACACGGCGATTTCGGGTCGGCGCCCCGCGCCAGCATCGCTTGGATCACGGGGGTCCATTTCCGTCGGGCCTCTGGATTCATGCTCGCCTCCAAAATCGCCGCGCACAGGGGCGAATCGCCAACCCGGTCCGTACCGTTGAGCTCTGCCCCACCCTCGACCAGGGCCAGCACCATCTCCGCATCTTTTCGCCGTTCGATGGCATGAACGACCTGACCGACGCTCGCCCGCGCGCCATGCACCATCAGTTGCCGAACGGCGGCAGCATCGTTGGTGAAGATCGCCTTGTCGAGCGCCTGCTCCCCCTTATCATCCGCCACATCCACCCTTGCACCGTGATCCAGCAAGGCACCAAGAATTTCCGCGGTAGCGGTGCCGGCAAGATGCACCAGCGGCGTCTCACCCTTCCGATTCCGGGCATCGAGATCGGCGCTGTAACGGGAAAGAAGGGCCACCAGGGTGCGCATGTCCCGGCTCATGGTCTTGCGCTCTTTCTCGGATGGATTCCCGTAATGAAGATGAGAAGCGGCTGACGCCAGTCGGAAGATGGGCGTCTCCCCCGCCTTGTTCCGCGCGTTGACCTTGGCGCCATGCCGGATCAGCAGCTCAGCCACCTTGGGATTGAGTGCCCCGACCGCCTTGTGAAGCGGCGTGTTTCCGGAATCGTCCCGGCCGTTCACGTCGGCACCCGCCTCGATCAGCAGCCGCGCTGCCTCAACGCGATCCTCCGCCTTGCCGCCGGCGGAGGCCACGAGATGAAGCGGATGCGTTCGAAAACCGAATTCCTGCTTGACCCAGGCATTCGGATCGCCCCCGTGTTTCAGGGATTCCCGCACGTCGTCGGCGATGCCGGCCCAGGCAGATGCCCCGCCAAGCGCCAGCATCGTCGCCACCAGCCACATGCGCCACCATGTTTTCATATCGCCCTCCTGCATGCGACCGCCCCCTACCAGCCGTACCGCCTATTTCAGTTTCCGAAGCTCGATCCAGTCCACTTTGTCGATTTGTTCGTGGGTCTCGTTGCTGCCACGGGCGGCAATCAAACCGAACCGAAACTTATCGGCATGAATCACCGGGAACACACCCACTCGACGCCAGAAGGGTTTTCCTTTCTTGTCCTTTAATTCGACGAAGCCATCGAAAACCCGGCCTGCGCGAACCAACTTGAGTCGCAGGGGGTGATCCATGGCCGGATCCCCAAGGTTCATCCAGAATCCTGGCTGCCATTTCCCATCCTTCAATCTAAGAAAGAGCACTGCCTGTGCGTTGGAGCATGCATCCAGTGATCTGCCTCCTGCCAACAGTATGGTATTGTCGTCATCCTGCTTGAGCACAATACCCACAAAGGGTGAATTCACCCCTCCTATCCTGCAACCGTCTTCACGAACAAGCGAAGAGACGACCCTGGTCTCCACTTCATATTCCTTGGGCAGCACTCCCTTGTAGAGGAGCAGGTTCTTTGCACTGAATAGCTTCTTCTCCGGCACCTGCGTCACGATCTGAAGCATCCCCTCCTCGACGATCGCATTGTCCGGATCGGGGTTGACCACCTCCCACTGCTCGTCGATACCGGCGCCATCGAAATCGTCACGAAACAGCACCTCATCGCCCGCCCATGCAGGCATGACCACACCGGTCAGCGTGAAAAGCATCCAAAAAATTGAAATCATCACCTTCTTCATATCTTCCTCCATTTCCATCGGCATCTTCAGCGCTTCAGGTCGCGCAGCTCGATCCAGTCCACCTTGTCGAGCATCGGATGGGTTTCCCCACTGCCACGCGCTGCCATCAACCCCAAGCGGAAATGCGCCCGCAGAATGGTGAAAGAACCAAGCGCCTTCCAGGTCTTTCCGTCATCGGTGGAAAAGCTGCCGATAAACTTGCGCTGCATCCGGCGTAGATTCAGTCGCAAGGGCCGATCCATGACTGGGTCCCCCAGATTCATCCAATAGCCTGGCTGCCATTTCCCTTTCTTCAGCCGCAAAAAGAGTACCGCCTGTGCGTTGGAGCATGCATCCAGTGATCTACCACCAGCCAGCAAAATGGCATTGTCGTCATCCTGCTTGAGGACAATACCAACGAAAGGCGAATTCACTCCTCCGATGCTGCAACCGCCTTCACGAACAAGGGAGGAAATGACCCTGGCATCCACTTCATATTCCTTGGGCAGATCCCCCTTGTAGAGCAGCAGGTTCTTTGCGTTGAACAGCTTCTTCTCCGGCACCTGCGTCACGATCTGGAGCATCCCCTCTTCCACGATCGCATTGTCCGGATCGGGATTGACCACCTCCCACTGTTCGCCGATCGAGTCCCCGTCGAAATCGTCGCGGAAGATGGGCTTGAGACTCACCACCTTCTTCTTGATCTCCGCGAGACTCCGGGCGAGCGCCGCAGCATCATTCGCGGCGTAATACCTGCCGCCACCGTTCTCGGCGATGCACTGGAGCTGCGTGGCCTCATCCTGCTTCACGTCGAAGCCCACCACGTCGAT
>RFHJ01000061.1 GCA_003696905.1 Gammaproteobacteria bacterium | reverse complement strand
GCCCACGGTAGTCATAGTGACCGCCGCCCACCAGAACGCACTGCCGATGCCTTTGGCATCGTTACTGAACATGTGCGAATTGCGACGGCGCTCGAACAGCCACAGCGCCAGCCCTATCACCAGGAGCAGCGCGACCAACCCGCCCACCGCCTTGAGGAAGTTCGGTGAAAGCAGATTGTGCAGCAATCCCGCGAGGCTGCTCTCGTGCTGGGTCGGAACCGCAATGCCCAGACCAGAATGAAAATAGGGCTGGGTGAAATCCACCCGTTTCAGGCGGTCCGCGGTGATGGAGATGGCCCCGACGCCGAGGTCGTAGCGACCCTGCGCGACACCGTTCAGTAGATCCGGCACGTTGTCGACGCCGACGAAGTGAAACTGGAGCCCCAGCTCCTCGGCCATGGTCTGCCAAAGGTCGATGGCCAAACCGCTGTAGTGCCCCTCGGGCGATTTGATAACAAACGGCGGGGCCGGCTTTACCACCACCTGCAACGTGGCTGTGTGGCCTGGGCTTGAACACACCACCGCGAATAGCACTAGGGCCGAAGAGAGAACGCGCCACACCTTTCGGAGCATGCTGGATCCATCAATCACCGGCCGCTCCGCACCCGCAGGCAAAAAAAACGGGGCAGGAACTTCGAGGTAGATTTCAGCACCGGGTATTGCGACGGCCACCCAATGCGGTGAAGTAACCCCTTGAAAACGCCTCTTGCAGCTTTCAGCCCACCTCGCGCGCTTCCACTCGAAGGCTGACCGCTACAGTTCGAGCAGGCTACGCTGCCCTGGCGCACACAGGAACGAGGACAGGCGCAACCCGTACTCCCCCAAGCTACGCGGCGCTGCCGAAAAATGGTCCCTTGCAGTTGCATCATTGCTTGCCTCTATACACCCCAGAATGTGGCTCAAGTTAGTCGATCACAAGACCCTTGTCCATCGAGCCCCGAGGTGCCGGCGCACGATCGCGAAGGCAAGGTTCCGGTCATTTGCGCCAAGGACAGGGCATGCGGCGTCAAACCGTGCAAGGGCCATATCTGGACATCCCTTGCGCTGCATCAGAATCTGAGCAGAATCCCACTGGCGCTCGACAGGCAACCCTGCCAATATCGAATAAGCGAACTCGAGGGAGAAGGATATGAACGATGTTAAGCCAAGTATCGATGGACTTGTTACCGACCTCAAGCTGAAGCGCGATGAACTCCGATTGAAATGGGGCCTTGCCAGGTTGGAGGCCCACGAAGAATGGCTGCAGCTCGAGAGAAAGCTCGCGGAGCTCGAAGCCAAGGTCAAGGAGCTCGCAGATGCGACTGCAGAGGCATCGAAGGACGTTGCAGCGGCGGCCCAACTGCTGGGTGAGGAGATCCGCAGCGGCTTGAAGAAGATAGCGAGCCACCTGTAGCCGTTCTTGTGTTCTGCATGACCGATGGATATCACGAAGGTTCTGCTGGAGCATCGGCACATCACCATGCCGCTGGTGATCCTGATTATGGCTTTGGAATCGGCCCCGGTTGTGGGGTTCTTCCTTCCGGGGGTGCTGATACTGCCTGCACTTGGTGCCATGACGGCAACAACCGGGGAATCTTTCTGGCTGATCTATAGCGGATGCGTTCTTGGATCTCTGCTCGGCGATGCGCTGGGATATGGCCTTGGCAGGCTGGGGCGAACTGAGCCGCCGCGCTGGCTCAAGAGCCGCCGTTACCATAAGGCGATTGAAAGAGCCGTTGGGCTGGTCAATCGACGCGGGGCGCTAGCTTTGTTTTTTGGCCGTTTCGCATGGCTTGTTCATCCCGCCGTGCCGCCCGCAGCGGGCTACCTGGGGATCAGTGCAGGGCGTTTTTTTCTCGTCGATATACTGACGGTGGCGCTCTGGGTCTTTATCTATATGGGCTTGGGGCGCATCGCTATGGGTGCTTGGGTCAGGTACAGCGCCTATGCAATTGGCATCGGTGGGCTAATCGCCTTCGTTCTGGTTTTGGTCGTAATAGCACGCAAGGCGCGCAGATATCTGCGTCGCCGCCGGCAGAGGGGATAATGCAGCCCCGAGTCTCTGAAACATGAGTGTCGTTCCCATGGAAACCGAGACCATCGTCATACTCCTGTTCGTCGTCGCCTCTGCGGTGGCGGTTGTGGCACGCAAGTTTCATACACCCTATACGGTCGCGCTGGTGGTGGTTGGCCTGGGACTGGGTATGTTGCATTGGTTGCATGCACCGCAACTCACCCAGAACCTACTGTTTCTGGTATTTCTTCCGGGCCTGATCTTTGAAGCGGCATATCACATCGATTTCGAAGCACTGTGGCGCGACCGGATCACGGTACTTGCGCTGGTCGTCCCAGGAGTGGCGGCCTCGATCGGAATCACCGCCGCACTCATTGTCTTTGCCAGCAATGAAATCCCTCACCTGCCGGCAATCGGCTGGACACTCGCATTGGCTTTCGGCGCCGCGGTTGCTGCCACCGATCCGATCTCGGTCGTCGGCCTGTTCAAGGAGCTGGGCGCACCGCGCCGGCTCACGTTGCTCATCGAGGGCGAAAGCCTGCTCAACGACGGCACGGCGATTGTATTTTTTACCCTGGTGTTGTCGCTGATCGTGGGGCAGGCACTATCCCCTGCCGGTATGGCGATGGAATTTGGCGCGGTCGTCGGCGGCGGCCTGTTCATAGGTGACATCACTGGCCTGTTGGTTTCGCACCTGATAAGGCGTATCGACGATGCCATGGTGGAGATAACGCTGACGACAGTGGCTGCTTATGGCTCCTTCCTCATTGCCTATAAATTGGGTGGCTCTTCCCCTGATCGAGTGGGTAGTTTAGCGTAGGGCAGCATGAGAGACGTTGATCTATACACCCGGATACTGGGTATTCAGGCACCCTGGCAGGT
>RFHJ01000060.1 GCA_003696905.1 Gammaproteobacteria bacterium | reverse complement strand
TACGCTGCGCCGCAAACGCGGTTTGCGGCTGGCTTCAAAATCAATCGCTTATAGCGATCGATTTTGGCGGCTCTTCCCTGAGCCGCGGAAGGTCTGAATCTTTCAGATCTTCCTCAAGGTTTTTGCTTCCTAAAGTTTTGCACTGCCCGTCCGCTAATGCCTTCAGAGCAGACATGCGGCACGCATGATACGTGTGAACACAGGAAGGAGGTAGCGCGTGGATATCGCAACACTGGTCGGACTGCTGGGCGGGTTCGGCATCATCATCGGGGCCATCGCAACGGGCGGCGATGTGATGATGTTCTTCGATGTGCCGTCGGTGTTGATCGTGGTGGGCGGCACCTTCATGGTGACCCTGATGCAGGTCTCTCTGGGTGATTTCCTCGGCTCTTTCGCCATCGGCATGAAGGCCTTCTTCTACAAGGTCGATGATCCGAAGAAGTTGATCGAGGAGGGTGTTGCGCTCGCGGATATCGCGCGCAAGAACGGATTGCTCGCACTGGAGGGGCAGGAGATCAGCAACGACTTCATGAAGCGGGGTATCGGCCTCTGTGTCGACGGGCACGATCCCGCCCTGGTACAGCGCATGCTGGGCAAGGAGATCGACCTGATGCTGGAGCGGCACGACGTGGGCATCAACATGTTCAAGAACATGGCCACCATGGCACCGGCAATGGGCATGATCGGGACCCTGGTGGGTCTGGTGCAGATGCTGGCCAACATGTCCGATCCGGCCGCCATTGGGCCCGCGATGGCGGTGGCCCTGTTGACTACCCTCTACGGTGCCGTGATCGCGAACGCCTTTGCCCAGCCGATCGCGGACAAGCTTGCCCGCGCCACCGACATCGAGCGCACCAACAAGTCACTGATCATGGAAACCATCGCCGGCATCCAGGAAGGCATGAATCCGAAGGTTTTGGAGCAGCTGCTCTCGACCTACCTGCCGCAGAAGAAGCGGCCCGAGGAGGCCTGAGATGGCCGACAAGTGCCCGCCCTGTGAAGAGGGTCTGCCCGCCTATCTCGGGACCTTCGCCGATCTGATGTCGCTGTTGATGTGCTTCTTCGTGTTGCTGCTCTCCTTCGCCCAGATCGACGCGGTGCGTTTCAAGAAGATGGCCGAGTCGATGAAGGACGCCTTCGGGGTACAGCGCGAGATCCCGGCGACGGAGATCGTCAAGGGCGTCAGCGTCATCAAGCAGGAATGGAGCCCTTCCATTTCCGATCCCTCCGTGGTTACCGAGATCCATCAGGAAACCAGCGATGTGGAGAAGGAAAACCTGAAGATGAAGGACGGTGAGAGCGACGCGGAGATCAGTCAACAACAGGCGTTGCGGCTGGCCGAACAGGTCATAGAGAAGGAATTGCAGGAGCAGTACGCCGAATTGCAGGAAGCGCTCAAGGAACAGATCGACAAGGGACTGATCAGCCTGGAGAAGGAGGACAAGAAGATCATTATCCGTATCCAGGAAAAGGGCTCCTTCGGCTCTGGCAGTGCGCGTCTCGATCCGGGTTTCTACAAGGTGCTCGATCGTATCTCCGAGGTGTTGGCCACCCGGCCGGGGCGGATTCTGGTGGCAGGGCATACCGACAACATTCCTATCCGCACTGGCCGTTTTCGCTCCAACTGGGAGCTCTCCTCGGCCCGCGCGGTAACCGTGCTGCACGCCCTGCTGCGTAATCCCAAGCTGGACGAGAAACGGGTGGTGGTGCAGGGATTTGCCGACACCCGTCCTGTCGAGAGCAACAAGACTCCCCAGGGGCGGGCCAAGAACCGGCGGGTGGAACTGATCATCCAGCGTGGCACCGACAAGGACAGTGGTGAGACAATAACTGTGCCCGATGGGCAGGCAGGGGAGTCAGCGAGATGAGTAGACAGGACAGACCAGCGGCGGTCTCCGAACGGCGGGCCTATTTTCGCGTGGACGACGCGGTACGGCTGGAGCTCAGGCCGGTGCCTGCGGAGGAGCTGGAGCGGCTCGACGAGCGATTGGAGCGGAATCTCGCCAGCAGTTTCACGGTCATGTCCAGCCTGGCCGCGATCAGTGCCGAGATGTTGGTCAACATGCGACGCATCGAGGCGAACGATCCCGACGTCGCGGCCTATCTGAAGGCCCTGGATCGCAAGATCGAGGTCCTCGGAAGGGTGCTAACCGCCGATCACAACGAACTGGCTCAGCAGCCGGCGCATCCGGTCAACCTCAGTGCAGGGGGCATGGCCGCGCTGGTCAACGAATGCTACGACCCAGGGCAGGTACTGGAGATTCGCCTGTTGTTGTTTCCTTCCTTCACCGGCGTGCTGATGTATGGCGACGTCGTCGACTGCGAGCCGGTCGACGAGACGGAAGAGGGGGCCGGTTACAGCCATCGGGTGAGGCTTGCCTTTACCCACATGCGAGAACAGGATCGGGATTTGATCATTCGGCACGTGCTGCGCTGCCAGGGCGAGGAACTGCGGCGCAGGTCACAGCGTACGGATTCGCCGGGAGAGAATGGTGAAGCGGCCGACTGAGGCACAATTGGAGCAGGCTCTCGCGGCGGCCAAGCGGATGCTCGAGCACGGGATCGACCCCCATTATGTGGCACATACCCTGCTCTACCTGCAGGCACGCAACCGGCGGCTGGAAGAGGTGTTGCGGCGTACCGATCGCTACCTGCGTTTCGGCATGGCCGAGCGAGAGCTGTCGCAATTGCGCCAGCTGGTGGATCGAATGCGCGAAGAACTCGATAGTGACGCACCTCTCGAGAGCGACACCTCGATGCTGCTTTAACCCGGATATTTCACCAGACCGCTCAGAATTTCACTGATTCGTTCGTAAAAACCAATGCTTATGTGCATATTGTCCGGGTAACACTGTGTCACTACAACGCGATCCAGGTTGACCCGGCAGCTTCGGGAAGACATCCCCCCGATTCCGCTTCGCTCCATCCAGGCTACATGGCTGTGCCAACGCTGGCGTGGATACAGACCGAAAGCCGGCGTTCGGAGAAGCCGTGATCCGATGACAGGACTCCGTCATCTAAATTCGTAAGCTGTTGAAAAATGGAGCGGGTGTCTGCCCGGAAAACGTCGGCGGCAGGGATGCCGCCGTCGAGCCTATGCTGCACAGGGATGTGCGAATGGCGCGGGAGGCAGGATGCCGGGAGCGGCCAGGGATGTATCTACGGCGTTTTTCCGGGCAGACGACCCGCTCCGATACAGTTGAGGGTGGAAATACACATCCAGGCACCATTTCTGGTGCGGTTCGCGGTGCTCACCCACCCTACGAAGTCGGAGGACGACGTAGGATGCGGTGAGGCACGAACCGCATCGATGACCGCCGGCCAGGCTTTTCCATGATCAGGGGTGTGGCCAAGAACTCATGGCAGTTAGATGACGTTACCCTGGATCCGATGATCAGCCCCATGCTTCCTAGTATCAGCATGTGTTAACATTCGCCGGTTTTCTGGTAAACAGATGCACGGAGTATCGACGATGCCTTTCTACGAATATCGTTGCGAGAACTGCGGCCACGAACTCGAGGCCATGCAGAAGGTGAGCGACGCGCCGCTGCGCGACTGTCCCGAATGCGGGCAGGCGGCCCTGGTGAAGCTGATCTCCGCTGCCGGCTTTCAGCTCAAGGGCGGTGGTTGGTACGCCACCGACTTCAAGGACAAGGGTGGCAAGCCTGCCGAGTCCGCCGCAGCCGGTGGACATGCCTGTGGCAGCGGTGGTTGCCCGGCCTGCGAATAGCCCTGGATCCGACATGAACCATGCGACGCTCCGCCTGGCGGAGCGTCTTGTTTTTCAAGGAATAATTCATGCGCACCCATTACTGTGGCGAAATCAACGCCGATTTCATCGACCAGACCGTGGAGCTGTGCGGCTGGGTGAACCGTCGCCGTGACCATGGCGGGGTCATCTTCATCGACCTGCGTGACCGCAGTGGCCTGGTTCAGGTGGTCTATGACCCCGACGTGGAAGATGTGTTCGCCACCGCCGAACAGGTGCGCAACGAGTTCGTATTGCGGGTCAAGGGTCGGGTGCGCGCCCGCCCCGAGGGAACGGTCAATCCGGAACTGCCGACCGGCGAGATCGAGGTGCTGGGCAAGGAACTGGAGATCCTCAACCGCGCGGCGACTCCCCCCTTCCAGCTGGATGATACCGACACCTCCGAGGAACTGCGGCTGCGCTACCGTTACATCGACCTGCGCCGGCCGATCATGCAGGAACGGATCATGTTGCGCGCCAGGGTGACCCGCGCGCTGCGCAATTTCCTCGATGCCCAGGGGTTCCTCGATATCGAGACCCCCATGTTGACCAAGGCCACACCGGAAGGCGCGCGTGACTATTTGGTACCCAGTCGTGTGCATGCGGGCAAGTTCTATGCGTTGCCTCAGTCGCCCCAGCTGTTCAAGCAGCTGCTGATGATGTCGGGCATGGATCGTTATTATCAGATCGTGCGCTGCTTCCGTGACGAAGACCTGCGCGCGGACCGGCAACCGGAATTCACCCAGCTCGACCTCGAGATGTCCTTCATCGACGAAGAACAGATCATGGGACTGATGGAGGAGATGATCCGGGTCACCTTCCGCGAGACGCTCGGTGTCGCGTTGCCCGATCCCTTCCCCCGCATGAGCTATGCCGAGGCGATGCGGCGCTTCGGCTCCGATCGTCCCGATCTGCGTTGCCGTCTCGAGCTGGTGGATGTGGCCGACCTGTTGCAGGACATCGAATTCAAGGTGTTCGCCGGCCCGGCGAAGGACCCCAAGGGGCGGGTTGCCGCCCTGCGCCTCCCGGGGGGCGGCCGGCTGAGCCGCAAGGAGATCGACGACTACACCAAGTTCGTCGGCATCTATGGCGCCAAGGGGCTGGCCTACATCAAGGTCAACGCCCTGGCCAAGGGCGTCGAAGGCCTACAGTCACCGATCCTCAAGTTCATCCCGGACGAAGCGGTGATGGAGATCATGGCGCGGACCGGTGCCGAGGATGGCGATATCGTCTTCTTCGGTGCCGACAAGGCCCATGTGGTCAACGAGGCGCTGGGCGCGCTACGGGTGAAACTGGCCGAAGATCTCGGCCTGATGGCGGAGGGTTGGCATCCCCTCTGGGTGGTCGACTTTCCGATGTTCGAGTGGGACGACGAGAGCGGCCGTTGGCATGCACTGCACCACCCCTTCACCGCGCCCAAGGCCGAGCATATCGAGCTATTGGAGAGCGACCCCGGCGCCTGCCTGTCGCGCGCCTACGACATGGTGCTCAACGGCACCGAGGTGGGTGGGGGATCCATCCGTATCCACCAGGAGCCGGTACAGGAGAAGGTGTTCGCACTGCTCGGCATCGGCGAGCAGGAGGCAAAGGAGAAGTTCGGCTTCCTGCTCGATGCCCTGAAATTCGGCTGCCCACCCCATGGCGGGCTGGCCTTCGGCCTCGACCGCCTGGTGATGCTGATGGCGGGCGCGCATTCGATTCGCGAGGTGATGGCCTTCCCCAAGACACAGAACGCCAACTGTCTGCTCACCCATGCCCCCTCGGAAGTCACGCCCGAGCAGTTGCGCGAGTTGCACATCCGGGTGCGACGGCAGGAAAAGCCGGCCGAATGATCATCATCCAGCCGTGGCCCGAACCGACGTCGGCTGGAATTCGGTCAGTTGCTCCAGTGGCATCGGGCGGCAGATGCCGTAGCCCTGGGCATAGTGCACGCCGGCGTCGCGCAACATGCCGACGACCTGTTCGTTCTCCACGAACTCCGCAATGGTCTGCAGGTTCATGGCGCGTCCGATGTCACTGATGGAACGGACCATGGCCGCGTCGATGGGGTCGTGTTCCATGTCCTTGACGAAGGCGCCGTCGATCTTCAGGTAGTCCACTGGCAGTTGTTTGAGATAGGCGAAGGACGAAAGGCCACTGCCGAAGTCGTCGAGGGCGAAGCGTGCCTTGCGTGCCTTCAGGCTACGGATGAAATGGCGTGCCTTCTCGATACTGGACACGGCGGCGGTCTCGGTGATCTCGAAGCACAGTTTCTCCCAGGGGAGGCCGAAACCTTCGACCGTGTCGATCGCGAACTCCAGGAACTCGTCATTGGCGATGGACTGGCCCGAGAGGTTGACTGCTATCTTGTCGATCGGCGCGAACAGGGCGGGGTCGTCGCGCCATCGCACGCAGAGGGCGTGCAGAACCCAGCGGTCGATATGGGTCATCAGATGGTAGCGCTCGGCGCCTGGAATGAAACAGCCCGGGGCGATGATATTGCCGTCTTCGCCCAACATGCGCACCAGTATCTCGATGCTCCAGTCGCCGGGTCGTCCCTGGATCGGCACGATCGGCTGGGTCCAGAGGCAGAAACGTCCGGTCTCCAGGGCCTCCCGAATCAACGCGGTCTGTGACATCTCCTCCCGGCGACGCTGCTCTTCGTCGCCCGATGGTTGGTAGACCACGAGCTGGTCACGTCCCTTTTCCTTGGCGATATAGCAGGCGGAGTCGGCCGCGCTCAAGGCATCGGTGATGCTCAATATCTGTTCGTCGAGGGCGACCAGGCCAATGGAGACGCCGACGCCAAAGGTGCGACCTTCCCATTCGAACCGGAAGCTGCGGACGATGCCACGTAGATCGTCGGCGATGCGTCGGCCGTCCTCTACGCTGCAATGGGGAAGCAGGACCGCGAACTCGTCGCCACCCAGGCGGGCCAGGGTGTCGCTGTCGCGCAGGCGCGTGCCCAGGCGGCTGGTGAGCTGGCGCAGCAACTGGTCGCCTGCGTCGTGACCACAGTTGTCGTTGATCAGCTTGAACTGGTCCAGATCCAGATACAGCAGGACATGACGGGTATCACCGCGGCGCTGTTCGATCATCTCCTGCAGGCGCCGCTCGAACTCGCGACGGTTGATGAGCGAGGTCAGGTCGTCGTGGGTGGCCTGCCAGGAAAGGATCTCGCGCATGCGGGTTTCACTGGTGACGTCCTGCATCACCATGACACAACCGACGATACTCCGGTCCGCTGCCCGCAGCGGTGCCAGCCGGCCCTTCAGGAAGATGCGGTCGCCATTGTTGAAGCGGATTTCCGGCTGCCCCTCCAGCTGCACCGACTCGCCCCGCTGCAGCACCGTCTGCAGTCCATCGCGGGCCGCGCGTCGGTGTTCCAGCGCGGAGAACGCGAGTAGATCGGTCAGAGGTCGGTCGGTCAGATCCTCTTCGTCGCGCCGTAGGAGGTGACAGGCGGCCTGGTTGACCGAGTTGACGCGACCACGGGCGTCGGTGGTGACCACCGCCTCCTGGATCGACTGCAGGGTGATCTGGGCCAGCTCCTTTTCACGGTATAACAACTCCTCGGCCGCCCGCTGCGCCGTCAGGTCACGGGCGATCAGGACGCCGAAGCTGCCCCAGTCGCTGTGTACGCGAGACAGGGTCAGGGCGATGGGAAACTTCTTGCCGGAACGGTGTTTGGCGGTCAGTTCGAGGCAGCTGGGCAGCTCATGGTCGGGCGTTGCCGGTATCTGGTCCGGCGACGGGAGGTCTGGCAGTAGTTGGTGGATGTCCTGACCCAGGATGTCCTCGTCCTGATAGCCGAACAGCGAATGGGCGGCCCGGTTCAGGTCGATCACCCGGCACTTGCCGTCCAGGGTGATGATGGCATCACCGATGTTCTCCAGCACCGCAATGGCCTGAGCCTCACGGTGCAGCTCGGAGAACACCAGTTCCTCTGCCGGTTCCTGGGTGGTCGGCTCGTCCGGCCTGACGGTCATCGGGGGGCCTCCCCACCATTCCCTGCCATGCGGCAGGGGGAGGCCGTGGGAGCCCGGTATCCGGAGGGCAGCCAGAAGGCTCCTGTGCCTGGGTGAACTGCGTTGGGTGACAAAACTGCCATGACTCCGTGTGCACCATTGGTATTCGGATGTCTTGGCGGCATGGCGTGATACTTCTTTAGACTATGGGGAGTATTGGGGGAAGTTAACGCCTATTCGGCGGCGTGAGCGTGGCTTGGATCTTCGTCCGGGGTGATGGCCGACATCCTTGGGAGCGGGCAGTGGGAGGCAAACAGTACAAACGTCCGGAATCGGTGCTGGTGGTGATCTGCAACGAGCGTGGCGAGGTGCTGCTGCTCGAGCGGCGTCGCCCGCTGGGTTTCTGGCAGTCGGTGACCGGCGCGCTGCGGCGCGGCGAGACGCCGCAGGCGGCGGCACGGCGCGAGCTGTGGGAAGAAACCGGCTTCGATCATGCGATTCCGCTACTGGACCTGCGCGAGCAGCGGCGTTTCCCCATCATTCCGCCCTGGAGCCGGCGTTATGCGCCCGGTGCCCGGACCAATCTTGAACACTGGTTCCTGGCCTGTGTGCCCGGTCGCCGGATGCCGCTGCTGAGTCGCGCGGAGCATCGGCGCTGGCGCTGGCTTCCCGCTGCCCGGGCGGCCGAGCAGGTCTTCTCCTGGACCAACCGCGAGGCCATCGAGACCTATTGCGGTCTCTGTCGTCAGGTGTGCGGTTGCAGCGGTGATAGGACCTGACGGCAGGATGGCATCATCCAACCATCATGGGGGCGGGTCACCCGCTCGTAAAAAACCGTGAATCCGTGCCTGGCGCCGGCCTGCTAACCCTTGGGGGGCGGCGGTGGGGTGGGTGAATTGGGCACGATGGCCACCTCGTCACCCGGGTCGAGGCGGGTGAAGGGCTCGGCGAACTGCTTGTTCACGGTCACCCGGACATACTCGGGGGCCAAGAGGTAGCCGCGGTCGGCCTTCACCTTCTGCAGCCACGCCAGCAGAGAGGCCACGTCCTGAACCGTGGGCGGCGGGGTCAGCTCCTCGCTCTCGCGGCGCATCTTGTTGGCGAGGTAGTTGAAATAGAGCACCCGGATCCGGCGTCGTTCCTCCGGCTGGTCCCCAAGGCGGTCGCCCTGGCGGCTGTAGCCGGCCGCGGCCAGCCGTTCGAGATAGTCGTTCCAGTAGCGTTCCTGGTTCACCCCGAGGTCGTAGAGGGTCTCCCAAGAATAGATGCTGGTGTCGTGCCCGTCGTCGAAGACGATGCGGATGGCGTAGGTGCCCTGGGGCTCGATGCGCTCGATGTTGACCTGCTCCTTGCCCACCACCGGGGCATCGCCGGCCAGTTCCTCCGCGGCGCGGGAGTGTACCCGCAGGTATTCGCAGGGATAGGAGAAGGTCTTCCCGTCGGAGAAACCGATCGTGAGCAGACGGGACTTGCGGTGCAGATTGATCTCGGTCGGGACCGGATGTTCCGTGTTCTCGCTCATGGTCTTCGGGTGCCTGGTGGATGGACAGGGGGGCGCATCCTGGCACGGCGGCGGGCGCCGATCAACCGCTGGAATCGCGGAGAAATGTCGGCTCAGGCCGCGCTGCGCCGACTGGCGGCGATACGTTCCTCGAGTGCACGCCCTGCCTTCTGGAAGCGCTGGAAACCGTCCGCCGACAGGCTGCCGCCATCGGCGTAGAGTACCCCCAGCGGGCGTGGGCCGGCAAACAATGGCAGGGCGTAGAAACCGCGCCGTGCGGTGTCGTCGAGGGGCAGCGGGGTCAGGTAGGGGGCGTACTTGTCCCAGTTGTCCTGGCGTACCCAGAGCGGCCGGCGGGTGGCCAACAGCAGGGCGAAGAGGTGTTTTTCACGGGTCGGCAGGGAAAGTCCGCGCACCGGGTGGTCCGGAGCCCAGCCCGTGGCGACACGTGTCTGCAGCGCGTGGCGCTGGCGATCC
>RFHJ01000059.1 GCA_003696905.1 Gammaproteobacteria bacterium | reverse complement strand
AGGCCGCATCATCGACCGGGTTGGCATCAAGGAGCGTCCGGCAGTCGTGGACAAGCGCTCGCGGATGGGTGACTGGAAAGGCGATACGGTGCGAGGCAAGGGATCATCCGCATTGGTGCCCCTGGTGGAGCGCAAAAGCCGTCAGGTGGTAATACACAAGGTGGAGCGGGCGACGGCAGAGCAGACAGCAGCGGCCATTGTTGATCGCTTGGGTGCAGTCTCCGGTTTGGTGAAGACCCTCACTTTTGACAACGGCAAGGAGTTCGCCTACCACGTCCGAGTCGGTGAGCTCCTGGATAGCGACGTGTACTTCGCTCGGCCATACCACAGCTGGGAACGGGGAACGAACGAAAACATGAACGGCCTGATCCGGCAGTACTTCCCAAAGGGAACCGACTTTGATCAGATGACAGACAAGGAGATAGCCGAGGTGGAACGAAAGCTGAACATGCGACCCAGGAAATGCCTTGGCTACCAAGCACCCATCGAGATGTTCTGTGAGGGATCACACTGGCAGGACGCCACAAAGGCGGGTGTTGCAGTTATTGGCTGAATTCAGGAATGTTTAATCTCGTTCAAGACGATCAATGGCCGCCTTGATGGCCTCCCGCTGCCTCTCCGACAACCCCTGCCAAGCCCTCGCCACCTCCAGCGCCTCGTCGCTCAGCCCCTCCAGCTTCGCCACCAGTTCCTCCTTGCCCTCCAGGGCTTCCTGCTCCCCGTAGACGTAGGCCAGCGAGCATGCCAGCGCGTTGGCGATGGCGCGTAGCGGGCTGGAGCCGGCTTCGAACATCCCTTTCTCCAGGCGCAAGAGGTAGGACTGGTCGATACCGGCCTTGGAGGCCACTTCCCGACAGGGGAGGCCCTTGGCTTCCAGGGCAGCGCGCAGGCGGGCGCCAATGTTCTGCATGGTGATGTCTCTCATGCATAGGAATCTAGCATAGTGTATGAACCGCCCTCATATTTTGCATTGATAAATGAACAATATGCAGTTTCGATTTCGCAAAGTATGCGTCATAAGAGAATCCGATGGACGATGAAGTTCAGGGAAGCGCTTGAGGGCAGGGTTGACACAGATCCAGCTGAGCCCAGTGACGGGCATTGAGCACGCCTCCATCAGCCGCAAGGAGAACGGCAAGCAGCGCATCCGCCTGAACCAGCTGCAGGGCATCGCCCGGGCCCTTGAGCACACCCCTGGCAGCCTGGTGGACGAGGCGGGGAGGCGCTGACCGGGTGACTCGTGGGAGTCCCCAGACAGAGTGCGGCTTCATCCGGATCGCCGACGAGCTGTTCGAAGCGCTCATCCGCCATCCCTCCACCAAGCGGCAGTACGAGCTGGGGCTAGCGGTGATTCGCAAGACCTATCGGTTCCAGAAGATGGAGGAAGATCTCTCGGCCTCCCACTTGGCGGCCATGACAGGGCTGGACCGCGCCAACGCGACGCGGGCCGTCAATGAGCTGGTGAAGCTGGGGGTGCTGCACAAGCGGGCAGGGCGATATTGACAGGTCCTGGATGTGAACAAGGACTATCAGCAGTGGCAGGGGGTGTATGCAAATAGCACCACCGGTGCCAAGGCAGCACCAGGGCCAGTGCCGGATCGGCACCGGCGCTGCTCCGAAATGACACCAGCGATGGTGCCGAAACGGCACACACAAGAGAGAAGACCCAACAGACAACGCCCAAGAGACAGCCACCACGACCCGGTGGTGGTCGTGAGCTGGTGTTTCCGAAGGAACTGACCCGGGGCGAGCGTGAGGAGGCGCTTCGGCTGCTGGCCTCCACCGGTGCCGATGCCCGGGCGCTGCTCGACGTGCTTGCCGCGGCCATCGGGGCAGGGGAGATCCGCAAGTCGCCGCTTGCGGTGCCGTCGGGGCTGGTGCGCCGCCACCGGGCTGGAACCTTCGATCCCACGCCCGGGCCGCACCTGGCCGAGGCACGGCATCGCCAGGTCGAGTACAAGGCGCGGCTGAGGCAGCGGGACGAGGAACAGGCGCGGGAACTGGCGCCCATGGCTCCGCGGCTGCCGGCCGAGGGGCGCGCCGCCTTCGAGGAGGCCAGGTGTTTGGCACGCAACTGGCAAAGACCCTGAAGATGCGGGCGGAGGAGTACGCGCAGGAGATCCGCAAGGCGCCGGGGCGCGAGGCGCGCCGGGCGATGCTAGAGCGGGTGACTTGGCACCTCCGGCAGAAGGTGAAACCCATGGTGGAGCATGATTGGCGGCAAGGGCGAGCGAACACCAGGAACAGGTGAGCCTGTTCTAGTGGGCCCGCTACAGCGAGCACCGCTGGCCGGAGCTGGCCCTGCCCCACGTCATCCCAAACGGTGGTCACCGCCATCCCGCAGTGGCTGGCATGGACTCTACGTCGAGCTCAAGATGGCCAGCGGCCGGGTGAGTGGGCAGCAGCGGCAGTGTCTGCAAGCACTGCAGGAACAGGGTTACCGGGTGGCGGCGTGCCGCGGCTGGCAGGCCGTGTCAACGCCGACGCAAGATATCCCCTTTTCACCGGTTTGAGATGTCCGGTTTCCAACGAGTTCCACTTGGCTGACCAGGCCGCTTGAGGTCGCTCAGTTGTCTCCTTCGGATTT
>RFHJ01000058.1 GCA_003696905.1 Gammaproteobacteria bacterium | reverse complement strand
TCGAACGCCAGTTCGTCGCGCCTATAGGGATGGTGGTCGGGGAAGGCCACCCCTTCGACCTCGAGCCCATATCGCCGCAGCATGTGAAAGAACCGCTCCGGGTTGGCGATTCCCGCAATCGCGCATACCCGCTTCCCATGCAGCATATCGATCTCGCGCCGCTCCTGGTCCCGATGCAGATGCACGAGGATCGGTTTGCGAAGGCGCATCGCATAGCTGCCCGGCAGGGGATCGCCATTGCTCACCACCATGTCCACCCGGCGCAGGCGTGACCTCGGTTCCCGCAGGGGTCCCGCCGGAAGCATCAGGCCATTGCCGAACCGGGTCTCGCCATTGACCACGGCGACCTCGACGTCACGCGCAAGGGCATAGTGTTGTAGGCCGTCGTCCGAGATCACCACATCACAATCGGTGTGCGCGAGCAATGCCGCAGTGGCGGCACCCCGCGCCGGCCCCACGCAGACCGGAGCACCGGTACGCCGTGCGAGAACCACCGCCTCGTCACCCACGGTGCCCGGATCGCTGTCCGCCCGCACCTGTTGCGGCCAGTGACGGGCCCGGCCACCGTAGCCCCTCGCGACGATCCCCGGCCGATAGCCCTGCTCTCGCAGCCAGTTCGCCAGCCAGATCACCAGCGGCGTCTTGCCGCTGCCACCCACGGTCAGATTGCCCACGACGATGACCGGGCAGGGGGCCCGATAGACCGGGAACACGCCCAGTCGATAACCGAACCGACGCAGGGCTACCGCTATGCGGAAGAGCAGCGACAGGGGAGCCAATATCGTGGCCAGCAGGCCCAGGTGCTGCCATTCTCTCTCGACCCACTGTCGAACCCGCATCCCCCCAGGCACGGTCAATGGTTGCCGCTGTTCTTTTGTGTGGTACCGGCTGTCACACTCAGCCGGGCCATGCCCAGCTGTCCTGCCACGTCCATGACCGTCACCATCGCCTGAATCGGTGCATTGCGGTCCCCATTGATGATGACCGGCAGGTCTTTTCGCCCGTCCGCGATCTTCTCGAAGGCCCGCTTCAACGTGGCCGCATCGTGCGAAACCAGTTCAAGCTCATTGACATAGAAGTGTCCCTTGGCGTCGATGGTGACCTCGATCTTGTCGGGACTCTGTTCCTTTTTCTCCACCGATTCCGCCGACGGAAGGTCCACCTTCAGCTGGGTCTGCTTGTCGAAGGTGGTCGAGACCATGAAGAAGATCAACATCAGGAAGACGACATCGATCAGCGGGGTGATGTCGACGCGTGGCGGTTTCGGTCGGCGCGGACGCAGATCCATCCCTCAGCCCTCGCGCTCGCCGTGCATCACTTCGATGAGCTTGAGCGCCTCGGCCTCCATGCGAATCACCAACTGGTCGACCCGACCACTGAGATAGCGGTGAAATATGAGCGCGGGAATAGCGACGCTGAGACCGGCCGCGGTGGTGATCAGCGCCTCGGAGATGCCACCGGCCAGCACCGCGGGATTGCCAACCCCGGCAGTGGTGATGGCCGCAAAGACCTTGATCATGCCCACGACCGTGCCGAGCAGGCCGAGCAACGGCGCAATGGCCGCAATGGTGCCGAGCGTATTGAGGTAGCGCTCCAGTTCGTGCACCACCTGACGCCCTTCCTCTTCGACGGCCTCCTTCATCACATCCCTGGAATGATTGCGGTTGATCAACCCGGCGGCAAGGATTCTTCCCAGCGGGGAATTCTTGCGAACCGTCGCGATATGGGCATTGCTCAGTTTTCCCTTCTGATAGAGTTGCCAGATCTGCACCACCAGGTTCTCGGGGATCACGCGACGGGAACGTAGCACCCACAGCCGCTCGACGACGATGGCCATGGCAATCACGGAACAGGCAATGATTGGCCACATGAGCCAACCACCGGCTTTCACCAGTTCGAACACGTTACTTCCTCGCAGCGATCAAAGGCCGACATGATACTGGAAGGGGGCGGACTCCCCAAATCAGCGCCAGAGAGCCGCCTGGCCCCCATCGCAGGGAACGTCGCTCGGCCACCAGAAAGGGGACCGGGAATCCACCTCGGTGGCGAGTCGAACGCGCCGCGGCGTCCGCTGGAAAAGGACCTGGATTCGGCCGCAACCGTCTGTGCGCCAGCGTCTGGCACCCGCCGCCGCCCATCGCCGATCCACTTCCGGGCGGGGAAAGCCGTAGCGATTGCGGTAGCCGTTGGCATAGATGACGTGACGCGCACGCACCGTCTGCACGAAGGCCGGCGACGATGAGGTGGCACTACCGTGGTGCCCGGCCACCACGACGTCGATCGGCGCCTCGGTCTGCAACCGCGGAATCAACGCGGTCTCGATCGGTGTCTCCGCGTCTCCGGTGAGCAGCAGTTTGCCGGACGCGGCGGTGACCAGCAGGACACAAGAGGCGTTGTTGCCGTGCCGAGGTCGCGGCTCACGCGGCTGAATGAAGCGGAATTCGACCCCGTCCCAATGCCAACTCATCCCACTGTCACAGTGCCGGGCCGCCACGGCGACGCGACCCGGCTCTCCGGAAAGGGTTTGCTCGACGGAAATCGCGCGGACCAGGGCTGATGCCGCCCCCGCATGGTCCTGGTCACCGTGACTCAGTATCAGCCGGTCGATGTGGCCGATGCCCTCATGTCGTAGCCAGGGAAGCACCACGGCATCTGCCAGATTGAACCCGCCGGGGTAGGCCGG
>RFHJ01000057.1 GCA_003696905.1 Gammaproteobacteria bacterium | reverse complement strand
GCTTAAAAAAGCCCGCCCCTGCAGGGGCGGCAAGAGGTTGGGAGTTCGTACTCAGGCTACCTGCTCGCGCGGCTCCTCGAGCTCGATTGCCTCGGCGTGCTCGCAGCTCGATTCGGTGTAGCGGGTGTTCACCTCGGCTTCGAAGTGACCTGTCGCGACATCGAGCGTGAACTCACCGAAGCCACCGTCGTTGTTGTACCAATCGACATTGGTGGAATCGAGGTATTGCTCGAAGGCCTTGTCGAGCAATTCCCGCGTGCTCTGCCCGGTGCCCGGCACCTCCACATTCAGGACCTCGATCTCATCCGGCTTGATGATCGCTTTGCCTTGGTAGAAGCTTGGCTCCTCGATCATCCCGGAATCCCCGGATCCATCGAAATACACATGAATCCGGTCGATCCGCGCGGCACGCAGGATCGGGAGCACCTGGCGGAGCGTATCGAGCGCGTCCTGCCGATTCCTCTCTGGGTTGGGGCGATGGAACGCAAACACGGGCTCCTGCCACGGCAGGCCGAGGACCTCGAGGATGCGCTGTTGGACATCGGACGTCGGCGCGCGGTTGAACCGACCCTTGATCTGCACCACCGACAGATCGCCTTTTTTGTCGGTCCGCAGCTCCACCGTGTAGCGCTGGCGGTCCACGAAGACCACCGCGATGGCGCAAGACCCGAGGCGAATGCGCGCATCGTAGGATGCCACGCAATGCCTTTGGCGCAGGCCTTCCATCCCGAGCCGCCGGGAGGAGCGGATCAAATAGCCCGGCCAGCGATCCGGCAATTTCGCCTCGACGTCCGCGAGGTCGTAGGTGACCGCCGCTTCGGCGAGCTTTTTGAGCGTGGCCCACCGTGCCAGGCGGTTGTGCTCGTCGCGCCAGCGCGCTGGCGACCAATGCAGGTTCACCTTGCGGCCCGCCTCGCGGGCCATCATCACCGTGTCGTCCACCGGCACGCCCTGCTTGCGCAGGCCCTCTACCAGCAACAGGTGATAGAGAAAACGGTGGCGCTCTCCTTTCCGGCCGGCGACCTCCCGCACGGTAACAACAGTGTTCTGATCGATCACGCCGCGATCGATCAGGTCCGCCACCGGCTTGGTGATGTTCGCCGGATAGCCAGGCAGGAGCTTGGCAATTTCCCGTTCAGTCCTCGACATTGCGCACCTCCTCCTCGGTCAGCCGGTATCCCTTGGACATCCAGAGCGCCGGCCGGATGCGCGAGAGCCAGTCGGCCACGTTCGGGATCCGGCCGCCGCAGTCCTCCTTGACGTGTTGCTCGCCGATGTAGCGGACCGGCACCTTCTTGCCATCACTGTTGGTGATGGTGGTGCCAAACACCCGCTCGCACTCGAAGATGCCCTCGGCATGGTGCCGGAGGGCCCGGTGCGTGAAGTGCGCGTGGGATTCCTTGGTCGCATCGAACCAATCATGGATGGGCAGGTAGTCTTCGGGCTGCCCGCCCCACTTCCTGGCCGATGAGACCGCGTGATGGTAGGGATGGGTCATTGTTTCCTCCGAAGGAAGGGCACATCCCCCCAACCGGGAGAATGTGCCCGGTTGGGTCCACTAAGGGGTCGGTCAGGCGACGGCGGTCTTTTGCACAGCAACGGCCAGCGTCGTCGCCTGATCGACCTCGATCTGTTCGTCTGGCAGGTGGATCACCACCGCGCCGCTGGGAGCCATGGAGGCCATCACCACCATGCGCTGATAGTCGCGCGCATGGCCGTCCCGCGGCGTGCAGTAGTGGTCCACCGCCAGCGTCGCTCCCCGTCCCTGGGCGGCAATCGCCCAGGATACGGAGAACAGCAGTCCGCCGAGCCGGTCCGCGGTCCGTTCCGGACCCTGCCGTTCGGCGTCTGCCTCGGTCCATTCCACCGCGGCATCCCACGCGGCCGGCGTGATCTGCACCGGTCGGGTGAAACGCAGCAGCGGACTCGGGTGAACATCGATCCGTTCTCCCATTTTTTCTCTCCTCGCCAACCCCCGCACGGGATGGCGATCCATAGAGCCACCCCGGTGCGGCGGGGACGTATCGGACAGGCGCGGCCTGCCCTCCTCTCCTTTTTTAAGGCGCCGAGCGAGCGCCATCGTGGATCTCGAGATCCAGACAATTCGGCTTTTTCCAGCACACCGCTTCGGTCTGCTCGAAAAAGCCGCCCTCATAGAGGGCGGTCAATGAACCTCATAAGAGCCAGCGGGCGATGCCCATCAGACTCGATCCGGTAAAGCCGACCTGCATGAGCAGCAGGCCAAAGAGGCGTTTGCGAATTCCGAGTGCGATCCAAAAACCGTTCGACACCAGGAATGCCACAAAGCCGTAGCCCGACCACTGGAGATCGTTGATCGCCAGCAGCCAGGCGCCGAGCAGGCCGGTCAGGCTGCCTGCCCACTCGATGGTTCGGTCTGCCATCGTTTGTCCTCCTTCACCAGACGCCGCAAGCGGCGTTCGGCAGGTCGCTTGTGGCAGCCTTGCCGGAGCGCGTCAAACAGCAACGCATCGGTCACCGGCGTGTTGTCGCCCTCTCTCACCCGCGCCTCGAGTTCGCCGAACAGACGGGTGGCCGCCTGACTGAGCGGGTGCGGCGAGAGCGCGAGAAAGAGATACACCTCCGCCTCGGTCGCATCCGCCAGGGATTGGCCCTTGCGGTGGCGAGCCAGCAATTCCCGCACATGCGACCGATAGGTGCCCATGTTGGCCCCCATGCCGCTGGGCATGGT
>RFHJ01000056.1 GCA_003696905.1 Gammaproteobacteria bacterium | reverse complement strand
CTTTTCTCCCAACATACGGGACCGTCTGGATTTCTCCTGTGCCATCTTCGATGCAGACGGCGAACTCTGCGCCCAGGCCGCGCATATCCCGGTGCATCTCGGCAGCATGGCCTATGCCATGAGCGACGTGGTATCCGACATCGATTGGCGGCCAGGCGACCAGGTGGTCTTCAACGACCCTTTTCTCGGTGGCACCCATCTCCCGGACGTCACGCTGGTGGCGCCCGTGTTCTCGGATGGCTGCCTGATGGGTTTCGTGGTCAACCGGGCCCATCATGCCGACATCGGTGCGCAGCGTCCGGGCAGCATGCCCATCTCGCGCAGCCTCGAGGAAGAAGGGCAGATCATTCCGCCGACTCATCTGGTCTCCGCGGGGCGCACGAACCAGGCCCTGCTCGACGGGCTGTCCGGCGCGGCAGGCAATACGCGGGAGTCGGCCGGCGATTTCTCGGCCCAGCTCGCCGCGAATCGGGCCGGTGCCAGGGCGCTCGGCAGCCTGATTGCCGGTATTGGCGAGGACCGCTACAGGGAGGGACTGGCGGCCCTGAATGATTATGCAGAGCGTCTGGCGCGCAGTGCGCTGCAGCGTCTTCCAGTGGGGTCGTATCACTTCGAGGATCTCTTGGACGACGACGGCCAGGGACGTCGTGACATTCCGATACGGGTCGAGATCCTGGTCGCCGACGAAGGGGTCAGGGTGGACTTTACGGGTTCGGCGCCTCAGGTCGAGGGAAACGTCAATTGTCCGCTCGCCGTGACCGCTGCGGCCGTGTTCTATGTCTTCCGCTGCCTGATGCCTCCGCAGACGCCGGCCTGTGCCGGTGCCTTTCGGCCGATCGAGCTGACAGCGCCGGCCGGGAGCCTCTTGAACGCACATCGTCCGGCTGCCGTGGCTGCGGGCAACGTGGAGACCAGCACCCGAGTGGTCGACGTGTTGCTGGGTGCCCTGGCCCAGGCCGAACCGGAACTGATTCCTGCCGCCAGCCACGGCAGCATGAACAATCTGGCCATCGGCGCCGCTGGCCCCCATGCCTGGAGTTACTATGAAACGCTCGGGGGCGGCATGGGGGCCCATGTGCTCGACAGCGGCCTGGATGCGGTGCAGACGCACATGACCAATACATTGAATACACCCGTTGAGATTCTCGAAAGTTACTATCCGCTGCGCGTCGGGCGTTATGCCCTGCGTCGCGGCAGTGGTGGAGATGGCTGGCACCGGGGTGGCGACGGTCTCATTCGTGAACTGGAATTTCTGGCGCCGGCCCACTTCACGCTGTTGACCGAGCGCCGCCGCCATGCCCCCTGGGGGCTCGCCGGTGGTGGACCAGCCCGGCCGGGCCGTAATCTGCTCAACGGGGAACCCCTGCCGGGTAAGTGTGAGGGTGAGGTGGGCGTCGGTGACCGGCTCAGTATCGAGACACCGGGAGGTGGTGGCTGGGGGCATGGCGATGGGCGGAGCAATGATGCTGGGGGTGGTGCCTAGTGTGCGGACTCTGTGGTGAGATCGTATTCGACGGAGCGGGCGCCTCGCTGGCGAACGTGGAACGCATGCTGCCTGCGCTGCGGCGGCGTGGTCCCGACGACGAGGGGACCTGGCGGGCCGGCCCGACCGCTCTGGGCCATCGCCGTCTCTCCGTCATCGATCTGTCGGCGCGTTCCCACCAGCCCATGGTGGATGGAGAGCTGAGCCTGGTCTTCAACGGTGCCATCTACAACTACCGCGAACTGCGTCGGGAGCTGCAGGCCAAGGGCCACCGGTTCGTCTCCGAGGGTGACACCGAGGTGATCCTCAAGGCCTATCGGGAATGGGGCGAGGACTGTCCGGCGAGATTGCATGGCATGTTCGCCTTCGCCCTCTGGGACACCACCAGGCAGCGACTGTTCGCGGCACGCGACCGGTTCGGCATCAAGCCTTTCTACTATGCAAGTGGGGAGGGTTGGCTGCGCTTTGCCTCCAACACCCAGGCGCTGCTGCGTACCGAGGGAATCGATACCCGTATCGATCCCGCCGGCCTGCACTTCCAATACACCCTGCACGGGGTGATTCCTGCGCCACGCACCATCCTGCAAGGCATTTGCAAACTCGAGCCGGCGCACAGCATGGTGGTCGGATCGGATGGGCGGATCGAGAAGCGCCGCTACTGGGATCTGGATGCGCGCCACGGTGATGGGGAGCGGGACGAGGAGCAGTGGGTGGAGCTGATCCGCGAGCGGCTCCTGGCAGCGGTGCGGCGGCGCAACGAGGTGGCCGATGTGCCGGTGGGGGTGCTGTTGTCGGGTGGCCTGGACTCCAGCCTGCTGGTGGCCCTGCTCGACGAAATCGGTGTCGAAGGCTTCCACACCTTCTCGGTGGGTTTCGAGGATCAGCCGGAGGAGAAGGGCAGCGAGTTCGAGTACTCCGATCAGGTGGTCGAGCGCTTCCACCCCATCCATCACAAGTTCCTGGTGCCCAACACGGAAGTGCTGCGGCGACTGCCCGAGGCGGTGGATGCCATGGCCGAGCCGATGTTCGGCCAGGATGCGGTGGCCTTCTATCTGCTGTCGGAACAGGTGTCGAAGCACATCAAGGTGGTGCAGTCCGGGCAGGGCGCGGACGAGGTCTTCGGCGGCTATTTCTGGTACCCGCGCATGGCCGCCGAGACGGAAGGCTCCCGCCTCGAGCGTTTCCGCAAGCACTACTTCGATCGCGATCACGACGAGATGTTGCGCATGCTCACCGCACCCTATCGCAACGGTGACTACACGGGTGAGTACATCGCACAGCGGCTGGAGGATCCACTGACCGACGACTTCATGGACGCGGTGTTCAAGCTGGACGTGACCACCCTGATCGTCGATGACCCTGTCAAACGGGTGGACAACATGACCATGGCCTGGGGGCTGGAGGCGCGGGTACCCTTTCTCGATCATGAACTGGTCGAGGCCGCCGCACGCTGCCCCAACGAGTACAAACTGAGGGACGGCGGAAAATATCTGCTCAAGCGGATCGCCCGGGGGCGGGTGCCCGATGCGGTGATCGACCGCCCGAAGGGTTATTTTCCGATGCCGGCACTGAAATATGTACGGGGTGAATTCCTCGACTTCATGCGCGATATCCTCGATTCAAAGGCGTGTCGTGAACGGGGGATCTTCCGGCGGGACTATGTGGAAATGCTGTTGGAGGCCCCTGAGATGCACCACACCCGCATCATGGGGAGCAAGCTGTGGCATCTGGCCCTGCTGGAGTTCTGGCTGCAGCGGCACGGTATCTGATTCTCCTTTCCAGGGAGTGGTTTAACCCGGCGGGTGCAGCCTCTAGAATGGCGGAGTCGAGCAACAGGCTGGAGGTGCCGAGCAATGGATGTATTGGACAGAATCAAAGAGCAGGTCGAGTCAAATCCCATCATTATCTACATGAAGGGAACCCCGCAGTTTCCGCAGTGCGGTTTTTCCTCGAGAGCGGCCGCTGCCCTGCAGGACTGCGGAGAAAAGTTCGCCTATGTCAACGTTCTGGCCGATCCGGAGATCTTCGAGAACCTGCCGCGATTCGCCGACTGGCCGACCTTTCCCCAGGTCTATATCAATGGCGAATTGGTGGGCGGCTGTGACATCACCCTGGAACTGCATGCCAGTGGCGAGTTGCAGAAGATGGTCAAGGAGGCCGCGCAGAACTGGCCCAAGCCGGAGGAAGCCGAGAGCTGATCGAGCGCTTGTGTCCCGGCGTCGGCGAGGGCGCGGCGGGGGTCTCGCTGCTCAATCCCGGGGGGCTTCCTCCGCGCTCTCCAGCCAAGGCTGCGGAGCGCCCAGGTCTTGCCAGTCGTTGATCACCTTGCAGAACAGCCGGGCGGTCATCTCCGCGTCATAGAGGGCGCCATGCGCCTGTGCCGTATCCCATTCCATCCCAGCCGCCTTCACCGCCTTGGCCAGCACCGTCTGACCATAGGCCATCCCGGCCAGGGTTACCGTGTCGAAGGTGCTGAAGGGATGGAAGGGATTGCGCTTGTGGTTGCAGCGGGCGACGGCAGCGTTCAGAAAGGCGAGATCGAAGAAGGCATTGTGCCCGACCAGTATGGCGCGCTTGCAGCCGCTCGCCTTGACCGCGGCGCGCACCGGGGAGAACAAGGCGCTGAGCGCGTCCTTTTCCGGTTTGGCCAGTCTGAGCGGGTGCCAGGGGTCGATACCGGTGAATTCCAGGGCCTTTGGGTCCAGATTGGCGCCTTCAAAGGGGAGTACATGCTCGATGAAGGACGCCGCCGGCTCGAGATGGCCAGAGGGCGTCAGCCTCAGCGTCACCGCAGCCACCTCCAACAACGCATCCTGGCTGGCGTCGAATCCACCGGTTTCCACATCGACGACGACCGGCAGGTAGCCACGAAAACGTCGGGCCATGCGTTTGTCGTACTGAACGGCGTCGTTTTTCTGTTCCATCGGCGCAGGATCTTCGCAAAATCGTCCGTCGGCGGCGGTGCCGGAAGGGTTCAAGTTACCATCATCTTGGTCGATACAGGGCAAAATCCTGTCGTGGTACCCTGTCGGATACGTATAATGAAACCTTTTCCTGCAACGGATTCTCTCCTTGTCCAGTGACCGCGACGACCGCAAGCCAAGGAAAGCCACAATGAACAGCAAGAGCCGCTTTGGGTATTCGCTACGGGTCCTCCTTTTGGCTGGGGGGCTGCTGCTGAGCGGGTGTGCCACCACCGATGCCGAATTTGCCGACCCTCGTGATCCGCTGGAGGGGTTCAACAGGGCCATGTTCAGTCTCAACGACATGCTCGATCGGGCCTTGTTCAAGCCCCTGGCGCAGGGTTACCAGTTCATCGTCCCCGCCCCGGTGGACAAGGGCGTGACCAATTTCTTCAATAATCTTGGGGATGTCACCACGGCGATCAACAACCTTTTGCAGCTCAAGGTGGGGCGCGCCGCCAATGACTTGGGGCGTGTCGTGGTCAACAGTACCCTTGGTATCGGTGGCCTGTTCGATGTGGCCAGTAACATGGACCTGCCACGGCACGACGAGGATTTCGGGCAGACACTCGGTACCTGGGGTGTCGCCTCCGGACCTTATCTGGTGTTGCCCATCATCGGCTCGAGCAGCGGCAGGGATGCGGTTGGTGTGGTGGTGGACTGGTTCACCGATCCGTTGACCTATCTGGAGGATGACACTCTGCGCTGGAGCTTGCGCGGCCTGGATTTCGTCGATACCCGGGCCGACCTTCTCAGTGCCAGCCGAGTGGTCGACGAGGCGGCACTCGATCCCTATGCCTTCGTACGCGATGCCTACCTTCAGCGCCGCAGGAACCTGGTATACGACGGCAATCCACCACCGGAAGAAGAGGACTTCTGACCGTGGCGCCAATCGGGTCGAGTTGGGGCGGCCAAAAAGATGCCCGGCGCGCTGCCGGGCGTAACGAGAAGACCTTGACTCACCCCGCAATCGCGAGAACGGGGATTGCCCACCGCCTACCGTCACGTCCGCTTCCTGTGGACCGGTACCTTTCTGGCCGGCGGCAGCTGCATTTTCTGCGGCGCCCGATGATCTGCCTGTCGGAGAACGCTGCCCTGGCTCGGAGGCATTTTCCTCGCCTGTGGCGGGACGGGGATTACAGGGCGCCTGTCGCACTCGGCTGACCATGGAATCCCTCTATCCGCCCATCCGCCCCTATGCGCGCCATGAGCTGGCGGTGAGTGAGCGTCATTCGCTCTATGTCGAAGAGGTGGGGAATCCGGGTGGTATCCCCGCAGTGTTCCTGCATGGCGGGCCGGGTGCCGGCTGTGAGCCCTGGCACCGTCAGTTCTTCGACCCCGACCGTTATCGTGTGATCCTGTTCGATCAGCGGGGGGCGGGGCGTTCCCGCCCCCATGCGGATCTCGAGGACAATACGACCTGGCATCTGGTAGAGGACATCGAATGGCTGCGCCGTCACTTCGGCATCAAGCGATGGCTTGTTTTCGGCGGGTCCTGGGGTTCCACGCTCGGGTTGGCCTATGCGGAGGCTCACCCCGAGCGGGTGAGTGCGTTGGTCCTGCGCGGAATCTTTCTTTGTCGGGAACACGAGATCCGCTGGTTCTATCAGCAGGGTGCAAGCCGTCTCTTTCCCGACTATTGGGAGGACTTCATCGCCCCCATAGAGCCGGAGCAGCGAAACGACCTCTTGCGTGCCTATCACCGTCTACTCACCGGAAAAGACGAGCTGCGCCGCATGGCGGCCGCCAGGGCCTGGTCGGTATGGGAGGGGCGCTGCGCCACCCTCGAGCCAAATCCGGACGTGGTGGCACATTTTCGTGACCCTCGCATCGCTCTGGCGATGGCCCGTATAGAGAGTCATTACTTTGTGAACAAGGCCTTTCTGGAGCCCAACCAACTGCTCAGGGATGCCGGCCGCCTGGCCGACATCCCCGGAACCATCGTTCATGGGCGCTACGATGCCATCTGTCCGGTGGAGAACGCCTGGGAATTGCACAAGGCCTGGCCGCGCAGTGAGCTGGCGCTACAACCACGCAGCGGGCATTCGGCGGGAGAGCCGGAAATCAGTGCGGCACTGGTGCGCGCAACCGATTTCTACGCGGCCAGGCTGGCCTGATCAGGCGGAGTCTGCGTGCTGGCGCAGTTGTTGTAGGAGTTCCGCCAGCGTCTTCGCGTGTTCGGGTTCGAGACCGATGATGCGTCCTCCCATCCAATAACTTCCCGCCGTATTGGCCGGGCTCACCCAGCTCACCTTCAGTCCGAGAGACAACAGAGGTTTGTCGGGAGCATCCGCGCTGCGCAAGTCGATCTGCATGACGCCACCAGGTTCTCCGTGCCCGGATCCCAGGATCATCAATCCCCGGCTCGACAGGTTGACCAGCGTACCGAGCAGTTTGTTGCTCAGGTTGTCATAGGCGAACAGGTTGAGTGGCAGGGCATCGAGCCGTGGTTCCCTCCGGCGTTCCTCGTTCATGCGTCGGTTCCTGTGGACAGAGAAGTTTCGAGTTTGTTCTTGATGGATGTCAGTAGCCGGACAAAGATGCCGTCTGCCCTGACCCTGGTAGGACGCAAGGTGCCGTTTTCGAGATCCAGCGCGGCCTGTTCAAGCGACATGCGGGCACGCTTGAGGCCGTGTTGGTCCACGAACAACACGTGCCGGGTGTGGGGGTTGGACCACAGCAGCTTTACCGGGACCGGCTGTTCGCTGGGTGAAGTCTGCAGCAGGAACCAGCTTCCAACGGGGATCTCCAGTACCCGTGCAACAGCGGCGTCGTCCACCTCTGGCAGTTCCTCTTCCGGTTCCTCGGGTTCCAGCTCGGGTGCCGTTTCCATCTCTGTCAGGAGGGCGGATTCACCACGTGCCAGCTTAGGAAGGCGTTGTTGGAAGGAGGCGATCTTGTCTTCGTAATGGGGCAACAGTTGAACGATCAGTTGGTTCAACCGTTCGCCGGCCGCAACGGCCCCGGGTACGTCCTGTTGGGCGATCCGTTCGATCAATTGAATAGCGGCATCCAATGCCTGGCGGCAATCCGGGGCCTGAGGGTCGAGCTGGTTGCGCAGCAACAAGAGGCTCAAATAGTCATTGAACAGGGTATGGAAGAAGATCCGCACCTCTGTTGGCAGCTTGTGTTGGCGTAGCAGGGTCTGGGTGGCAGATTCAGCGGACTGACGTGCCCGCTGCAGCATGGTCTGTCCTTTCTCCGATTCGAGGATGCGCTTCTCGGATACCTTCTTGGCCTGTTCGAGCTGGCTCGCCTTGCGTTCGATCTCGTCGCTTAGGTACTGGTAGTCGGGCGCGCCTTTCGAGTCGATGATCTTGCGCACGCAGTACTGGAGTGTGGGGTAGATGCCGGTACGCAGCCGTTCCGGATCTACCCAGCGTATGCCGAGTTGCAGCATACGGTCGAGCAATAGCCGGGCCGGATGCTGTTCGTCGTTGAGGAACGCCGGGTCGTTGACTGCAATCTTCAGGTAAGGGGTGTGCAGATGGCTGAGCAGGGTCTTGAGCTGAGGCGGAATGGTCTCGTCGTCGAGTATCGCCTCGAACAGCATTCCCACGATGTCGATGGCGTTCTGTTCCCGCTCGCCGACATTGCGGCTGCCCCCCATCAACGAGTGGATGAGGGCGCGTTGCTTCTTCAGTGTCTCCCGAACCTTGAGCAACAACTCCTTGTCGACGACGACCTTGTTGTCGCGGGTAACCAGCATCTGGGGGGCCGGGTTGGGGGCCTGCGCGGCCAGTTGCGGTGAGTCGATGGCCTCGTTGACCCTCCGCTGGCTCTCCTGGGGGGAGATGGGCGGGTAGTTGGCGGGGGCTTCTCCCAGCTCTTGATAGGAGCGTCGACGCCGCTGCAATGACAACAGACGCGAGATGTCGTTCATGGTCTGCTCGGCGGTGGGCGCGACGCTGCGGGATACGGATTGTTCGTCCTGGAGGATCGAGTCCGGCGCATCCTCCGGTTCTCTATCCTTGGACGCCGCGTTGGCGCGCTGGCCGGGCTCACTGCGTTTGGGAATGGTGTACCTTATTGTCGGTAGCACACCTGCTTCTGCGAGTCGCTGGTTGATTTCGGAAACCGCCGTATCCAGCTCGCCCATCACGTAGCGATCGAACAGGGTGAACAACACCAACAGCACCCTACTGGGCACTTCCAGCCGGTCTATGCTGTTCTCGAATGCGTGGGCAACGCGTTTGGGATTGAGTGGCAGGTCGTCCAACTGGAACTTGCGCCCACCATAGATGGCCGAAAGGCGTTGCTTGAGGGCGTGATAGTTCTGCTGATTGCGGAGGGCGCAGTTGTTGGTGATGGTTTCCAGCGCCACCGACCGTTCGTATTCCTCGCGTTCGAGGAGGCTCAGGGTCTCATCGCCAGGGGCGGGTTTCTTCGGGGTGGCTTCCTGCTCGAATTTCTCGAGTTCGTCGCGAAAACGGGCCAGCAACATGTCTCCTCGCATGGTCAACAGGTGCTGCGCGTCGAAGAAGGAGGTCTGCAGGTCGACGTTCTCGGATTTCGCAGCGAAGTCCACCAGGGTCTCGCCGACGTTGTCCAGCAGCAGGTTGAGCCCGTCACACAGGCGCTCGATCGTCTGGGCGCGCCAGCTGGAGAGGATGGTTGCCGCTTTTTGATTCATTCAGCTATCCGTAGCAGGGCTGTGGAGGTTCAGAATATAGTCCTGCACGTCGCCGAATGCTATCGGCGAACCGGTCGAAAAGTCTAGGCATGATGGAGAGGTGGTGTGATTGGATTGGTCCAAAGGGTGGGCGAGGCACGGGTCAGCGTGGCGGGCGAGATCGTGGGCGAGATAGGCCCGGGTCTGTTGGCGCTGATAGGGGTGGAGAGAGACGATACCGAGGCGCAGGCCGATCGGTTGCTGCAGCGCATGCTGGGGTATCGGATCTTCGCCGATCGCGAAGGACGGATGAATCTCAGTCTGCAACAGGTGGGCGGCGGACTGCTGCTGGTATCCCAGTTCACCCTGGTGGCCGATACCCGGAAGGGCGCGCGGCCGAGTTTCTCGCGGGCGGCGCCTCCGGAACTCGGGCGCCGTCTATTCGATCACCTCGTGGTTCAGGCGCGATCCGCCCACTCACCGGTGGCGACGGGGGTCTTCGGCGCGGATATGCAGGTGGCCTTGGTCAACGACGGGCCGGTCACCTTCTGGCTGGAGACCTGAGTTCGAAGGCGAGCCGGTGGTGGTGCCCAGGGTCCCGTCATCTAAGTTCGTAAGCTGTTGAAAAGTGGAGCGGGTGTCTGCACGGAAAACGTCGGCGGCAGGGATGCCGCCGTCGAGCCTACAGGGATGTATTTACGGCGTTTTTCCGGGCAGACGACCCGCTCTGCTGCGGTTGGATGACGTTACCCTGTGGTGGTGCCACCGGTCTCTGACAGAGAGGGCCTTTTTGGCATAGAATGTCAGCTTCCGATTTTCCACCCGAGGCCTGTGTCGATGCCCCGCAGCGCGCGCGTCGAGCGCAATACCCTGGAGACCCAGATCACCGTCGCGATCGATCTCGATGGCAACGGCCGTTGCAACCTGGAAACCGGCGTCCCCTTTCTCGAGCACATGCTCGACCAGGTGGCCCGCCATGGCATGATCGATCTGGATGTCGAGGCCCGGGGCGACCTGCACATCGATGCCCATCACACGGTCGAGGATATCGGCATCACCCTGGGGCAGGCCCTTGCCCGGGCGCTGGGCGACAAGAAGGGCATTCGCCGTTACGGCCACGCCTATGTGCCGCTGGACGAGGCGCTCTCGCGGGTGGTGCTCGATCTCTCCGGCCGCCCGGGGCTCGAGTTCCATGTCGATTTCAGCCGGGCGGTCATCGGCGGCTTCGACGTCGACCTGTTCCACGAGTTTTTCCAGGGCTTCGTCAATCACGCTCTGGTCACCCTGCACGTGGACAATCTGCGTGGCCGCAATGCCCACCATCAGGCCGAGACCGTGTTCAAGGCCTTCGGCCGTGCCCTGCGGATGGCATTGGAACCGGACCCGCGCATGCAGGACGTGATTCCCTCCACCAAGGGGGCGCTGTAGGCCGCCCTAGTAGGTAGCAGTAGATGGGCCGCAAGATCGCTGTCATCGATTACGGTATGGGCAACCTGCGTTCCGTGGCCAAGGCCGTGGAGCATGTTGCCGGCGATGCGCAGGTGCGCATCACCGATGATCCTCGCTTCATCGCCGGCGCCGACAGGGTGGTCTTCCCCGGCCAGGGGGCGGCGCGTGACTGCATGGCCGCCATCGGCGAGCATCATTTGAACCAGGCGGTGCTTGACGCCGCGCGCAGCCGGCCCTTCCTGGGTATCTGCATGGGCATGCAGGTGCTCATGGAGTTCTCCGAGGAGAACGACGGCACTCCCCTGCTGGGGCTGTTTCCCGGCAGGGTGAAGCGCTTCGACGGCACTGCAAAAGGGGAAGACGGTCTGCCCCTGAAGATACCGCACATGGGCTGGAATCAGGTCGACCAGCGCCGTGAGCATCCCCTCTGGCGGGATATTCCCGATCATGCCCGATTCTATTTCGTGCACAGTTATCGGGTGGTGCCCGAAGATCCTGGACTGGTGGTGGCGACCACCGATTATGGGGTGCGCTTCACCTCGGCGATTGCGCGGGACAACCTCTTCGCTTGCCAGTTCCATCCGGAGAAGAGCGCCGAGAGCGGCCTGCGGCTGCTGAAGAATTTTGTCGAGTGGAGGCCCTGATGCTGCTGATTCCTGCCATCGACCTGAAGGACGGCAAGTGTGTCCGCCTGCGCCAGGGGCGCATGGAGGACGATACGGTCTTCTCCGACAATCCGGTGGAGATGGCCGATCGCTGGGTGGGCGAGGGTGGCCGACGCCTGCACCTGGTGGACCTCAACGGTGCCTTTGCAGGCGAACCGGTGAACCGCCCGGCCATCGAGACCATCTGTAAGGCGCATCCTGATACGCCCATCCAGGTGGGCGGTGGCATCCGTGACGAGCGGACCATCGAGGCCTACCTCGAGATGGGGGTGGATTACTGCATCATCGGCACCCAGGCGGTTCGTGAGCCCGAGTTCGTGGCGCGCGCCTGCGCGGCCTTTCCGGGCCATGTCATCGTTGGGCTCGATGCGAAGGATGGCATGGTGGCTATCAACGGCTGGGCGGAGGTGACCGAACATCGGGTGATCGATCTGGCGCGCCGGTTCGAGAACGATGGGGTGTCCGCGATTGTCTATACCGACATCGGCCGCGACGGCATGATGCTGGGCGTGAACGTGGACGCCACGGTGGAACTGGCCGAGGCCATCGGCATCCCGGTGATCGCCTCCGGCGGCATCACCGATCTGGAAGACATTCGGGCCCTGTGCGACGCACCTACCAACAACATCATGGGCGCGATCACCGGGCGGGCCATCTATGAGGGTACCCTGGACCTTGCCGAAGGACAGCGGCTGGCAGACGTGCTCTGTACATGAATCTTTACCGCGGTGAGGGAAGCGTGCAGCGGGGGCGGGGATCGAATCCTGCCGCATCTGCTTTGGTTCGACCGTGAATTGGGCGAAAGACTATGGGCCTGGCAAAACGCATCATTCCCTGCCTGGACGTGGACGCTGGCCGCGTGGTCAAGGGCGTCCGGTTCGTCGACATCCGTGATGCCGGTGATCCGGTGGAGGTGGCGAGACGTTACAACGAGGAGGGCGCCGACGAGATCACCTTTCTCGATATCACCGCCACTTCGGATGATCGCGCAACCATGGTGCACGTGGTCGAACAGGTCGCCTCCGAGGTGTTCATCCCGCTCACCGTGGGCGGTGGCATCCGTACCGCAGACGATGTGCTGACCATGCTGCATGCCGGGGCGGACAAGGTGGCGATCAACTCGGCGGCGGTCAAGAACCCCGAGTTCGTGCGCGAGGTGACCGGACGCTTCGGGTCGCAGTGTATCGTGGTGGCCATCGACGCCAAGCGGGTCGACGACCACTGGGAGATCTTCACCCATGGCGGACGCAGGCCAACTGGCATCGATGCCGTGCAATGGGCACGCCGCATGGCCGACTATGGGGCCGGCGAGATCCTGCTGACCAGCATGGACCGCGACGGCACCAAGATCGGCTTCGACAACGAATTGACCCGGGCGGTCGCCGAGGCGGTTCCCATCCCGGTGATCGCCTCCGGCGGGGTCGGGAACTTGCAGCATCTGGTGGATGGGATCAAGATGGGCGGCGCCGATGCGGTGCTGGCGGCATCGATCTTCCACTTTGGCGAATACAGTATTGCCGAGGCCAAGCGCTTCATGGCCGAGCAGGGTGTGGAGGTGCGGCTGTGAGTCATGTGTTGAACGAGTTGGCCGAGGTGTTGGAGGCGCGCAAGGAGGCCGATCCCGATAGCTCCTATGTGGCCCGACTCTACAGCAAGGGGTTGGATGCCATTCTGAAGAAGATCGGGGAAGAGGCCACAGAGACGGTGATGGCCGCCAAGGATGGCGAGGCGGAGAAGATCGTCTACGAGACGGCTGACCTTTGGTTTCACAGTCTGGTGCTATTGGCGCACCAGGGGCTGGGGCCGGAGGACGTCTTGGCCGAACTGCGACGTCGCTTTGGTCTTTCCGGGCTCGAGGAGAAGGCCTCCCGCAAGGATGGGGAATAGGAGACGGGTCGACTTGTCTTACAAACCATTGGCATCTGGCATCGTCCGGCGACGGACGGGCTGCAACATGATCGAGGAGATAGGAAATGGGATTTGGTGGAATCAGTATTTGGCAGCTGTTGATCATTCTGGTGATCGTGCTGTTGTTGTTCGGTACCAAGCGCCTACGCAACATCGGTAGTGATCTGGGCGGGGCGGTCAAGGGATTCAAGAAGGCCATGAGCGACGAGGAGAAGAAGCAACAGGAAGAGCCGCAGAAGCTGGAGGCCGATGAGAAGGTCATCGAGGGTGAGGCGGTGAAGGAAGAGGACAAGTCCAAGCCCTGAGTCGCCGACGATGTTCGATATCGGTTTTTTCGAGCTGCTGCTGATCGGTGTGGTGGCGTTGCTCGTGATCGGCCCCGAGCGGCTGCCGACCGTGGCGCGTCAGGCAGGCGCCTGGCTGGGGCGTGCCCGGCGTTTCGTGCGCAGCGTCAAGGACGACATCGATCGCGAAATCCAGGCCGAAGAATACAAGCGGTTGCTGGAAGAGCAGAACATCGCCAAGCCCGTGCACGAAATCATCGAGGAGACCAGGGAGGATCTCCGCGATATTGGCGAACAGACCCGTGAGGCGATCGAAGGTGCGGACGCTGACAAGTCCGGTAACAGGCTCGAAGAAGATGGCAGCAAGCCATGAGTGAGCAGCTGCCGGAACAGCCCTTTATGTCCCACCTGCTGGAGCTGCGCGATCGCCTGATGCGGTCGGTGCTGGCGGTGCTGGTGCTGTTGCTGGCGCTGTTTCCCTTCGGCAACGATATCTATACCTTCGTTGCCGAGCCGTTGATGAAGGTGTTACCGGAAGGTGCCTCCATGATCGCCACCAAGGTGGCCTCTCCCTTCCTCACCCCCTTCAAGCTCTCGCTGGTCACGGCGGTCTTTTTGGCGATGCCCTATCTGCTCTACCAGTTGTGGTCCTTCATCGCGCCCGGGCTCTACCAGCATGAGAAGCGACTGGCGCTCCCCCTGCTGGCCTCCAGTATCGTGCTGTTCTATCTCGGTGCGGCCTTTGCCTATGTAGTCGTCTTTCCCCTGGTCTTCGCCTTTCTCACCAGTACGGCGCCCGAGGGCGTGCTGGTGATGACCGATATCAGCGAATATCTCGACTTCGTGCTGACCCTTTTCTTTGCCTTCGGGATCGCCTTCCAGGTGCCGGTGGCCACCATCATTCTGGTCCTGGCCGGCATCACTACGCCGGAGAAGCTCGCGGCCAAGCGCCCCTATGTGATCGTGGTAGCCTTCGTGGTAGGGATGTTGCTGACCCCGCCCGATGTCATCTCCCAGACCCTGTTGGCCGTGCCCATGTGGCTGCTCTTCGAGTTGGGTGTGTTTCTCTCCCGCCTGGTGGTCAGGCAGCGGGCCGAACGGGAGGCTTCCGAAGAGGTATCCGATGAGCCGGCCATGGCCATGGCCGGCGCAGCTGCTGCTCACAGCACCGCGACCTCGGCGGAAGATGACTATCGTCCCATGACGGACGAGGAGATGGAGGCGGAACTGGATGCCCTCGACGACGATGACGACGATGAGGTCGTCGCCGAGGAGGAGCCTGGGTCAGGAGATGGTGGCGACAAGGAAGAGCCCGCCACGCCAGAGACCTTTACTCCGGACGCGGTGGACGAGAAGCTGGAGCAGGTCATGCGCCTGCGCGAGGAAGAGCGTTTCGACGAGGCGCGCCGACTGCTGTACGAGGTGCTGGTCGAGGGCAACGAACTGCAGGTCAAGGTGGCCCGCAATATTCTCGATCAGCTCGACGGCTGAGTCGTCGTCGGAACCTGAGGCCCTGCTGTACAGTGAGGTCCCATCGCGATAGGACTCCCGGCTCGATCCGGTGTAATCGTAATGATGATGAAGATGGCGATGAGGTGGTTTTCTCTGCTGTTCGCCCTGCTCCTGGCCATGCCGGTATCTGGCCTGGAAAACCAGTTGGCGGGTCATTCTTCTCCCTATCTGGCCATGCACGGTGGAGATCCGGTGGCATGGCAGGAATGGCGTCCCGAGATTCTGGATCTCGCGCGCAAGCAGAACAGGCTGATCTTCATCTCAAGTGGCTACTTCTCCTGCTACTGGTGCCATGTCATGCAGCGGGAGACCTACAGGAATCCGGAGATCGCTGCCTTTCTCAATGCTCATTTCATCCCGGTCAAGGTGGATCGGGAGTTGAATCCGGCACTCGACGCCTACCTCGTTGACTACCTGGAGCGCACCCAGGGCAGGGCCGGCTGGCCATTGAACCTGTTCCTTACACCGGAAGGGTATCCATTGATCGGGATCACCTACCTGCCACCAGAGCGGTTCAAAGAGGTGGTCACCCGGCTCGCTGTTGCCTGGGAGAAAAATTCCGATGAGATGCGCCAGGTGGCGCGCCAGGCCCTGCTGGAACTCACCGCAGACCCCAGCCGGCCCTTGCCCGATCCGGCGCCGCCGCAGCGACTGGCACAGCGTTTCCTGCGCCAAGTGCTGGCCTACGCCGATCCCCTGGAAGGCGGTTTTGGGGAACAGAATAAATTTCCTATGACGCCCCAGCTGACCGCAGTATTGGAGTTGAGTGCCAAGGGCTCCCATCGACAGATAGAACGATGGCTGGTGCTGACGCTCGACCAGATGGCCGATCAAGGCCTGCGGGATCACCTGGCGGGTGGCTTCTTCCGCTATACGGTCGACCCATCCTGGCATGTGCCGCACTTCGAGAAGATGCTCTATACCCAGGCATTGCTTGTCCGTCTCTACCTTGCGGCGGCTGAACGATTCAGTCAGCCCCGATATGCGGCCATTGCCACCGAGACCCTGGACTTCGTCCTGGAACGGATGCGGGGAAAGGAGGGGCTCTTCATCGCCAGCCTCTCGGCGGTCGACGAAAAGGGAGAGGAGGGGGCGGTCTATCTCTGGCAGCCCGAGGAACTGGACGAACTGTTGGGCAAGGAAGACGCGGACCTGGCGCGCAGGCATTGGGCGCTGGATGGTGCTCCCACGGTGGAGGGAGGCTACCTGCCAAGGATGGGGGAGAGTATTGAGGCACTCGCGAAGGCTGAGGGCGTACCCGCCTCGGTAATGGCCGATCGCATCGAGAAGATTCGCACACGGCTGCTCGAGGTACGAGATCAGCGGGGCCTCCCCGCGGACACCAAGGCGCTGGCGGGGTGGAATGGGCTGCTATTGGGTGCCCTGGCGGTCGCAGGTCGCCAGCTGGGTCGCAGTGAATATATCGCTGCAGCGCGCCAATTGGCTCAGCGCATTCGTGAGCGGCTCTGGCATGGCCATACGCTGTGGCGGGCGGCCGAGGGGGGCAAGCCGGTTGGGCAGGCCAGTCTGGCCGACTATGCCTACCTTGCCGAGGGGCTGGATCTGCTGGCCAAGGCAGTCGATGATGCGACGCTGCGTGCCTGGCGCGACGAACTGGTGCGACAGGCGTGGCAGCGATTCCACGGCCCGCGCGGCTGGCGTGAGGCCGAGAAACCTCCGCTGCCGGGGATGGGAGAGTCCCCCGTTCTCCAGGATGGCGCTTTGCCGGCCAGCCCGGCGGTATTGCTACGGGTGAGCCGGGAGGCGCCCGATTTGGCCATTGCTGAGCTCGCGCAGGAGGCGCTTGGTGAGGCGGCGCCTCACATTCAAGAAGAGCCCTTTTGGTATCCCACCTGGGTCAATGTCCTCGTCGCGGGCGAGTCGGAACCCTCCAGGGGAGGAGGGTCTGCCGACTGACCGCGCCGCAGGATCACTTGACCGGCATCTCTTCCTGGAGGTAGGTGACGATGTCGGCTGCTGGCTGTACGCCAAAGGCGCGCAAGGCAGGCATGTCCTCTCCGGGCTGACCGTTGAGAATCTTGTGCATTACCTCCCAAGGGTTTTCTCTCGCCAGTTTGCCGAGCGGCGGCGTTTCTTCCCCTTTTCCGTCGAGGCCATGGCAACCGACGCAGACGGTCTGGTAATACTCTCTGCCACGGCGGACACTACCCATGCCCCGCTCTTTTTCGAAATCGATGTAGTGGTCCATGGGGAAGGTGCCGCGGGCGACGAAAGTGGCGAGATCGTAGACGTCGGCAGCGCTCAGCGTGCCCGGTCCGTAGCCGTGGAACTCGTCACTGAGGATCTTGGCCAGCTTCTTGGGCGTCATCCGATAGGCATCCCTGATGCCGGGGAAACCGGTCAGATGTTTACCCTTGCCATAGACCCCCTCGACACCGAGATAGTCCCATCCATGGCACTCCTTGCAGCGCCAGTCCGCCCCTTTCTTGCCGCGGAACTTTCCTGCGGGCGGATAGGCCGGGTGGGGCTGGGTCGGAGGCTTTAGACCCTTTTCCTTGAACCAGTTGTCGTACAGGCGTCCGCCCCGGGCGATGGAGTACAGGTCCGAATAGATGAGCGCTTTCTGCGAGTCCGGCTGTGCCGCGAAGGAAGGGAGCGGGAGAAGGCAGGCTGCTCCCAGCAACAAGACTTTTCTCAATATGTCCATCTTGGTCTCCGTTGGTCTGATCGGTAAAGCGGTTGGCGCGCCTCCGGGGCGATGATGGCTCGTCTTTCCCGTGGCGCTCACCACTCGAGGGATGATAGGCGAGGCGGCAATGTCTTTCAGCTTCGCGAAGAAATTTCCGGTTGTTCACGCTTTATGACGCTTGATCGCAAACACTATGATTTGAATGGCATGTCAGGATGTAGAAGGGCGATCAGGAAGGTGTTCTTCTGGAAGTGGCATTTTCATCGTTGGGGATTCGTGTGTGTTTTTGGAGAGCAAAGGCATTTGCATTTCAAGTTGTGCGGGTGTTGCCTACTTGAGCCATTCCCCAAGAGTTGGAGCAGTATGGGAGTAGTGCCATGAACGGGAATTTGCCGCGGAAAAAGAGTGTGTTGTCGGTTCTATTGTTGTTGGCCATCTATTTATCCTCTTCTGCCCATGGCGGGCCGATTTTGGCGACCCATGTGGGCAAGACGGACCCTAAGACCGAGGGGTGGAAGCTGTTCAATGCAACAGGCGGTAGCGTCTCCGGAGGTACCGAGGATACACCGAGCGGTACTCATGATTATTGGGAGGTGTCGCACCCGAGTGTTTATTTGCAGGGGAACTATTATCGTTATTTCCTGGATTCTGCTGACCTTGACACGGACTGGCGTTTTTCGGGCTCGATACGTGTCGTGGACTCCAAGCCGCACTATTGGAAGTGGGGAGTGCCGTTTGGTCTTTTCATTGTAAGGGATGACGAGAGCACCTGGGGGCTGTTCTTGGGAAACAACGTCATTGGTGTGCTGGATTCGAGCATTTCCTTCTCGCACTCTTTTAGTATGAATACGCAGGATGATTATCATCTTTACGATGTGCTCTTTCATCGGAATGGTCCGGGTTCTGCCGACGACACGATGGACGTATTGGTTGACGGCAACCTTATCTTCAATGATGTTACGCGCTCTGAGGTGCAGGATATTTCTTCCTATAGTGGCTCCCTTCGAGGTGCTTGGCTTGGCTCTGGGTCTAGCGGTGCCTACACCGTCATGCGTTATGGGAATGTTGCCCTTAGCGTTATTCCAGAGCCTGCGACGTTTACCTTGCTTTCCTTGGGGTTGGGCGTACTCGCGTATAGACGCAATAGATCTTGAGGTGGCCACGTGAGACCTGCTGGCCGAGGTGTCGATTCGACTAAGTGTGCTCTCTCAAAGCGCGATATCCGCCACGACAGACGAGCCCGGCGAAGATCGGGCGCCCGGCTTCGGAAACGGCATGTTGCACTTTGGCTCGACCACATTGCGCTGAAGTTACGTTTCAGCGCGAACTGAGAAGGTGCATGGTGGGCCCACCAGGACTCGAACCTGGGACCAAGGGATTATGAGTCCCCTGCTCTAACCAACTGAGCTATAGGCCCAATAAATTGTCAACGCGGTTTGATGCCATCCCTGGCGGTTCGGACCAGCCCGGTCATCCATGACCGGTCGTTCGGTCCGCTGCGTCATGCCACTGGCATGACGGTCGGCCCTCACCCAACTGAGCTATAGGCCCAATAAATTGTCAACGCGGTTTGATGCCATCCCTGGCGGTTCGGACCAGCCCGGTCTTGCGTCGCTTCGCATCCTGCTGCGCTTGCAAGTCCAGGCAAACCATCCTGGTTTGCCGTTCGGGAGCTGCGAATGCCCACCGGGCATTCGGTCTCCCTCACCCCTGACCGGTCGTTCGGCCCTCGTCCAACCGAGCCATAGGCTCCCGGTGCTCCCAGCAAAAGGCACGGTCGCGACGCAGGAGGATGATACCAAAAAGGCCGGCAATGCCGGCCTCTTTGGTGGCGAGATGCCCGCGGATGCGGTTCCGCAGTGCGGCTCAGTCGCCGTCGAGGAAGGAACGTAGCTTTTCCGAACGGGTGGGATGCCGCAGTTTGCGCAGGGCCTTGGCCTCTATTTGGCGAATTCGCTCGCGGGTGACGTCGAACTGTTTGCCGACCTCCTCGAGGGTATGGTCGGTGTTCATGTCGATGCCGAAGCGCATTCGCAGCACCTTGGCCTCACGCGCAGTGAGTCCGGCCAGCATGTTCTGGGTGGCCTCGCGCAGGTTCTCCATGGTGGCGGCCTCGACCGGCGAGACGGCGCCCTGGTCTTCAATGAAGTCGCCCAGATGCGAGTCCTCGTCGTCGCCGATGGGCGTCTCCATGGAGATAGGCTCCTTGGCGATCTTGAGTACCTTGCGCACCTTGTCTTCCGGCATCTCCATACGTTCGGCCAGCTCTTCCGGGGTGGGTTCGCGGCCCATCTCCTGGATCATCTGGCGCGAGATCCGGTTCAGCTTGTTGATGGTCTCGATCATGTGAACCGGAATCCGAATGGTACGGGCCTGGTCCGCGATGGAGCGGGTGATGGCCTGACGAATCCACCAGGTGGCATAGGTCGAGAACTTGTAGCCGCGCCGGTACTCGAACTTGTCTACCGCCTTCATCAGGCCGATGTTGCCTTCCTGGATGAGGTCGAGGAACTGCAATCCACGATTGGTGTATTTCTTGGCGATCGAGATCACCAGGCGCAAGTTGGCCTCGACCATCTCCTTCTTGGCGCGGCGGGCCTTGGCCTCGCCGATGGACATCCGTCGGTTGGTCTCCTTGATGTCGCTGATGGTCAGGCGGCAGGACTGCTCGATTTCGGCCAGCTTGCGCTGTGCCCGCTCGATCTCCTCGGCCAACGGCTCCAGCTTGGCCGCCCAGGCTTCTTTGCTCTTGCGCTGCTCGCCGAGCCAGTCCAGATTGGTCTCGTTCTTCGGGAACGAGGTGATGAACTGCTTGCGCGGCATTCCCGCCTCGTTTACGCACAGGTCCAGCACGGTGCGCTCGTGGGCACGGATCTGGTTGACGACGTCACGCAGCATCCCGGTCAGTTCGTTGAACAGGGGCGGCGCAAGCCGAAACTCCATGACGCATTCGGCGCATTTCTCGGCGGCCTTGCGTGCCTTCTCGGTGTTGCCTTCCTTGTCCAGGAGGCGAATCCAACTCTTGTAGGCCTTTTCCAGGGCCTTGCGCTTCTGTTCCACCTCTTCCAGGTCGATGCCGGTATCCTCGGGCTCGTCGTCGCTCTTCGCCTGAGGCACGGGCGGCTCATCACCCACATCCGGCAGTTTGAAGCCGATGATCACGTCGGAAAGCCGCGCTTCTTCGTTCTTGACGTCTTCGAAGCGCTTGAGCAGATGGGCTACTGCGGGGGGGAAGGTGCCGATGGCATAACCCACCTGGTTGAGGCCGTCCTCGATACGTTTGGCGATGCGCAACTCACCCTCACGGGTCAGGAGCTCCACCGTCCCCATTTCGCGCATGTACATGCGCACCGGATCGGTGGTGCGTCCGAACTCGCTGTCGACGGTGGCAAGGGCGGCGACAGCGGCCTCGGCGGCGTCGTCATCGGTCGAGACGGCGTTGTCGGTCAGCGTGGTCTCGTCGGGCTCCGGCGGTGTCTCGTGCACCGAGATGCCCATGTCGTTGATGATGCGAACGATATCCTCGATCTGTTCCGGGTCGACGATGGTGTCCGGCAGATGGTCGTTGACCTCGGCGTAGGTCAGGTAGCCCTGTTCCTTGCCTTTGGCAATCAGATCACGAATACTGTTTTTTTCCTGCTGTTCCTGGTTCATGGAAATCCTCAGGAGGTTGAATATTCCGCCCCGTTGACAAGCCTGGGCAGAAGAGAATCAGGCATTATAGCTTGTCTGGTGTTCTTTCGCCAGGGAGTACCTTCTAGCATTAGGCCTCAAGAGCGCCTGTAGAGTTCCCTAAGCCGTTGTTTTTCTTCTTCCGACATGGCGGACAGCGAGGTCGATTTCAAGAGCGCATTACGTTGTTCTGCGCGTTGTTTCTCCAGTAGCCGCGAGAGAATTCCGTGGAGCTGTTCCGGCGCATCGTCCTGCACCGCCAGTTCGGCCACCGCCAGTTGGGCCAGGTGTCCGCGCAGACGTTCGTCGGCCACCGCCTCCACCAGGGCGGCGCTGTGCGTCTCAGGGTGGGCACGGATGTGGGAGACCAGGTTCCTCAGCACCTCGATGCCCTTTTGTTCGATCGCTTCCCAGCCCGGCGGCAGTTCGCCCAGGGCGATGGAGGGATACTGCAGCACCAGGGCGATGGCGCGGCGGATGGGAGGCATGGTGCCGGGGGCCTGGTGCCGAGGGGCGACCCGTCTGCCGGGGCGCGGCGCGGCGGGGCGTGCGGGTGGGGGGACGTCGACCGCGACACCGACGCGTTCGGCGAGCGCCTGTTCCATCATCTGGCGAAAGGTGCCGGCGGGCAGCTTGGCGATCAGCGGCCGGGCCAGTTCGGCCAGACGGGCCCGGCCATCGATGCTCGTGGTGTCGGTCTGTGATGCCAGGCGGGCGAACAGGAACTCCGAGAGCGGCTGTGCGGTCTGCACCTGGTCGAGAAAGGCCTGCCGGCCGATCTTGCGCACCAGGCTGTCCGGATCCTCGCCCTCCGGGAGAAACAGGAACCGTGCCTGCCGGCCGGCCTTCATCAGGGGAAGGGCGGTCTCCAGGGCCTTCCAGGCCGCCTCCCTGCCGGCACGGTCGCCGTCGAAGCAGAACACCACCTCGTTGCTGGCGCGGTAGAGCTTGTTCAGGTGGTCGCCGGTGGTTGCGGTGCCCAGGGTGGCGACGGCGTTGCGAATACCGAACTGTGCCAATGCGACCACGTCCATGTAGCCCTCCACCACCAGGAGGTGGTCCAGCTCGCGGCAGGCCTGGCGTGCCTGATAGAGGCCATAGAGTTCACGCCCCTTGTGGAAGACCGGGGTTTCCGGTGAGTTGAGGTACTTGGGCGTGCCCTCGCCCAGTAGTCGGCCGCCGAAGCCGACGACCCGCCCGCGACCGTCGAGGATGGGAAAGACGATGCGGTCGCGCAGGCGGTCGTAGTGCTTCTGGGATCCCTCCTTGTGGGTCGTCAGGCCGGCCTCGGCCAGCAGCTGCCGGGTCTTCGCATCCTTGCCGAAACGGGCGAGCACATTGTCCCAGCCGGGCGGGGCGAAGCCGAGCTGATAGTCATCGATGATCTGGTCGTTCAGGCCGCGTTGGCGAAGGTATTCCCGGGCGCGGGCCGATTCGGGGTGCGCGTGCAGTGCCTCCCGGTAGTAGGCGTTGACCCTTTCCAGCAGTTCGTAGAGGGGGCGGTGGTCGGGACCTTGTTCGAAGTTGATCTCGCGTGGGATTTGCATTCCCTGGCGGGCAGCGAGCTCCTCGATCGCCTCCGGAAAGCTGAGACGGTCGTATTCCATGAGGAAGCCAATGGCGGTGCCGTGCGCCCCGCAGCCGAAGCAATGGTAGAACTGCTTGGTCGGGCTGACGGTGAAAGAGGGGGTCTTCTCGTCGTGGAAGGGGCAGCAGGCCTGGTATTCGCGCCCAGCCCGCTTGAGGGGGACGCGCTGATTGATCAGTTCGACGATGTCGGTGCGACTGAGGAGCTCGTCGACGAATTGCTGCGGAATCTTGCCGGCCATGGGCAAAGACTAGCAGGGGATGCGAAACGAGATCAGGAGAGTTTCTGCTTCACCAGAGCGGACACGGCGCCCATGTCGGCACGTCCCTGAACCTGGGGCTTGACCTTACCCATCACCTTGCCCATGTCCTTCATGGACTCGGCGCCGACCTCGGCGATCGCCTGCTCCACGATGGTGGCGATCTCCTCCTCGCTGAGGGCCGCCGGGAGGTAGCCCTGTATGATCTCCACCTCGGCCTGCTCCGCCTCCGCCAGATCGTTCCGACCGGCGTCCTTGTACTGCTTGATGGAGTCGCGGCGCTGCTTGACCATCTTGTCCAATACTGCCAGCACCTGCTCGTCGTTCAGCTCGGTGCGCTCGTCCACCTCCCGCTGCTTGATCGCGGCCATGATCAGCCGGATCACGCCCAGGCGTGCCTTTTCGCCCGCCTTCATGGCGGTCTTCATGTCATCCTGGATACGGGACTTGAGCGTCATGCTGTTCAGTAGGGACGGTCGAACTTGCGAGATTCGCGGGCGATCTTCTTCTGCCAGCGCTTGACGGCAGCGGCGGCCTTGCGCTTGCGCTCCCAGGTGGGCTTTTCGTAATACTCGCGGCGACGCACTTCGGCCAGGATACCGGCCTTCTCGCAGGAGCGCTTGAAACGGCGCAGCGCGACTTCAAACGGTTCGTTCTCTTTTACACGGACGTGTGGCATTGCTTCCTCTGGGCCCTGAACCCGGTAGACTGTCGGTTTGATCCACTCGCCCAAGAGGCGGGCTGGCGGAAAGGCGCAGAATTCTACTGCCAGTCATCGAGAAATGCAAAGACGGGATTCAGTGGTGCAGGTATTGGGGATCGAAACCTCCTGTGACGAGACGGGGGTGGCGCTCTATCACGGGGAAAGGGGCCTGGTCGCGCATGCAGTCTTTAGCCAGGTGGCCCTGCATGCCGCCTATGGGGGCGTGGTACCCGAACTGGCCTCGCGCGATCATGTGCGCAAGCTCGCGCCGATGGTTGCCGACCTGCTGGATCGGGCCGGTATTGGCGCGGGTGATATCCAGGGGGTGGCCTATACCGCCGGCCCGGGGCTGGCGGGCGCCTTGCTGGTGGGCGCTGCCTTCGGGCGTAGCCTTGCCTGGGGCTGGGGGGTGCCGGCGGTGGGGGTCCACCATATGGAGGGGCATCTGTTGGCACCCATGCTGGAGCCCGAGCGACCGGATTTCCCTTTCGTCGCACTCCTGGTTTCCGGTGGACACACCCAATTGGTGCAGGTAGAGGGGGTAGGGCGCTACCGCCTGCTGGGCGAATCGGTGGACGATGCGGCCGGCGAGGCCTTCGACAAGACCGCCAAGCTGTTGGGCCTTGGCTACCCTGGTGGCCCGGCCCTGGCCCGTCTGGCCGAGCAGGGCGACCCCCGGCGTTTCCGATTCCCCCGGCCCATGACCGACCGGCCGGGGCTCGATTTCAGCTTTTCCGGCCTCAAGACCTATGCGCTCACCACCTGGCAGCAGGAGCGACAGGGTCTGACGGGGGCAGAGCAGATGCGTCTGCGTGCCGACATCGCGCGGGCCTTCGAGGACGCCGTGGTCGACACCCTGCTGATCAAGTGCCGGCGCGCGCTGCAGCAGACCGGCGCGCGTGCGCTGGTGCTGGCCGGTGGGGTCAGCGCCAACCGGCGCCTGCGCCAGGCGGTCGCCGAAATGCTGAAGGCGAGCGGTGGTCGGGCCTATTATCCCCGTCCGGCGTTCTGTACGGACAATGGGGCCATGATCGCCTATGCGGGCTGGCAGCGGCTGCGCACCGGGCAGTGCGAGCCGGCGGCCTTCGATATTCATCCGCGGTGGGATATGACCACCCTGCCGGCGCTGGGCGATACCTGATCAACCGCCGCTGCCGATCGTATCTTCCTTGCCCGAAAGCAGATTGCGGATGTTGCTGCGATGGCGCCAGATCAGCAACAGGGTCATGACGACCTGCATCGCCACCAGCTCCGGCGCTGGCCAGAACCACCAGACGACCAGGGGCGCCAGCCCCTGTGAGATCAGCGCAGCGAGGGACGAGATGCGCAATATCTTGGCCACGAACAGCCAGATCAGCGCAATGCTCAGTCCAATGGGCCAGTAGAGACCGAACTGCACACCCAGGGCAGTGGCCACCCCCTTGCCGCCCTTGAAGCCGAAGAAGATGGGATAGAGGTGGCCGAGGAAGGCCGCCAAGCCAGTGAGCGCCAACAGCAGGGGAGAGACTACCAGCCAGTGCGCCACCAGCACCGGTGCCAGCCCCTTGAGCGAATCGCCCAGCAGGGTGATGGCGGCCGCCTTCCTGCCGCCGATACGCAATACGTTGGTCGCGCCGGGGTTGCCGGATCCCTGGGTACGGGGGTCGGGCAGGCCGAGCAGGCGGCAGACGATGATGGCGCTGGAGACCGAGCCCAGCAGGTAGGCGCCAGCGATGAGCAGATAGTCGGACATGGCCGGTTCCGTGACGAGGGAGCGCGATTGTCCGGGGGTTGGCGCAGGGGGTCAAGTGCCCGCCCCTTTCGCTCAGGGTGACCTCATCCCATTGGCCGGCTGACATCAAGGGGCGGCGTCGTTCGACACCACCAAAGCTGCTCGGAAACGATGCCGACTCCGGGGCAATGCCGGCGTGAGAGGCGGCATTGGCTGCCCGTGTCGCGCCCACGGAGCATCCGCCGCCCTTGCCGGATGCCTACCGGGCCTGCAATGACTGGCTGCTCGGCGGCTTCCATTCCAGGACTTGGGCAAGGGGCATGGGACGCGCGATCCAGTAGCCTTGCAGGTATTCGCAACCCTGGCGCGCCAGCCATTGTGCCGTTTCGTGGTCTTCCACGCCCTCCGCAACCACGTTCAGATGCAGCGAATCGGCCAGTGCGAGCAGGCTCTCGACGATGCGGCGGCTTGCCGTGTCCTTTTCGGCGGCGGCGATGAAGGTACGGTCGATCTTCAGTTCGTGGACCGGCAGATGCTGCAGGTAGGCCAGCGAGGAGTAGCCGGTGCCGAAGTCGTCGATCGCGGTCCAGTAGCCAGCCTCGTCGAGGGTGTTGAGCAGTCGCGCCGCTGCCATCGGTTCTTCCATCAGGAGGCTCTCGGTGATCTCCAGGGTCACGAGCGGGGGCTCCAGCGAGGCCTGGGCGATGGCATCATCGATGATGGCGATCAGGCGGTCGTCGCGGAAATCCAGGGTGGAGAGGTTGATGGCCACCCCGCCGGCGATCCCTGCCCGGCGCCAGGCGGCACAGTCGCGCACCGCCCGGCGGGTGACCAGCCGGGTGAGATCGCCGATGAGGCCGGCCTGCTCCGCCAGGGGGATGAATTCGCTCGGCGGTATCTCGCCAAGATCGGGGTGTCGCCAGCGCGCGAGGGCCTCCCAGCCATGGATGTCGCCGGTCACCGCGTCCAGCTGGGGTTGATAGACCAGATCGATGGTCTCGGCGTCGAGGGCCTCGCGCAGACAGGTGAGGAACTGGAGACGCCGCGCATCTCCCTGACGCATCTCGGGGGTGAAGGCGGCGTAACCGAGGCGGTGACGCTTGGCATGGTACATCGCGATGTCGGCGTTGGAGAGCAATTCCTCCAGGTCGCGTCCGCAGCCAGGCCAATGACAGCCGCCGATGCTGAAACTGAGTTCATAGGGGGTTTCACCGATCCGGAAGGGGTGGTGTTTCTGGTAGGCGAGCAGCTTGTGCGCCAGGCGTCGCGCACCGTCCGGGTCGGTGTCGGGCAGCACGATGACGAATTCGTCGCCCCCCAGGCGTGCCAGGGTATCCTGCTGACGCAATTGCCCGGAAACCGCTTGGGCCACCTGGACCAGCGCCTGGTCGCCGACGCTGTGGCCGAAGTGATCGTTGATCGACTTGAAATCGTTGATGTCGAACAACAGCAGGCCGAAATGGTGGCCGTGCCGCTCCGCGCTGCTGATCAGCATCCGCACCCGGTCGTGCAGCAACTGGCGGTTGGGTAGTCCGGTGAGCGCATCGCGCGTGGCGAGATGACGTAGCTGTTCCTGTTGGCGATAGCTGGTGGTGACGTCGCGCACGAGCAGGACGTTCCGCTCTTCGACCTGGACGCCGCGCAGGGGGATGAGCTCGAACACCCGCCGCTCGGCCTGGTTGTCACGCAGGATCACCGGCCCTTCTCCAGCACGCACGAGCGTAGCGGCCGCATCGGCCGGCAGTTCCGCCAGGTATTGGCGCATGGTGGGGTTCAGCGGCTCGGCTAGCGCCTCGGGGGTCGCCGGCACCGCCAGCAGCCCTATCCCCAGCTGGCCGGCCATCGATTCCAGCAATTCGTTCTGGCGCCGTCCGAGCTCCACCTGTTGCGCCAGGGCACGGGCGTTCAGGGTCGAATGGACGCCTTCGAAGAGGCGTTCCAGCTCCATTCCGGCCAGGGTGATGACGTTCCGCATGGGCTGGCGTTCCGGCTCCAGGCCGAGTGAACGGGAAAAGGCCCGAATCGCCGCGCGCATCTGCGACACCCGGCGTCCCAGCCAGGCGGCGAGCAACAACAACAGCAGCGAATAGCTCAACGCCATCACCAGGCGTTGCTGCGCGGCGATCTCCAGCACGTCCTGCTGCAAGGTTCCCAGGGCGTCCCGGCGCAGCCACACGCTGAAACCGATGATATCGTCCCAGGCCCCCTCGTCGAGAAAGTCGGGCGGCGAGGCGAGGTAGCGGTTGGGCGGTCTCGCCAGGGCGGTGCCGGGGGTGATGTCCAGATGGGTCGAGGCCACCACGCGGGTGCCGTCCCCCGGGTCGGTCACCAGCACCAGGGCCGCCTCGGGCGGTAGTACCTCGCCCAGCAGGGTCTGCAGGAAGGCGGCGTCCAGGTGAACGCCCAGTCCCAGCCGGGCGGGCGATTCCATCGTGCCGGGCGCCACGGGAACGTCCACCAGCAGCCATGCCTCGTCCGGAGTGGGGTTGAAGAGCCGCACATGGTCCCGGCGTCCGGTCGTGGCGAAACCCGTGCGCGGGCATCGCTCGGCGGGGTCGAGGAGGACGGTGCGGACATCCGCACCCCCGCCGCCGATGAGGACGAAGCAGTCGGGAAACATCAGGCCGCGCCAGTAGTCGATCGGCGGCATCCAGGCGGGGAAGCGCCCGGAACCGGTTGCGCCTCGCGGCCGTCGCAGCGCCTCGCGCACCGCGGTTCGCGCCGCGCTGACGCGGAGCAGGCGTTGCAGCATCCGCACGTGGGAATGGAACAGGGTCTCGGCCACCTCCAGGGTGTGCCGCTGGCGCGCCAGCAGCTGCTGCTCGAACGTCTCCTGGAGCCGGGGACGTTGGTATTGTTCGAAGGCCCCACCCAGTCCCAGCCCCGCCAGCAGGGCGCCGCCCGCCAGCAGGAGACTCAACGGGAAGCGGGTCAGTTTGGTGGCCAGGCGACGCATCAGGGCGGTCCCACCAGTTCATCGTCGGCGAAGCGCCAGCCGGCCGCGCGCAGCTCGGCGGCGGGCACCGCGCCCGCGGCGGACGCCCGTGCCGCGAAGCGCTGCATCAACCAGGCGACGAGTTCCTGGGCGCGCGGATCGGCCGCCGCCCCGGTCCAGGTGGTCAGGTTGAATACCCGGTAGTAGGGGTAGCTGCCGTGCAGCAGGGCCCTGCGGTCACGCGGTGACAGGCCATCGATGGTGAGTATCTTGAGGTCGGGGGCCTCCTTGTCGATCCAATAGAGAGTCTCGTAGCCGATGGCGCCGAGGTAACGGCCCACGTTTCGCAACATTTCGCCGATGCCGGCAACCGGGGTGGCGAGGGGAAAAAACTGTTCTTCCTCCGGCAGGATGAGGCGCCAGTGACCCGGGCGGGAGGCGCAGTGCAGGCGGACCACGGGAAAGAGGGTGACCGGCGCGCCGTCTGCTCCCAAGGGCAGCTGTCGCAGCGTGCCGGCCATGATCGCCTGCAGTCGCGACCGAGGCAGGTCGCCGAGCGGAGATCGGGGGTGGGTGACGATGGCGAGGGAGGCTATACCGAGGGTGTGGAAACGCACGCCGGGCAGCCGGTCTTCAGGCCCCGGGGGACAGCAGAAGCCGCCGATGTCGATGCGGTGGTCGCGCAGCCCGGCAAAGGATTGGCCGCAGGTGCCGCGTTGCAGGGCGACGCGCAGTCGATGCGTGTCGGCGTAATCGCGCAGGTCTTCCGCCAGCATGTCGTAGATCTGCTGATCCAGGGAGATCGCCAGATCCACCCCCTCGGGGCGGCGCACCGGCGGCACCTCGACCGGACCGCGGTCGGCGGGCGGCGGAGAAAAGGCCACACCGTCGGTGAGCACCCCGGCCTCGTGTCCCGGCGCGTCGAGTCCCGCCCAGGCCATGGTGCAGCCCCCCAGCAACAGCGTGGCGAGCAGCCGGCAGGCCCGGTGGCGCAGCGGGGAGAGGGGCGGCCAGGCGAGCCCTCTCATGGCCCTTCCCTCCCGCGGCCGGCCGGGCGAAACACTAGCCCTGGCCTGCGATGAGCAGGTCGACCATGTCTTCCGTGACGTCCAGAAACTCGAGTGAGCTGACGCCCAGATAGTTCAGGGTGGTGGCAGCGATTCGTTCCCATTCCGCGTCCTCCTTTCTCCCCCAGAAAACGGCATCGATGTGCTCGGCCATCTTGAGGACCGCCATCAGGGTGCGTGGTTCGCTGGACACGCCGCCGTCTTCCCGAAGAAAGTCCTCCGCCTCGTGATGGCGCAGGATGATGTCCCTGACATGGCGCGGCAGTCCCCAGCGCGTGGAGACAATATAACTGATCTGCGCATGGTTGGTGGCGTAGCGGCGTTCCTCCTCGGCCACCTGGTCTCTTTCCTGTTCGCGCAGCTCGCGCAGGAAGGCGGGGTAATCGGGGAAGCGTTGCGCCATGATTACCTCTCCGGCGTCACGGAACAGGCCGAGCAGGTAGGCCTCGTCCGGTGGCATGCCGCCATAGCGTTGGGCGAGCATGGCGGCGATCATCGCCACGTTGGCGGGCGACTCCCAGAAATGGGGTGGCGGTTCCTCGTCTCCGTGCTCGAGGGCGCGGCGCAGGGCGAGGCCGGCGACGATATTGCCGATGTTGAGCAGGCCGAGCAGCGCGGTTGCCTGACGGATGGAGGCGACCTTGTGGCGCAGTCCGAAGAAGGGGGAGTTGACCGTTCTGAGGACCATCGCGGCGATGCCGGCGTCGCGTCCCACGGCGTCGGCGATCTGCCCGATGTCCGGGTCGTCGGCCTGCATTGCCTCGTGCAGTTCCAGCAGCACCGCCGGTGCCGAGGGAATGACCATGTGGCGCAGCAGTTCCTGCGTCTTTTCGAAGCTGAGCGGGGTCGTTTGGCGGGCGATGCTGTCGTCGCTTGCCTGCATCGGGGGGTGCCTCAGGCATGGAGTGCCATATTTTTGTCCACTGTGGACGCGGTGAGTACCTCCCGCAGCTTGTCCGCCAGCTCGGCCGGCTCGAACTTGGGTACATAGGCGTCGGCGCCGACGTTCTTGCCCAGCTCCTGATTGGCCTCCGCGGAAAGCGAGGAATGCATCAATACCGGCAGGTCGGCGAAGCGTGGATCTTCCTTGATGCGCCGGGTGAGCACGTAGCCGTCCATCTCCGGCATCTCGACGTCGGTGAGTACGCATTGCACCAGATCGGTGATCCGCTGCCCCTTTTGCTCGGCGTGGCGGGCAATCTCGTCGAGGCGTTCCCATGCCTCGCGGCCGTTTTGACAGGCGATGTGGTGCACGCCCATGGCGTCGAGGGTACGGGTCACCTGGTCGCGCGCGACCGAGGAGTCGTCGGCGAACAACACCGTGTAGTCGGCGTCGTCGAGGCGCTGCAGCGAGGCGAACAGGTCTGGGTCCTCGCCGAATCCGGCGGTCTTGGCCAATACCATCTCGACGTCCATGATCATCACCAGGCGGCCGTCGGACAGCTCGGTGACCGCGGTCACCATGCCGCCGTGCCGCTGGGCCATCATCGGCGGCGGCACCTTGACGTCGTCCCAGGCGATGCGCTGGATGTTGTCCACCGAGTGAACCAGGAAGCCCTGGACGTGCTTGTTGTACTCGGTGATCACGAGGATGTTCGGCGGTTCCTCCGCGTCCACCCCGCAAAACTTCTGCAGATTGATCACCGGCACCATGGTGCCGCGCAGGCTCACCATGCCCTCCACCGCGGGGGGCATGTCGGGCGCGCGGGTGATCTCCGGTATCAGCATCACTTCGCGCACCTTGAAGACGTTGACGCCGAAGGTCTCTTCGCGGCCGGTGGCGCGGTCTTTGCCGAGCGAGAAAAGCAGTATCTCGAGGCGGTTCGCGCCGGCCAGGCGGGTGCGTTCGTCCACCGATTGGATGAAGCTGGCTGTCATGGGGCTGTCCTCTTGTCGGTTTTGTCTCCAGGCCGTGCGATGCGCTTCGGCCTATGCATGGCAGATGATCTGCGGCTCCTGTTCGGCCGATTCGGCGATGCGCTCCAGCGATTCGATCACGCTCATGCTGGCCGCCTCCATCTGGCGCAGTTCTTCGAGTACCTGCTCTGGTTGTTCTGCCAGGTAGGCCTCGATCGCTGCCCGGCCGTGGGCGTGGACCGCCTTGTGCGGCTCTTCCACCTCGCGGTAGCCGGGCAGGCGCGAGAAACAACTGACTCCCTCCCCCTCGTAGTACCACTTGCCGAGACGGCACAGGGTGTGTTCGACCACCGAGTCCGGGTCGGCCGGTTGCTGTCCGGTCACCTGGCGGTAGATGTTGAACTTGAAGACCAGGTGGTCGACCTTGGCCACCTCGACGAAGCTGCGCAAGGCGCCGGCCGAGACGGTCTGTTCCATCCGGTTGGCGGCGTCGATCAGGGTGCTCATGCCGGCCACCATCTGGGTTCCGCTCTCGGTCAGTTGGCTGGAGTTCTCGGCGAGCTGGTGGATCTGCGAGGCCACGTCACGGGCGCCGTCCTGGATCAGGGTCACCTCTTCGGATATCTCCTGGGTGGCGTCGCTGGTCTTCTTGGAGAGACTGCGCACCTCGTCGGCCACCACCGCGAAGCCGCGTCCCTGCTCGCCGGCGCGCGCCGCCTCGATGGCGGCATTGAGCGCCAGCAGGTTGGTCTGTTCGGAGATGCCGTTGATCAGATTGACGATGTTGCCGATCGCGTCGGCGCGCTGATTCAGCTGCTCGATGCGTTCCACGGTCTCCTTCATGAAGGTCTCCATCTCTTGCAGGCTGGTGACCATGCCGCTGGAACGTTGCTGCGCGGCCGACGATTGGGTGGCGGAGTTCACCGCCACGTCCTTTTCCTCCTTGAGGGTGGAGGCCATGGCGCTCAGCGTCTTCTGTTGCAGGCTCAGGCTTTCGCCGAAGGTATCGAGGCAGGAGAACATGTCCTGCAGCAGTCGTACCCGTTCGCGCTCGATTTCCAGTTCCTGTTCGAGCGCCCCCTGCAGCGCCTGCAGTTGATCGCATTGCGCGCGCAATGCGGTGTTTTCGGCTTCCTTGTCCGCCACCAGCTGCTCCATTGTTGCCAGTTGTTGTTTGAAGCGGGTGAAGAACATTTTCTCTCTCCTGTCGCCTATATGCGGAAGTGGGTGGTCAGGCGGCTCAGTTCTTCGGCCAGTTCGCGGGTCTTCTCGTTGGACTCGCGCGTCCGTTCCGCGCCCTCGGCGGTGTGTTCCGCCACCGAGGCGATGTTCACCACCGAGCGGTTGATCTCTTCGGCCACGGCCCGCTGCTCTTCCGCCGCGGTGGCGATCTGGGTGTTCATCTCCGAGATCTGCTCCACCGCCGCTCTGATCGCCTCGATCATCTCGCCGCTGGTGTGGGCCTGCTGGACGGAGCGATCCGCCTCGGACTGGCTCTCGTCCATCACGGTGACCGCCTGCTGGGTGCCCTGTTGCAGGCGTTCGATCAGGGCCTGGATCTCGGTGGTCGATTCCTGGGTGCGGCTGGCCAGGGTGCGCACCTCGTCGGCCACCACCGCGAAGCCGCGCCCCTGTTCGCCGGCGCGCGCGGCCTCGATGGCGGCGTTGAGGGCGAGCAGGTTGGTCTGTTCGGCGATGCCCCGAATGACATCGAGGATCTGGCCGATGGCCTCCGACTCCTGTTCCACGGCGCGAATCGCCTCGGCCCCGTTGCGTACCTTGTCCGAGAGGCTGCCAATCGTCGCCTGGACCTCGCCCATGACGCTGGCCCCGGTGGTGCTCTTCTGCCGGGCCTCTTCGGCCGCCGCGGCCGCGCGTGCCGCGCTTTCGGAGACCTCGCCGACGGTACTGGCCATCTCGGTCATGGCGGTCGCCACGCTCTGGCTCTCACTCATCTGTCGGGCGGCCCCCTCGTTGGTCTCCACCGCGATGTGGGTGGCCTCGGTGGCCACCGTGTTCAGGGCCTGGCTGCCCTCGATCAGGGAGCGCACCACGTGGCGCAGCTGGTCGCGCATGCGCGCCATGCCCTGGAGCATCTGTGCGATCTCGTTTTGCGAGTCGCAGCGGATCTCCTGGGAAAGATCGCCCTCGGCGATGGCATTGACCACCTGCAACGCCTTGTCCAGGGGACGGAAGATACGCCGCATCTGCCAGGTGATGATCAGGGCCGCGGCGACCAGCACCAGCAGGGCGATGCCGCGTTCGAGCCACAAGGCCCCCTCGATGGCGGCCTCTTCCGAGGTGACGTCCTCGCTGAACACCACGGTTGCCAGCAGCTCGCCGGCGGCGTTCTTCTGCGGCAACAGCAACAGGCCGCGCACCTGTTCGCCCTGTTCCTGTTCCGCCATGATGGGCTCATCGAACGCGGGCAGCGCGGCCGCATCGAGCGGTTGTTTCTCGTCGGACCGGAAGAGGAGCTGGCGGTCGCTGGACAGGATGTAGGTCGTGAGGCCGTCGCTCGCCAGGTCCCCGACCGGGTGGTTCAGGTGTAAGTAATAGACCCCCGAACCGACGGGCCTGCCACGCGCATAGAGGGGGAAGCCGACCAGCAGCACGGGCTTGTCGTCGATCAGCCCCAGGTCGTGGCGCAGCTTGCGTTCCCGGCCGAGGCTGCCGAGAAAGTCCTCGACGCCTGGGGCGATTTGGCCCGCCGAGTGGTAGAGCACTTTGCCATCGTTGTCGGCGATGATGAGGCCGTCCACGATGTGGCCGGCGGCAAGGCGGTTGAACACCGGCGTGGCCGCCTCTTCGAGCGCGGCCGGCTCTGCCGATTGCAGCGCCTTGATCAGGGCGCGATTGCGGGTGAGGGACTTGCTCTCGCCGGCGAGCGCCTCCACGTGGCTGCGCAGGGTTTCCTGCCACAGTTTCTGGGTGCGGGCGATTTCACGCTGTTGCGCGTGTTGCTCCAGGGTGTCTACGATGGCGGTCTGGTTGGCCCAGAAGGCGATGGCGAGAATCAGCAGGCCGGTGACGCTGACCAGCTGGAGTTGGGTCTTGAATGAGAGACGATCGAACATGGCGGGCTCCCCGCCCCGCCGAGCGACGGGGCCGTTCTTGTTCAAGGATTATTCGACGGGGTTGCCGGCGGCTTTCCAGGCGGGGAAGCCGTCGCGATAGTAATAGACCTTCTTCCAGCCCCAGCCCACTGCCATGGCGCTGGCCTTGCTGCTGCGGTGACATTTCTTGCCGTTGCAGTAGAAGACCACGGGCTCGTCCTTCTTCACTTCGGCGGCGAGTGCCTCCTCGGTAAGGGCCTTCTTTACGTCGAGGTGGATGGCACCAGGGATGCGACCGGCCTCCCAGTCGCTATCCTTGCGTGCGTCCACGAAGGCCACGCCCTGGTCGAACAGGGCACGTGCCTTGGCGGTGTCGACGGTGGTGGCGCCTGCCACCGTCAGCGGGGAATCCTCCTTGGCCAGGGCGCTGCCGGCCAGCAGGACCAGCATGCCCGCAAGGGCGATGTGCATGAATCTCTTCACGTGTCTTCTCCTTCGGTCGTCAGACGGGTTGATGCTTTCCACGTCCGTCGTCGGTACGCGTCGATCTTGTTTGCGACACGATTCACAGAATCTTTAGGGAACGAGATTCTCCGGATGGGAATTCATACCATCCCTGGAGGTCTCTCCAGATAAAGGCTCTCTGGATGGTGGGCCTTGGTCCCGAGACTGGTAAACTCTTGCCCTCGGAACCGAGGGCAAGGGGCATGGACATCGTCTATCTGCGCGGTCTGCGCATCGATACCATCATCGGCATCTATGACTGGGAGCGACGTACGCGGCAGACCGTGATCCTGGATCTCGAAATGGGTACCGACATCTCGCGCGCCGCACGAAGCGAGTCGATCGAGGACGCCCTCGACTACAAGGCGGTCGCCAAGCGCCTGATCGCCTTCGTCGGAGAGAGCCGCTTCCAGCTGGTCGAAACCTTGGCCGAGCGCTGCGCCCGTTTGGTGATGGAGGAGTTCGGTGTGCCCTGGCTCCGCCTGACCCTGAACAAGCAGGGCGCAGTGCGGGGGGCAACCGATGTGGGCGTGATCATCGAACGTGGGCAGCGACCGTCATGAACCGTGTATGGGTGAGCATCGGCAGCAATGTGGAGCGGGAACGGCATCTGCGCGCCGCGCTGGCGGCACTGCGCGAGGCCTTCGGCGAGCTGGTGATCTCTCCCATCTACGAAACGCCTGCCGAGGGATTCGCCGGGCCACCCTTCTATAACCTGGTGGCCGGTTTCGATACCGACCGGGGGCCGGGGGAGGTCCAGGCCCGGCTGCGGGCCATCGAGGCGTGCAATGGCCGGCGGCGGGATACAGGCAAGTTCAGTGACCGGACCCTGGATATCGACATCCTCACCTTCGGTGATCGGACCGGCGACGTAGAGGGGCTGCGGTTGCCGAGAGACGAGATCACGCGCTATGCCTTCGTGCTCCGTCCCCTGGCCGACGTGGCCGGCCAGGAGCGCCACCCGCTACTGGGTTCCACTTACGCGGCCCTTTGGGACCGGTTCTCCGCGCAACGGCCGACGCCGATGCGGTCGGTCCCACTGGATGACATCGAGGGCTCGGTATCCTGATGTCCGGGGATGGGGCTTAGTTCCACTTTGTCACATTCACTCAACCACGGCAGGATGGCGTTGGCTGCGTGTGTCCGTTGGCCGCAGGGACGCGGCCATCGAGCCTCCAGGGAAGGATTTACGGCGTGACACATGCAGCCAACACCATCCTCTCACCCCGGAAGCCGCTAATCTGACAAAGTAGCATTAGGCGCTGCCCCGCGATGACCCGGACGTTGTGCGTGGTAGTGTCCTGGTCCCTGCCCCTCTCATTGCTGCACGCTGCGCCCGCCATCCACCGCCAGGATCTGGCCGGTCACATAGTCGGTACCCGCGATCATGAACAGGACGGCCGCGGCGATCTCCTCCGCGCCCGCCGGTCGGCCCAGCGGGATGCGTTCGAGGATCGCCAGCCGGTCCTGGTCGTCGAAATAGTGTTCGGGCCAGAGGGCCGCGCCGGGCGCCACGCCGTTGACCCGAACCTCGGGCGCCAGATCGCGGGCCAGGGCCTTGACCATCATGGCATTGGCGGCCTTGGCCATGGAATAGACCGGATGGTGGGCATTGGGCCGCTCCGCGTGGATATCGACCAGGTTGACGATGCAGCCCTGGTGCGCCCGAAGCGCGGGCGCCAGGGCCTGGGCGAGAAAAAAGGGCGCGCGCGCATTGCTGGCAAAGAGGTCGTCCCATTGTGCCTGGGTGACGCTACCCACCGGCGTGGGGTAGTAGCTGGAGGCGTTGTTGACCAGGATGTCGAGCCGACCACGGAGGTCGAGTGCGGCCGCTGCCAGCGGCTCGATGGCCTGCATGTCGGCGAGATCCGCCTGCAAGGCAAAGGCCGAGTCCGGCCGCCGGGTGTTGAGTTCGCCGGCGAGGGCCTCGGCACGGTCGGCCGAGCGGCGATAATGAAGCACGACATCGCAGCCGGCAGCGTGCAGCGAGCGGCAGATCTGGGCGCCGATACGGGCCGCGGCGCCGGTGACCAGGGCGATCTTCCCCTCGAGCCGGTATTCGCAATGGGGCATGGGATGGTCCTCGCGGGCATGGAACGGGCGGAACAAGGATATAATGAATCGTCCCATCCCCGACAGACGCCCGGAGCCCCTGTGAACCTGCCCGCCCTGGATGCCGAACAGGCCGCTCAGCTCGAGCAGACCAGGGCCTGCATCGTCGATGCGATCGAGGCGGCGGGCGGCGCCATCCCCTTCGATCGCTACATGGAGCTGGCGCTCTATGCGCCGGGCGCGGGCTACTACGTCAACGGTACCCATAAGTTCGGCGCAGCGGGGGATTTCGTGACGGCGCCGGAGCTTTCGCTCCTGTTCGGGGCCGCTCTGGCCCACCAGGTGGCCGAGGGGCTGGCGCAGACGGGAGGCCAGGTGCTGGAGTTCGGAGCGGGCTCCGGTGCCCTGGCCGCGGATGTGCTGCAACGGCTGGCCGAGCTCGATCGCCTGCCGGCGCAGTATCAGATCCTCGAGCTCAGCGCGGAGCTCAAGGCGCGTCAGACCGAGACCCTGCGGCGGCGCATCCCCGCCCTGATCGAGCGGGTGGTGTGGCTGGAGCAGTTGCCGGATCCTGGCTGGCGGGGCGTGATCCTGGCCAACGAGGTACTGGACGCCATGCCCGTCTCGCGTTTTCGGAAGGGATCTGCAGGATGGGAGGAGCAACAGGTCGCCTGGGATGGGCAGGCCTTCCGGCCGCTCTGGACCGAGCCTCGCACACCGCGGCTGGTCTCTTCGCTGGAAGCGATCGAACGGCGTGTGGGGGTGCTGCCGCCGGGGTATCAATCGGAGGTGAATCTTCGCTTGCGTCCCTGGCTGGGCGCTATGGCCGCGTTGCTCGAGCAGGGGCTGCTGTTGTTGATCGACTATGGCTATAGCGAGCGCGAGTACTATCACTTCGAGCGCGATCAGGGGACGTTGATCTGTCACTTTCGTCATCGTGCCCACGACGATCCCTTCGTCCTGCCAGGGCTGCAGGACATCACCGCCAGCGTGGACTTTTCGGCGGTGGCCGAGGCGGGCGTGGAGAATGGTCTGGAGCTGGCCGGTTACACGACACAGGCTCAGTTCCTGCTGGGCTGTGGCCTCGATGGCCTGCTGAAATCGTTGCAGGACGAGCCCGAAGGCGAGCGTATCGACCGGCTGCAGGCGGCCAAGCAACTGGTACTCCCCTCGGCCATGGGGGAGCGTTTCAAGGTGATGGGTTTTCAACGTGGTGTGGAGAGCCCCCTTAGGGGCTTCTCCTTGAGGGACCTGCGTGCGTCTCTATAAATCGGTGCTCCTCGTTGCGCTGCCCCTGGCGGGCTGCCAGAGCGCCCCGCCGCCGAGCGCCATGCCGGTGCGCGATTTCCGTATCCAGGATGTGGCCAAGGGAGACATCGACATGGTCGCGGAGATCACGGTGCGCCAGCATCGTCGTTACCTGCGCGAACTGGCCGACAAGCTCTATCGCCGCAATCCGGATCAGCTACGTCGCGGGCTGGGTGAGCGGGCAAGGTCGGTGGAGGCCGTATTGGGGGATCCGCCGCGGCGTCTCCTGGCGCAGTGGGGGAGCCGTCGCGGCAGTGACCTGATCGTACTGGCACTGGCGCCGGATTTCGAAGGTGATCGGGTGGCGGCCTTCGTCTATGGCCTGCGCAACATGGCCATCGCCGCCTATGGGGGGGAGGGGGATTTCTATCTGCCGCACAGCTACGATCCGCAGAAACTCTATTTTCTGGCACGTAACATCGAGATCGCTGCCTGGCGCCTGCGTGCAACCCGCTCTGCCACAGGACGGCCGTTGCTGTTGAGTGGCGGCACTGCCCCCGACGGTACCTTCAATACGAGCTTCGAGCGGCTATTCGGAAAGCTGGTGGCGCTGCACGATCAGTTCGCGCTGGTGGTCGCCGAGGCCAGCAACCGGCGCATCAAGAACGTGATCCAGGGCGTGGCCTCGGCGGTGTTCTTCCCCCTCTGAGGACGTCGGTCACGCCCCCTCTTGGGGTTCTAGGATTCCTGATGGCGTGGAATCTCGGCCGGATCGCGGCGGGCCCAGCGCCGCAGCCGGCTGAACCAACTCGCTCGGGTATGCTGTTGCAGAAACTCTGCAGCCAATGGTCCGAGGGGCGTAGGGGTGATGCCCAGATCCGGCAGGCCGTTGTGGTCGCAGACGCTATCGGTTTGCAGGGAGAGGTAATTGTCCGGGGTGAAGGGTTTGCCCGGTGCGTATTGGAGTATCGATGCCTGAATCCGCGCCAGGCTGTCCGGCAGGCGGATGATCTCCTTGTGCCGCTTCGTGTGATAGGCAATGAGGCGTACGATCTCTTCCAGCGTGTAGATGTCGGGGCCGCACAATTGGTAGCGCCGGCCAAAGGTGTGCCGGTCGGGCAGGGCCTTGACGAAGGCTTCGGCGACGTCCTGGACATAGACCGGCGCGAAGCGGCTGTCCGCACAGGCCAGGGGCAGGGGGCCCGGAATCTTGAGCAATCGCGCGAATCGGTTGAGAAAGCTGTCGTCCGGCCCAAAGATGACCGAGGGTTGGAAACTGGTCACGGCGATATCGGGTTTCCCGAGGGTATGGGCGCGATTCTCGCCTTCGCCCTTGGTGCGCAGATAGTCACTGCTCCCTGCGGCCTGGTCGGCATGCAGGGCGCTCATGTGCAGGAGGCGCCGGATTCCCGCCTGGTGGCAGGCCTCCACCACACGCTCGGTCAGCGCCACGTGGACATCGCGGAAACTGGCGTCCTTGGTGGGATTGAGGATGCCCACTAGATTCACGGCCGCATCACAACCCTCCAATGCCGGCACCAACTGTGCGACGGCGCAGTCACCCACTTCACGCACCTCGGCGCTCAGGCGCAACTCTGGATGGCGGAAGGCGCGGCGGGTCAGTACGCGGCACTGAAACCCGGCATTGTGCAAATGGTGGGTGAGATGACGACCGACGAACCCGGAACCGCCGAGCAGGGCAACCTTGCTGAACTTCATCCTGTCATGACTCTGCTGGGATCGATGATGCCACTATAGCGGCAGGCGGCAATGTCGCTCAAGGTCTTGCGCACGGCCCCTGGTGCGCGGGGAATTTCACTCGGTTGTTCTCTTCGGTTTGTAACGACGCAGTACCAGGCTGTTGCCGCGGGCGTCGCGCAGCACTATTCGATCCTTGTAGATATGGTGTTCATAGCGGGTGGGGACCTGACTGCCAACTGGTTGCAGCCATAGGTAGCGCGGGTCGGCCCTCAGGTACAGATCCTGGTACTCGTCGCGGGAGACGTAGAGCCGAGCCAGGCTGTCGCGCACCAGCAATAGTCCGCCGTTGCTCGTCTCCCAGGCCCCCTCCAGCTTCGAGAGTATGTTCCCGGGGGGATAGGGGGCGGTCGGCGGCCAGGGTGTGGCGGGATAGATGCCCGTGCCGAAAGGGACGGCGGGTGGCCATCCCGGTACCGAGGCAGTCCACGGATAGCTTGGGGCGAAGGGGGAATAGGCGGGCACCGGCAGCGGCTGGATCGGTGGATAGATGATGGTAGGTGAGGTAGTGGTGCCGTTCTGCCCCAATAGAGCGAAGCCGGTGGCCATGCCACGCATCATGTCCAGGAATGGGCTGCCGGTGGTGGCCGACGCCGCGGGGCCGGTCAGGGCCAGCAACATGCTCATTATCAGCAATTTCGCATATGCCTGCACTGCACACCTTCTAGGGAATTTAAGGTTAAACTTCCACTCTGGGCCTGGCCGCCCCGATCGACTGGAACCACAGTCGGGCAAGGCTTGGCGACTGGATCGCCCAACGGCGATTCTAGCAGCCTGTCGGTATCGTGATCGGTGGTGGATAGCATGAGGAAGGTTGCGCCGCCGAATGGCGCGGTGGCGTGGATGACGGTGCCCCTGCCGGGGCGGGGACAATGGTTTGGCGGGATGATGACGACGACGCAGGAACGACGCACCGGTACTCGAGAGACCATCGACAAGCTGCTTTGCGAGCGGCAGCAGTTGTTGGTGAAGTTTTGCAAGCTGGCGGGTGCGCAACCTCTGGACAAGGGCGAAGAGGATGACCTGGAAGCGATGTTGCAACGCTTTTGCGAGCTGTTGGTCGACTATTCCGCATTTGCCCATTTCGAGATCTACGACCGGATCATCAACGGTCGCGAACGTCGGTCGCGAGTGATCGAGGTGGCACGCGAGGTATACCCGCGTATTGCCGAAGCGAGCGAAGTGGCGGTGGAATTCAACGACAAGTACGACGCCAACGACCATCCGCTGGATTTACAGGCACTGGGCGCCGACCTCAACAAGCTGGGTGAGGAATTGGCCATTCGCGCGGAGATGGAAGATCGCATCATCGCCGCGTTGCTAGGGGACTGACCGCGAATCCGGGCGGTCCAGGGAGCACGTATGCAGTTGGTGAAATCGCTACTGCTGGGACAGCCGCGACCGGAGATCGATCGCAATACGGTGCTGTCTCGCATGGCGCGACCTGCGTTTCATCGCCTGCGCCTGGAACGCTTTCCCGTGGGGGTGGACAGTACCCACATCGACGTCGCACTGGATCCGGAGTTGACCGAGGCCATCGCTTCTCTGGTCCAGGTCACTCTAAATGAGGACGTTCGGCGCTATTTCTGGGGTGAAGAATTCCGGGCTTCCGACATGGACGTGGTGGAGGTCTTTCGCCGGACCTACTCGGAGAACACCCGCCTGGTACTGCGCGAGAGTCGTGCGAGGGCGCGGCCGGAAGCCTGCCAGTTGTTCCAGCTGGCGGTGATCAGAATGGTTATCGAAGAGGTGGACCGACAGCTGGCAGGGCTGCGCCGGCAGCTCGAGGATGCCCGTTCGCAACCGACTCGCCGTCAATTGGGCAGGAGCCTGGAATTGCACGACAAAGTGGTCATCCTGGCGCGCAACGAACTGTCGATTCGCTACCGGACCCTGCACGATGTGATTCGTGTGATGATGCGTCAGGAGGATTCCCACCTGCGCAAGATGCGCAAGACCGTGATGGGTATTTCCTGGCCGGTGTCCAGGGCGATGCTCGTGAATCCCCTGGTGCAGCTCGGAGGGTTGGGGTCGAGCGAGGATTTCTTCAATTACTATCCCCATCTGTTGCGCGATGAGGAGAGTGCGCTAACGCTCAACCGGTTGTTCTTCGAGACGGTGGCCGAGTGGTTGCCTGCCGAGCTGGGACTGACAGGAGACTCGATAACGCCGGAGGAGAGTGCATTACCGGGAGATTCCGTATTGCGGGGTCATGTCGAGATTCTGAGGCAGACCGCACTGTTGGTCGATCAGGGCGAGTTGGCCATGCTCGTGCCCCATGAATTCGACAACGCCAAGGCAGTCTTGCAGCTGCTGGGCGGGGATGTGGAACCCTGGCCGCAGGGTGGTCCCTGGAGTAGCAGGGAATTGGTTGCCCTGCAGCGTTCCAAGATGAAAGAGTTGATGGTGGGTGTGGAGCGCGCGGGGTTGATGTCGCGCATCCGTGCGTCCTTCCTGCTGAAATCCGTCTATCCCAATCTTGGATTGAGGGGCGGGGTGGATTGGGTCCATGACTACCTGGCCGGCGAAATCCGCGGCAAGGAACTTGTCCGGCGCCTGCAGACCCTGCCCGGGGTCGAAGACGCGCGTCCCGTCCTGCGGCTGATCGATGAACGCATGAAGGCGGTGGAGTTGGCCGGCAGGCATGCGCGGCAACGGATGCTGGCCGGCTTCTTCAGTGAGCTGGTCGATTATCGCTATCACCTCAAGTTGGCGACCTGGCTCTACAACGGATTGGACCAGGTTCGGCTGCTGCGGGATCAGCAGGATCTCTCGATGTCCGTGGCAAACGACCTGTTGCAGGATTTCCGGCGTGGGACCAGGGAGTCCAACCGGCGCGTCGTTGGCCATGTGGTGTTGAAGGCCGATGTGCGTGGCTCGACCGAGATAACGGCCCAGATGCGCGCGCGCAATCTCAATCCTGCCACCTATTTCAGCCGTAATCTGTACGGCCCGATCAACAAGCAGCTGCGTGCCTTCGGTGCGGAGAAGGTGTTCGTCGAGGGCGATGCGGTCATCCTCTCGCTGATGGAATACGAGGGGCAGCCCCGCGATCATTTGGCGGTGGCGCGTGCCTGTGGGTTGGCCGAACGGATGCTCGAAGTGATCGAGGCCAAGAATGCCGAGAGCCGGACGCTTGGGCTGCCTGAGCTGGTGCTGGGTATCGGGATCGCCTATTCCAACGAGGCGCCGACCTATCTCTATGACGAGGGGCACCGGATCATGATATCGCCCGCAATCAACCGTGCCGACCGGTTGTCATCCTGTCACCCCGCCATGCGCCGGGTGCTCGCGAATCGACTCGATCCCGGGCAACACGTGGTGGTGGCGGTGCCGGTAAAGGAAACCCAGAATTCGAAGCAGGATCCGGACGGCGTAATGCGCTACAACGTGAACGGCATAGAACTCGAGGCCGCTGCCTTCTTTCAATTGCGAGAAGAACTGCGCTTGCGCCGCGTCACCCTGTCGCGGCCACAAGGCGATCGGGCCGATACCTACCATGTGGGCCGTTATCTCGACCTGGTGGGCAACAGTCACTGGCTGGTGGTTCGTGAGACCCCGCTGCCGCTGTGGATGGGAGACCGATTGTTGGAAGGCGATCGCTCGGGCCGGGTCTATTATGAGGTGGTCACCGATCCCGATACCATTGCCCGGGCGCGCCGGGAGGTTCGCTCCCATACCCGCTCGGCACATTGATCGCCGGGCCTTCCCTGCAGGTGCGTTTCCATGACCAAGGATTCCGATTCACAGCCACAGCTGACGCCGGCCCAGGCCCAGGCACTGGCGGCGTTGCGCGCTGCCGCCGAGGGGGGTGATGCAGAGGCCCAGTACCGCCTGGGCATGCTGTATGGCAATGGCGAGGGTGTCGCGCTCGACCATGCACAGGCAGAATACTGGTTTACCCAAGCGGCGCGGCAGGGACATGAAAAGGCCCTGCTGACGCTTGCATGGATGTACGCCTCTGGGGCCGGCGTGGCGATGGATGAGCGTCGGGCGCGCGAACTCTATCTGTTGGCGGCAGACAAGGGCTCGGCGAAGGCCCAGTACGTGGCAGCGACCATGTACCGTTTCGGTCAATATGGCGTCGAGCGCGATGTGGAGCGTGCCATTCACTATTATCAGACAGCTGCGCAGCGCGGCGAGCCGTCGGCGCAGTTCGCCCTGGGCAAGCTGTTGATGGAGGGTGAGCATGTGGAGCGCGACGATGTCTTGGCGCTGCAATGGCTCACCCTCGCCCAGGCCGGGGGCAACAAGCGCGCAGAGGAATACATTCGTCACCTGGTGCAGCGTATGCACCCCGAGCAACTGCAGCAGGCGCGAGAGATGCTGCTGCAGGGGTTGGAGGATGAGGAATGATCAGGCGCCGGCAAGGCGCTGGTCATTCGTTCGCGTCACCGGCTTCATGCGCTCCTTCAAACGTCGAGGTTCTCTGCCCAGACGCTTGTCATAGATCACGGTGTAGCTCATGACCCGTCTGAGGTAGCTGCGTGTCTCGTTGAAGGGGATCAATTCGACCCAAATATCGGCATCCAGGCCGTCCTCGGGCAGCCAGCGATCCACTCGCTGGGGGCCGGCATTGTACGCCGCAGTCGCCAGGACGGGATTGTCTGCCAGCCGCTCCTTGAGCTCCCGCAGGTAGGCGCTGCCCAGCCGGATGTTGACCGAGGGTTCCAGGAGTTGGCGGCGCGGCGGTGGTTTGATCGCCAACTGGTGGCGCGCAACCTGTCGGGCGGTGGCTGGCATGAGCTGCATCAGCCCGAGTGCACCGACGCGGGACCGCGCATCTTTCATAAAGGCACTTTCCTGTCGAATCACCGCATAGACCCAGGCCATGTCCAGTGCATTCTTGCTCGCCTGGGCGGCGACGAGTTCACGGTGTTGCAGGGGGAAGCGGAGTTCGAGGTCGTCCCAGTAGCCCGTCTTGGCCAGGGTGAAGATGGCCTGATCGTGCCAGCCCGACCGTTCGGCGATCAAGGCAGCGGCCTTGAGCGAGGGCTTGTCCAGTGATCGGGTGGCATATCGCCATTCGCGGCGCGCCTCCGTGTTGCGTTGCAGGGCGTGCAGCTCGAGGGCACGCACGATGCCGGGCCGTTTCTCGAGTGCCGCTAGCAGAGCGGGGTCGACCGGTGTCCGTCGGTGTAGCAGGTGGTATTGGGCATCGATGCGGTCGGCGGCCAGGAATCCATAATAGGATCTTTCCCTTGCCAGGCGGTGGAACAGTTTTTTCGCTTCTGCCTCTTGCCCAACACCCTCGAGCGCCCGCGCGAACCAGTATCGCCACCGTTCCGACCGCCGCTCCTGCTCCGGCCAGTTCGGAAGGTCTTTCACCAGTTGTTGCCAGTCCTGGCGCAGCAGGGCGGCATTCAGGCGTGCCGAATACAGTCGGCTGTCATCGGCCCTGGGTGTGACGGAGAGCACCCAGCGATAGGCGGCCGGATCGGGGTTGCGCTCCAATGCCACCGCAATACGCCGCCTTGTCTGATAGATCTGTTCCTCGGAGAAGGGATAGCGCCCTTGGATGGATTGCCAGAGCGCAATGGCAGCGAGTCCGTCCTGACGTGCCAGCCGCTGTACGGCGTGCGCCAGCATGGCCTCGCGCCAGGGGTGAGGATTGTGAAAGGCCGCTTGCTCACGCGCCTTCTGCGGTTTTCGGTAGAGCGCAATCCAGCGGTCGACCCAGGCGCGGTCCTCCTTGCCCAGTTTCTTTCCGAGGTAGCGGGCGAGCCGCAGCCGACCGGCGTGCATGGCCAACTCGATGCGTTGCCAGGTGAGTTCGCGGGTGCGTCTGCCCGCAGCCTCCCAGGCCTTGAAGACCGGGTCACAGGCCTTCGGTCGGGAACGACCATGCAGCCAGAGGCGACGTACCTCGGGCCATACCGCCTCCTTTTGCCCGGTCGCCAGCAGGGCCTGGAGGTGGTGGCACTGCCGCCGCACGCTCGACTGCGGCCTGTAGAAACTCAGATAGCGCCGCCACTGCTTCTTGCCGGCCAGGTAGTCCAGCCAGCGCCGGCGTAGCAGGTCGGCAACAGGCGTTCCGGCATGTTCTGCGAGGAAGCGACGGATTTCCTTGTCACTTGCCTTCCCCAGCCTGGCGCGCAGCGCCTTCAATTCGAGGTAGGGAAGGAGGGGGTAGTCCTCCAGCTGGTCGCGAAGTTTTCGATAGGCAGGCAGGTCATGACGCTGCAGGGCCTTTTCCGCCGCGATGAACTGTTCGCGCTGGCGTTGGCGATCGCTCGCCGAGGCGCTGGCGACGACAAACAGCAGCAGGCAGGTGAGCCAGGTGAGGTGTTTGAGCCGATCCCTGCTTCCGGTCTTGTTCTTCAATGTGCTTGATTCCAGGGAAGTGAATATTCCGTTGGCTGACACGCCAAAGCCTAGGCCATGGCCACGCTCGGGGCAATGCGGGAATGCCCCTGTTTCTCGCCATCGCAGGATAGCGTCATCTAACCGTGTGCGGAGCGGGTGTCTGCCCGAAAAAACGCCGTAGATACATCCTTGTAGGCTCGACGGCGGCATCCCTGCCGCCGACGTTTTTCGCGCAGACACCCGCTCCACTTTTCAATAGCTTACGACTTTAGATGGCGGGGCCCTGCTCGCCATCGGCAGCGGTTTCGCGCCCTTGACAGCGACGTGTTATGTTGCCGGGGGGACTCGGTTGGTTGATCGGGCATGGACATCGAAGACCTTAGAGAAGTGGAGGCACTTTTGCGCGTCGCGGCGCGCGAGGAACTCTTGTCGCGCTTCGAACACGTCGAGGCCAGAACCAAGGCCGACGGCAGTCTGGTGACCGATGCCGATCTCTCGATGCAGGCGCGCCTGCGGGAGGAATTGTCGCGCCGCTGGCCAGAGGTGGCCTTGCTGGGCGAGGAGATGAGCCGCGACCAGCAGACATGCCTGATACCGGAATGCGAGGACCATCTTTGGGTGCTCGACCCCCTGGATGGCACCTCCAATTTCGCCTCCGGCATACCCTTCTTCGGGGTATCGCTGGCACTGCTGGCCAAGGGGCAGTTGCAGGCGGGTATCGTGCTCGATCCGATCCGCGACGAGTCCTTCAGTGCCCTGCGGGGTCGGGGCGCCTGGCTGAATGGCCGGTCGCTACGGTTGCATGACGAGGGTCGTTCCCTTGGCCAGGCCATGGCCATGGTCGACCTCAAGCGTCTGCCGCCGGAACTCATCCTGCGCCTGGCACGGGAGGCGCCCTATCACTCGCAGCGCAGCTTCGGCTCGGTGGCGCTGGATTGGTGCTGGCTGGCCGCCGCCAGGGTGCAGGTGTATCTGCACGGCGGGCAGAAGTTGTGGGACTATGCCGCCGGCAGCCTGGTGCTGCAGGAGGCGGGTGGTGTCGGTGGTCTGTTCGAAGACTTTCGCGAACACCCGATGGAGGAGCTGGGCCTGCGTCCGCGGATCGCCATCGCGGCGACCCATGCCCGTCTGTTCACCCAGTGGCAGGACTGGATTCGGGCAACGGTGGCAGATCCTCTGCCAGCAGATTGAGCCAGTGCGCCACGGGGGTCCCTCCCTCGTCCTGGAGGTGGCCCAGGCAGCCGATGTTGGCGGTCACGATCAGGTCGGGTGCATCGATACGCAGGGCCTGTAGCTTGCGGGCGCGTAGCCGCGAGGCGATGGCGGGCTGGGTAAGCGAATAGGTGCCGGCCGAACCGCAGCAGAGATGATCCTCGGTGGTCTCCGCCAGGGTATATCCCAGCCGGGTCAGCAGCGACTGTATGCGTCCTCCAAGGCCCAGCCCGTGCTGCAGTGAGCAGGGCGTATGCACCGCGATGCGCTTGGCGCGGGGTTTCAGGTGGAGCCTGCGGAGGTCTTCCGCCAGCAGGATCTCCACCGGGTCGCGGGCCTTTTCGGCGATCTGCCGCGCGGCCTCTGCATAATCGGGGTCCCCGGCAAGCAGCGTGGGATAGTCTTTGACGTGGGCGCCGCAGCCGCTGGCGGTCACCACCAGGGCCTCGGCGCCGGCCTCCAGCTCCGGGAGCCATGCATCGATGTTGCGGCGCGCTATCTCCCGTGCCCGTTGCGCATCGCTCAGGTGCTGGGGCAAGGCGCCGCAACAGCCTGCCTGGGGGACGCCCAGGGTCTCGATGCCCAGGCGGTCGAGCAGCAGCGAGAGTGCCCGGTTGATCTGTGGTGCCAGGGCGGGCTGTACGCAGCCATCGAGCATCAGCATGCGCCGGCCCTTGCCGCCCGGGGTGGGCTGCGCCGGTGCCGGTAGTGGCCGGCGAGGCAGGACCTTGTTGCGCAGGGCGGCGGGCAGGGCCGGGCGGACCAGACGCGCCAGCCCAAGCAGGGGCGCGAAGTGGCGAGGGTCGCTGAACAGCCACACCATGGCCCGCCGCAGCAGTCGTTCGGGCAGGGAGCGGGGCGCCCGCTCCTCGAGGGCCTCGCGACCGATGTCCAGCAGGTGGTGATAATCCACCCCGGAAGGACAGGTCGTCTCGCAGGACCGGCAGACCAGGCAGCGGTCCAGGTGGTCGCGGATGTGCGGCGAGGGTGTTTCGCCTTCGAGAAACAGCTTGATCTGGTAGATGCGGCCCCGCGGCCCGTCCAGTTCGTCGCCCAGCAGTTGGTAGGTGGGACAGGTGGCGGTGCAGAAGCCGCAATGCACGCAGTTGCGCAGGATCTGTTCGGCCCGCTTGCCTTCCGGGGTATCGCGAATGAAGTCGGCCAGGTTTGTCTGCATGCGGGTCGAAGACAGCGAAGAGAGGAATCACGGCAGAATACCAGAGCCTGGCGGCAGGCAGTACGCCGGTGCATTCCGCATCGCGCACAACCCCGGAAAGGACGCGGTGGCCATCGCGGCGCCCGGTGCTAATGTGCGAAGCCTCCCGCCGCATCGGTCTCGCGGGCATTATCTGGTTCATCGAACAAACGGGTACGACAATGAACGACGAAAACAAGGGTGGGGTCCTCGACATGGACCTGAGCAGCGGCATCGCCGCCTTCGAGGCGAAGCACTTCGCCACTGCGGCCAGCCTGCTGGGGCCGCTGGCCGAGGCGGGCGATCCGGAGGCGCAGTATCGCATGGCCATCATGGCGCAGAACGGGCTGGGGATGGTGGAGAACGAGCTGCTGGCCTTCAAATACATGAAGGCCGCAGCCGAGGCGGGGCTTGGCCTGGCACAGCACGGTCTGGGGTTCATGTACATGCAGGGCGAGTGTGTGGAGCAGAACCCACAGAAGGCCATCGAGTGGTTCGAGAAGGCAGCCGAGCAGGGTCTGCAGGGCGCCATGACCACCCTGGGCATGATGTACCGCGAGGGCAATGGGGTCGAACGGGATGAAGAGAAGGCCCGGGAGTGGTTCCGCAAGGCAGGCTTCGACGATCTTTGAGCGACGGTCAGCGCTCATCGATACGGTTCGTACCTCACCGCATCCTACGGCCAGTGCCGATCGCAGGGCGTGGTGAGCTGCGCAAACCGCACCAAAAACGGGCCCACATGCCCGTTTCCACCCCGATTTCCGCGACAGGCATCAGGATGAACAGGAGCCCTCTACCAGCCGAAGTTGGCCGCCGGCATTGTCCAGGCTGGCCCTGCCCTCGCACAGGGCCTGCAGCGGTTCCCCTGCCAGCGCCCTGCGCCAGCCATGGCGCAGGGCACAGTCGCTGTCTCCACGTATCAGTTTCTGCAGGTCCTTGTGGGTGGCGATGGCCTGGGGCGAGAGCTGGTGCTCGGCGGCAAGCAGACGCAGGGCGGCACTGAGGTAGTCGACCATTGCCTCCTGCTGGGGCGTCAGCGGCTCGGGCCGGCGCTTCTCCACCGGCCACTGCTCCTTCGGCAGCGAGGCCGCCTGCTGGATGAGGTCGACCAGTGTCCTGCCCTGTTTGCGTACCAGGCCGCCTTCCACGCCTCGCACCTTGGCCAGCTCTTCCAGATTGCGCGGCAGGCGTCGGCACAACTCCACCATCACGTCGTCCTTGAGGACCCACTTGCGGGGCAGGTTTCGTGTACGCGCCTGGTTTTCGCGCCATGCCGCCAGGGCCTGCAGTACCGCCAACTGGCGACCGCGCAGGTGCTGTCGTCCCTTGACCTTTTTCCACAGCTCGCGGGGCTCGGGCTCATAGGTGGCAGGGTTGGCCAGCTCGGCAAAGTCTGCCGCCAGCCATTGCAGGCGTTCACGATCCGACAGGCGGCCGCGCATCTCGAGGTAGAGGCGCCCGAGATAGACGACATCGTCCAGGGCGTAGCGGATCTGATCCGCGTTCAGGGGGCGTGCCGACCAGTCGGTGCGCGACTGGTCCTTGGGCAGGTCGATGCCGAGCACCTGCTTCACCAGGTTGGCATAACCGATCTGATCGCCGTGACCGAGCAGGGCGGCGGCGGGCTGGGTATCGAACAGTGGCAGAGGAAAGCGCCCCCAGTCGTGCCAGAAGATCTCCAGGTCCTGGCGGGCGGCATGGAAGACCTTGAGGATGCTGCCGTCGAACAGCAGGCCGAGGAGGGGCTGGATATCCTCGCCGAGCACGATCGGGTCGACGCAGGCCGCCACCTCGCCATTGCTCACCTGGATGAGGCAGAGTCTGGGGTAATAGGTGCGCTCGCGGATGAACTCGGTATCCACTGCCAGCCATTCGCTGCCGCGCAGCTGCGTGCACAGCGCATCGAGGGCCTCGCGGGTGTCGATCAATGATTCTTGTGTGGTGTCTGGCAAGGGGGTGAGTCGATAGCGGTGGGTCACGGGTAGCGCCGGCAGGCGCGAACGGTTGCGTAGCATAGCATCCCGGAGCCGTGTAGATTCCTCGGCATGATTGCCGTGAATCCGTCATGCGCCAACTGATCGAATATTTCTGGCAGCTGTTGCTGTTGCGTCGTGGGCCCCAGGACGCGCCGTCCTCGGTGGCCCTGCTGCAGCTGTTGATCGGCCTCAACCTGGTGGTAAACGCGCTGCTTGGGAGGGCCATTTTCGGTGGGCTGGGGCGCGCGCTGGGCGCCGAGGTGATCGAGCTGTTGGTGAGCGCCGCGCTGCTGTTCGCGGCCCTGCAGGTGCGTGAGCGGGCTGCGCGCTGGCGCCAGTCCTACATTGCACTGCTGGGTGCCGGGGTGATGATGGGCTTGCTGGCGCTGGCTTACCGGTCGCTCGCCGCGCTCATAGGGACTGAGATGCTGGCCGATGCCGTGGCCATGACGCTGTTCTTCTGGGGGCTCGCCGTACTGGGTCATATTCTGCGGCATGCGCTGGAGATCTCCTTGGCCTTCGGTATCCTGCTCGCCTTCGCCTATACAATGTTTCTGCTCGGCCTGATTGCGCAGTGGCTGCCGCCGGGTCTGGTCTCCCAAACAAACTGAGTCGATCGTCGATGCACATACATATTCTCGGTATCTGTGGCACCTTCATGGGGGGCATCGCCCTGATTGCCCGTGAGTTGGGCCATGAGGTCTCCGGGTCGGATGCCAATGTCTATCCGCCCATGAGCACCCAGCTCGAGACGGCCGGCATTCGCCTGATGGAGGGCTACCGGCCGGAACATCTTCAACCCGCGCCCGACATGGTGGTGGTGGGCAATGCCCTGTCGCGAGGTAATCCGGCGGTGGAATATCTGCTGGACGAGGGGCTGCGCTACACCTCGGGCCCCCAGTGGCTGGCGGAGCAGGTCCTGGCCGATCGTTGGGTGCTGGGGGTGGCAGGGACCCACGGCAAGACCACCACCAGCAGCATGCTGGCCTGGATACTGGAATACGCCGGCATGGCGCCGGGTTTTCTCGTCGGCGGTGTGCCGCGCAACTTCGGCATCTCGGCGCGGGCCGGCGACAGCGAGTTCTTCGTGGTGGAGGCAGACGAATATGACACCGCCTTCTTCGACAAGCGTTCCAAGTTCGTCCATTACCATCCGCGCACCCTGGTGATGAACAATCTGGAGTTCGATCACGCGGACATCTTCGAGGATCTGGAGGCGATTCAGCGCCAGTTCCATCACCTGGTCAGGACCGTGCCGGGCAAGGGGCTGATCGTCATGCCGTTGAACGACGGTAATCTGCACGAGGTGCTCGACATGGGCTGCTGGACGCCGGTGGAACACTTCGACCCCGAACTGGAAGCGACCTGGCACGCCGCAGGTGCCAGCGCCGACGGCCGCCATTTCGATGTGGTCTGCGATGGTGAGGTCGTTGGACGGGTCGACTGGGCACTGAGCGGTCGGCACAACATGGCCAATGCCCTGGCGGCCCTGGCCGCCGCCCGTCATGTGGGCGTCCCGCCTTCGCAGGGGGTCGAGGCCCTGAACCGCTTCGAGAATGTCAAGCGGCGCATGGAACTGCGCGGGGAGGTCGATGGTGTCCGGGTCATCGACGACTTCGCCCACCACCCCACCGCCATCGAGACCACCCTGGCGGGCCTGCGCGCAGAGGTGGGAGACGGACGGATCCATGCCGTGCTGGAGCCGCGCTCCAATACCATGCGCCTGGGGGTGATGGCCGATCGCTTGGCCAGGTCGCTGGCCATGGCGGACACTGTGCATGTCTATGCGCCGCCGGATCTGGCCTGGGACGCGCGGGCCGTCCTCGGCGCTTTGGGTCCCAGGCTGCAGGTAGCGGATCAGACCCAAGCGATCGTCGATTGGGTGGCGGCAATGGCGCAGCCGGGCGATACCGTGCTGGTGATGAGCAATGGCGGCTTCGAGGGGATCCATCAGCGCATTCTGGACGCGCTGGCGAGCCGGAGGGTCGAGGCATGAACCAGGCGATCGCCGTGGCCATCACCGGGGCCTCGGGCGCGCAGTATGGCCTGCGTCTGATCGAGTGCCTGCTTGCGGCGGGGCGCCGGGTGCAGTTGATGATCTCCCAGGCCGGGCAGGTGGTGGTCAACATGGAAACCGATCTGCGACTCCCCTCGGGGAGTGCCGAGATCCAGACGCTGCTGACTCGCCACTTCGGCTGCCCGGAGGGGCAGCTGGAGGTGTTCGGCCGGCAACAGTGGCTGGCGCCGCTGGCCAGTGGCAGCGGCGTACCGCGGGCGATGGTGATCTGTCCCTGTACCACCGGTACCCTGGCCTCGGTCGCCAATGGAATCTGTGATGATCTCATCGACCGTGCCGCCGATGTGGTGCTGAAGGAGGGCAGACCGCTGATTCTGGTGGTGCGCGAGACGCCCTTCTCGGTGATTCACCTGGAAAACATGCTCACCCTGGCGCGAGCGGGCGCAACCATACTGCCGGCCAATCCCGGCTTCTACTTCCGGCCCGGGTCGGTCGACGAGCTGGTGGATTTCGTGGTGGCCAGGGTGCT
>RFHJ01000055.1 GCA_003696905.1 Gammaproteobacteria bacterium | reverse complement strand
GCGCGTGCCTCTCGACCGGCTGCTGATCGAAACCGATTCTCCCTATCTGGCGCCGGTTCCTTTCCGGGGCAAGCCGAACGAACCCCGTTACGTGGCCCAGGTCGCGGAGAAGATGGCAGAACTGCGGGGGCTGTCCGTCGAAGCGGTCGCTGCGCTCACCAGCGAGAACTTCCATCGGCTGTTCCGGCGCCGAGAGGGCCTCTCCGCGGAGACATGAGGAGGGATCAGGGCGGTGCAGGGAAGCAGGATCGCGCGACCGCTGGAGATTCATTCATCACGCAAGGCAGCCGGTTGGCTGGCGCTGCTGGCCCTGGTGGTGCCCGTCGCCTTGCGGCTGGCCTCGTGGACGGGTTGGTGGGTGGTTGCGGTCGCCTGGGTCTTTTCTCTGTGGTGGGTCTGGCGCGGCACCGTTGGTTTGGGAGCGGGGCGCTTCGGTCTGCGATATCGGCCAGGAATCGGCTGGGAAGGTGTCTGCAATGGGGAGCGGCCGACCGCAATCACCGCGGTTCGGCCGATCGTGGTGGGGCCCCGTCTGGTGATCGCAGCCCTGAAGGGAGAAGGAAGGCATTACTCGCTGGTGGTGGCCGATGATGCGGGCACGCCGGGAGATCTGCGCAGGCTCCGACAATTGCTGCTCTGCGGGCTGCCACGGTCGGCGGCACCCGAGGGAGCGGGTCAGCCGCGCGGGGACGGTACATAGTTGTCGGGGATGAGTACCGTCGGTTGCGCCTGATTGGGATCGGTCTCCGGAAAATCGATGTTGTAGTGCAATCCGCGGCTCTCGCGCCGGCGCTGTGCCGACTGGACGATCAGGTCGGCCACCTCGAGCAGGTTGCGCAGCTCCAGCAGGTCGTTGGATACCCGGAAATTTCCGTAGTATTCATCGATCTCGCGGCGCAGCAGATCGACTCGGCGACGCGCCCGGGCAAGGCGCTTGTTGCTGCGCACGATCCCCACATAGTCCCACATGAAGCGGCGCAATTCATCCCAGTTGTGGGAAACCACCACCTCCTCGTCGGAATCGGTGACGCGGCTCTCGTCCCAGGGAGGAACCGATTCCAGGGGGCAGGGCTCGGCAAGCCGCTGCACGATCCGCTCGGCCGCCAGTTCGCTGTAGACCAGACATTCCAGCAAGGAGTTGCTGGCCATCCGATTGGCGCCGTGGAGTCCCGTGTAGGCCGTCTCGCCGATCGCGAACAGGCCGGGGATGTCGGTCTCTCCGCTGCGATCCACCTTGACACCGCCGCACGTATAGTGGGCTGCCGGCACCACCGGCAGGGGTTCCTTGCGCATGTCGAAACCCAGTTCGAGACAGCGTGCCAGAATGGTAGGGAAGTGCTCCTCGATGAAGGCCGCCGGCTTGTGGCTGATGTCGAGGTAGACACATTCCGCCCCGAGGCGCTTCATCTCGTGGTCTATGGCGCGGGCCACGATGTCGCGCGGTGCCAACTCGGCCCGCTCGTCGAACTTCGGCATGAAACGGGTGCCATCCGGTAGCAGCAGGCGTCCCCCCTCGCCACGGACCGCCTCGCTGATGAGGAAGGACTTGGCCTTGGGGTGATAGAGGCAGGTGGGATGGAACTGGATGAACTCCATGTTGGCGATGCGGCAGCCGGCACGCCAGGCCATGGCGATGCCGTCGCCGGTGGCGACATCCGGATTGCTGGTATAGAGATAGACCTTGGCGGCACCCCCGGTGGCCAGCACCACGCATCGCGCGGGCGCGGCCACCACCCGGTCGCGCCTGAGGTCGAGGAGGTAGGCCCCGGTGCAGCGCCGGGGTGCACCCCGCCCGCCGGTGCGGGTCAGATCTACCGCGATGTGGTATTCCAGCACGGTCACATTGGGCCGCTGGCGGACGCGCTCCACCAGTGTTGTCTCCACCGCGCGACCGGTGGCATCGGCGGCATGTACGACCCGCCGGTGGCTGTGACCGCCCTCGCGGGTGAGATGGAACTGTGAATCGCCGGTGGGAGGGGTCTGGGTGAACGCCACGCCTTGTTCGGCAAGCCAGCGGATAGCGGCTGGGCCCCGTTCGACCACGGTACGCACGACCGCCTCGTCACACAGACCGGCTCCGGCATTCAGGGTGTCGGCCACGTGGGATTCGAGGGAGTCCGCCGAGTCCAGTACCGCCGAGATACCGCCCTGGGCATAGAGGGTGTTGCCTTCCTGCAGATCCCGTTTGGAGACAATGGTGCAACGCACCGATTCGGGCAGTCGCAAGGCGAGGCCGAGGCCGGCAGCGCCGCTCCCGATGATGAGGACGTCAGTGTCTGAAAGGGTATCGCTCATTGCACGCCGGGACCCCAAGGTATTTGGAAGGGGGAGTGTAGCCGGCATTCCTTGCCCACGGCCACACCCCCGTGCAGTGCCCTGGGCAAAGCAGTATCATGCGCGCCATGTCGACGACTCGAGCAACAGGTGGAAATCTCACGATTTTTTGTTTGCGGTGGCGTGAACTCACGTCGTTGCCGCTTGTCCACAGGGTATGGAGGCGGGGCACCGACCCTGCACGGCGTGTTCCATGACCTCGGACAGGGATGCCGACCAGGTTTTGGTCGAGCGGGTCCAGAAGGGCGACAAGAAGGCCTTCGATCTGTTGGTGCTGAAGTATCAGCAGAAAGTGGCGAATCTGATCAGTCGTTACATTCGTGACCCGTCCGAGGTGCTGGACGTGACTCAGGAGGCATTTATCAAGGCGTATCGCGCCTTGCCGAAGTTTCGTGGCGACAGTGCCTTCTACACCTGGCTCTACCGGGTGGCGATAAACACCGCAAAGAATCATCTGGCGGCCCAGGCTCGCCGCCCGCCACAGGACGATATCGAGGCGGAAACGGCCGAACAGATGGATACGGGGACCCGATTGAAGGAACAGGATACCCCGGAGCGGCTGGCAATGCAGGACGAGATCGCCCGCACGATCAAGCAGGCGGTCGAGGAATTGCCGGACGAGCTGCGCACGGCGATTACCCTCCGTGAGCTGGAGGGCCTCAGTTACGAGGAGATCGCCCAGGCAATGGACTGCCCTATCGGGACGGTACGCTCGCGCATCTTTCGCGCGCGGGAGGCCATCGACAAGAAACTGAAACCTTTGCTGGGTGCATGAAAGCGATGAGAACAAGAGACAACTCGGTCGAAGAGGCAATGGACGAGCAGCTCTCGTCTCTTCTCGATGGCGAGCTGAGCGAACGCGAATTGAATCGGCTGGTCGTGCACTTGGAAACAGACCGTGCTGCACGCGCACGGTTTGGGCGTTTTGCACAGATCTCCGCGTTTCTCGGTAGTGACCGGGGCCAGATGGTCGATGCCAGCGACATTGCGGCCCGTGTGAGCGCCGCATTGGAAAACGAGCCCACGATTCTGGCCCCGCGTCAGTGGCGTGATGGCCTGCGTTTGCCCCGCCTCGCCCTGGGGGCGGCATTGGCGGCGGGCGTTGCGGCAATGGCGGTAGCGATTGCACCGCAGATCATCGGAGGACACAAGCCGAGCACCCTACCCCAGACCGAGACCTTTGCCTTTACACCGCGCATGAGTGTCCCGGTCGATGGATTGCGTACCGTGGCGCTGCAGGCCAATCCCCATCCTGTGGTCATCCGGCCTTCGGGCACGGTCGCCGAGGCAGGACATTGGCGGGTGCTCAAACCGGGGATGCGTGAGAGGCTGAATCGCTATCTGCTGCAGCACAATGAGGTCGCCGGGCATATCGCCACCCAGCAACCGAGTGCCTATGTCAGCTTCGTCAGCGCGCCCGATGCCTCTCGTTAGTCCCCATGGGGGGCGGCTCGTCCGCTCGATCGTGGAGAAGCCGGTCGATAGGGTCGAGTCTTGCGAAACCCGGCGCTGCTGGCGCCCGACGGCGGGTTCCGCTCCACGCAATGTCAGCCTCCGCAAGCCGGCTCCCCAACGGAGGGGAAAAAGCATCCTGTCGATCTGCCGTCGTCCTTCTGCGCTTTGTGTTCCTTCGCGTCCTTTGCGGTTGCAGGTGTTCACCAGCGGGGCGGTGCACGCACTTCTGGCCCTGACCCTGCTGTGGTTCACTGGTACGGCCCTGGCGCAATCTGCCGCCCTCGAGTGGCTGGCGAAGATGCGCCAGGCAGTGCATCAACTCGATTATGAGGGGCGATTCGTCTATCAGGTCGGTGATCGGCTGGATGGGCTTTACGTGGTGCATCGCATGAAGGATGGCCACGAACTGGAACGACTGGTGGCGCTGGACGGTGAACCGAAACAGATCATTCGGGGGGAACAGGGGGTTGCCTGTCTGGAACCGCGGAGCCGCAACATCAGTGTGATTGGCAATCGGTCCGGCATCCGCAACGACTTGCACGATGAACTGAAGCGCATCGCTGAACACTACGAATTGATTCTGGACGATGCGGAGCGTCGTACCGCCGGGCGGGCCGCGTTGCGCCTCGAGGTGCGCCCGAGGGATCGCTTCCGTTTCGGTTATCGGTTCGACCTCGATGCGACCACCGCCTTGCCACTGCGATCGATACTGCTCGACCATGAAGGCAATATCCGTTCCCAGACACTGTTCGTCGACCTCAAGGTGGGGCGTGATATCACGCCGATCGAAAAGGATCTGTCGGCGTTGGCATTGACCCGGGTTCCCCCGACAGCGGCGCGTGTGAGCATGCTGCCGCAGCCTGGCTGGCAGTTTCGCGGCCTGCCGCCAGGATTTCGACTGGTGACCGAACAGCCGGCCGATGACGGGTCGCGCCACTATGTGTTCACCGATGGGCTCGCCTCCATTTCGCTCTATGTGGAGCCGGACGATGAGCGGCTGCTCAACGGCTATTCGCGCATCGGCGCCACCGAGGCCTACGGGACCGTTCGTTACGGCCACCAGATGGTGGTGGTTGGTGAGGTGCCTCGAGCGACACTGACCAAGATTGCGGAGGCAGCGGAGCCGAGATGATCGAGCAGCATGCCAGGGTGGTGGCGGTCGAGGGCGATCGGGCCAAAGTGCAGACCGAACGTCAATCGGGTTGCAGCGGCTGCTCGGCGAAGAGCGGATGCGGAACCGGTGTGGTAGCGCAGCTCTTTCCCACCCGCAGTCGGCAACTGCTCGATCTGCCCATCGGGCACCTGCATCGCCGTCCCTTGCCGGGCGAGCGCGTGGTGATCGGTATCGACGAGGGCTATCTGTACCACAATACCTGGCTGATCTATGCCGCGCCGCTGGCGGGCTTGCTGCTGGGAGCACTCGGTGGTGATGCCCTGGCGAGAGCGGTGCTCGAAATGGGCACAACGGAACTCGGTGCCATCCTCGGCAGTCTACTTGGGCTGAGTACCTCCTTTGCCTGGATGGGCCATCGCGCGCGCAGGAATGCAGCTCGTGTCTCGGAAAATGTTCGCATCCTGCGTATCGACCCTTCTGCGACGGCCGTCGCCATCCGGGATCTGGGGCTGCACGCCTGAAGCAGTCCTTATTTGATGCAACGAATCACAAGCAGGAACGACATCATGATCAAGACCAAACGCTCGATCCTTCCGGCGATCTTCGTCGGCTGGCTGCTCACGGTACAGACCTGGGCTGGCTCCCTGCCCGATTTCACCGACCTGGCGCGGGAGAACAGCCCCGCAGTGGTCAACATCAGCAGCCACCACGAGGCCAAGCCGGGCAAGCTGCGGATCCCGCACCAGTTCAAACTGCCCGATCTGCCGGAAGACAGCCCCTTCAACGACCTCTTCAAGCGTTTCTTCGATCAGCTGCCGAATATCCCGCAGCCGGAGAGCCAATCACTGGGCTCGGGTTTCATCATCTCCAAGGACGGCTACATCCTGACCAACCACCACGTGGTCGATGGTGCGGACACGGTGGAGGTGCGCCTGAGTGACCGGCGTGTGTTCGATGCCAAGGTCATTGGCAGCGACAAGGCCAGTGACGTGGCATTGATCAAGATCGATGCGACCGACCTGCCGACCGTAAAGATTGGCAAGAGCAGCGAGTTGGAAGTGGGTGAATGGGTGCTCGCCATCGGCTCGCCCTTCGGCTTCGATCACAGTGTCACCGCCGGGATCGTGAGTGCCAAGGGGCGTAGCCTGCCGAGTGAGAACTATGTTCCCTTCATTCAGACCGATGTGGCCATCAATCCAGGCAATTCCGGGGGGCCGCTGTTCAACATGGATGGCGAGGTGGTAGGGATCAATTCTCAGATCTACAGCCGCACCGGTGGCTTCATGGGACTTTCCTTTGCTATTCCCATCGAACTGGCGATGAACGTGGCAGACCAGCTGCGCAAGACCGGACACGTGGCGCGGGGCTACCTGGGCGTGTTGATCCAGGATGTGGACCGTAACCTGGCCGAGTCCTTTGGCCTGCAACGGCCAGAGGGTGCCCTGGTCACCCAGGTGATGCCCAATACGCCGGCAGAAGCGGCCGGGTTGCAGCCGGGGGACATCATCGTCCGCTTCAATGGCAAGCACATCGATCGCTCCAGTGAATTGCCCCCGCTGGTGGGGGCGAGCCCCGTCGACCAGGACGCGGAGCTGGAGGTGATCCGTGATGGGAAGCATATGACCCTCGAAGTGCGCATTGCGCAGCTGCCCGAGGACGCAATGGTGAGTCAGCCCGCACCGCAGAAGAATCCCGGTCTGGTGGACAAACTGGGTGCGGTGGTTACCGATCTGACGCCCGAGGCACGCAAGAAGTCCAAACTGGCCAGCGGGGGGGCGCTCGTGGTGCGGGTGGAGCCTCAAGGCCCGGCCCAGGAGGCAGGAATGCGCCAGGGCGACATCATCAAGACCTTCGACCGGCAGCGGGTGAAGAATGCCGCACACCTGCGTAGCCTGGTGGAGAACGCCAGCGGCACCGTCGCTGCCCTCATTCTGCGAGAGGGGCAACCGCTGTTCGTGGCGATTCGACTCGGCGGCTGAGCCGCGAGTGGCCGACAGGGTCGAATTCTACTATCGAGACGGCTGTCATCTCTGTGAGGAGATGGCAGCCGCGCTTTTCCGCGGTTGGCCCGACCAGTTCGCACGCATGGAGTGGCGCGATGTGGACACGTGTGACGAATGGCGTAGTGTTTACGGCCATCGGGTGCCCGTACTGGTGCAGCGAGGCGAGGTGCTGTGTGAATTCCATCTGGTACCCGAGGCACTGATTCCGCGTTTCGGTCCTCCTGCGATTCCGTTATAATCCCCGCCTTCGCGCTGGCGGCCGCAGCGCCCGCTGCACGGCGCCCTTCTTACCCGTCTGGCAAGGCCGGCCACGCCGCGCTCCACGGATTTCTACAGCAGGCACTCCACGCCCCCATGGCCGATCTCAGTCATATCCGCAATTTCTCGATCATCGCGCATATCGATCACGGCAAGTCCACCATCGCCGATCGTTTCATCCAGGTCTGTGGCGGATTGACGGAGCGGGAGATGGAGGCACAGGTGCTCGATTCCATGGACCTGGAGCGGGAGCGGGGCATCACCATCAAGGCCCAGTCGGTCACCCTCGATTACAAGGCCCGCAACGGGGAGACCTACCGGCTGAACTTCATCGATACGCCGGGGCATGTGGACTTCTCCTACGAGGTATCCCGCTCTCTTGCCGCCTGTGAAGGGGCCTTGCTGGTCGTCGATGCGGCCCAGGGTGTCGAGGCGCAGAGCGTGGCCAATTGCTACACCGCGATAGAGCAGGGCCTGGAAGTGTTGCCGGTGCTGAACAAGATCGATCTCCCTTCGGCCGATCCGGAGCGGGTGATCCAGGAAATCGAAGAGATCATCGGTCTCGAGGCGCAGGATGCCCTGCGGGTGAGTGCCAAGACCGGTGAAGGCATCGAGGATCTGCTCGAGGCCCTGGTCGAGCACATCCCGCCACCGGAGGGTGATCGCGAAGCGCCGCTGCAGGCGTTGATCATCGATTCATGGTTCGATCCCTATGTGGGTGTGATCTCGCTGATTCGCGTAGTGAACGGGGAGATAAGGCCCAAGAACAAGATGGCCATCATGTCCACCGGGCGCACCTATCAGGTGGAGAAGGTCGGCGTCTTCACGCCCAAGCGGGAAGAGCGCAAGGTACTCTCCACGGGTGAGGTGGGCTTCGTGATCGCCGGTATCAAGGAGATCGATGGCGCGCCGGTGGGCGATACCATCACCTTGGCCGATCGTCCGGCCAGCGAGCCGCTCCCGGGTTTCCAGGAGATGCGTCCTCGCGTGTTCGCCGGCCTCTATCCGGTCAGCTCGGACGATTACGAGGCCTTCCGCGAGGCATTGCAGAAGCTCAAACTCAATGATGCCGCGCTGCACTTCGAGCCCGAGACCTCCCAGGCCCTGGGCTTCGGATTCCGTTGTGGCTTCCTGGGCATGCTGCACATGGAGATCGTGCAGGAACGCCTGGAACGGGAATACGACCTCGACCTGATCACCACGGCGCCCACTGTCGTCTATGAGGTGGCGTTGAGCGACGGCGAGGTGATTCAGATCGACAATCCGTCGGACCTTCCTGATCCGGCGCGCATCGACGAGATTCGCGAACCGATCATCGAGGCACACATCCTGGTGCCGCAGGACCATCTCGGCAATGTGATCAACCTGTGCATCGAGAAGCGTGGCGTGCAGAAGAACATGCAGTATGTCGGTGGCCAGGTGCAGCTGACCTATGAGCTGCCGATGAACGAGGTAGTGCTCGATTTCTTCGATCGCCTCAAGTCGGTGAGTCGGGGCTACGCCTCCTTCGAATACGAGTTCAAGCGTTTTCAGGCGGCCAACCTGGTCAAGCTCGACATCCTCATCAATGGGGAAAAGGTCGATGCCCTGTCGTTGATCGTGCATCGTGACAATGCCGAAACCCGGGGCCGGGAGTTGACGGAGAAGATGAAGGAGATCATCCCGAGGCAGATGTTCGAGGTTGCCATCCAGGCCGCGATCGGCAGCAAGATCATTGCCCGCTCCACAGTGAAGGCCTTGCGCAAGAACGTGACCGCCAAATGCTATGGGGGCGATGTCACCCGCAAGCGCAAGCTGTTGGAAAAACAGAAGGCGGGCAAGAAACGCATGAAACAGGTGGGCAGGGTCGAGATTCCCCAAGAGGCGTTTCTCGCGGTGCTCCATGTCGGCAAGGACAACAAATAACGGGGCCTCAGGGCCGGGACGACAATCATGGATACATTGATTCTCTTTGGTTTTTTTGGGGCACTGGTCTGGATCATCCTGCAGTTCGGTATCGAGCAGGCGTTGGCGGTCGGGGCACTGGTGAGCGGTGTGGTCTGGCTGGTCTACCGCCTGGTCAAGGGCAAGCAGAAACGCGAGGATTTGCCCAGCTATGCGGAATACGCACGCTCCTTCTTTCCCATTTTTCTCGTGGTCCTGTTGCTTCGGGCCTTTGTCGCCGAGCCCTTCCGCATCCCCTCCGGCTCGATGATGCCGACACTATTGGTGGGCGATTTCATCCTGGTCAACAAGTTCACCTATGGTCTGCGCATGCCGGTGACCAAGACCAAGTTCATGGAGGTCGATGAACCGCACCGTGGCGATGTGGTGGTATTCCGTTATCCGGTGAACCCAAAGTTCGATTACATCAAGCGCCTCATCGGATTGCCGGGAGACCATATTCGTTACGAGAACAAGACGCTCTACATCAATGGCAAGCCGCAGAAGCTGACCCCCGTGGGACCCTATGAACCGGTAGGATCGGGCGCGCGCGCTGCCGGATCGGTGGAATACATCGAGGATCTTGAAGGGGTGAAGCATTCGGTGCTCATCAACCCCTTGGCGCCCGATTTCAACCCCGGTTGCACCTTCATGGGGTATCGCGAAATCGTGGTGCCGGAAGGGCACTACCTGATGATGGGCGACAATCGGGATGACTCCAACGACGGGCGCTGCTGGGGATTCGTGCCAGAGGAAAATCTGGTGGGCAAGGCCTTCATGATCTGGTTCAGTCTCGATTGGGAACGTCCCGGTTTCATTGCGTGGGACCGAATTGGCAATCTGGTGCATTGATTCTGCTCCTGAAACGGGAAAGAATCAGGGATACCGAGGCCATGCGAGACCGATAAAATGTCCCAAAAGCGTTTGCCGTCACATCGTCAGGAAGGGCTCACCTTCATCTCCTGGATCTTTGTTCTGGCGATCGGTGTCTTCTTTGTGCTGATCGGCATAAAGATGGTGCCGGTCTATCTGGAGTACTTTGCGATTCGTGACGTACTGCACAATGTGGCCCAGGACCGGTCGAGCCGAGACATGTCCAAACGGCAGCTCAAGCGGAGTCTTCTGAAGCGTTTTCGGATCAATGGTGTCTACGATTTCAAACGCGAAGACATCCATATCGAGAAGAGCCGTCAGGGCCGTCAGATTCGGGTGGAATACGAGGTGCGCAAACCGGTCGTCGGCAATGTGAGCCTGGTGATGAGCTTTTCCCATTCGGTACCGCTTCCGCAATGATGGAACGCCTGCAACGGCGACTCGGCTATCACTTCTCCGATACCGCACTGCTGTTGCGGGCACTTACCCACCGCAGCGCCGGCCCGGATCACAATGAGCGCCTGGAGTTTCTCGGTGACGCCATTCTCGGGTGTGAAACGGCTGACTGGCTGTTTCGTCATGTGGCCTCCGGTGACGAGGGGCAACTCAGTCGCATGCGCGCTCACCTGGTCAAACGGGAAACCCTGGCTGAGGTGGCAAGGGAACTTCAGCTCGGTGACATCCTCAGGCTTGGTCCCGGTGAACTGCGAAGTGGAGGGCAGAATCGCGACTCCATCCTGGCCGACGCAGTGGAGGCGATCATTGCGGCCGTCTATCTCGATGGTGGTATGGAGGCGGCACGCGCCCTGGTGAGGCGTCTCCTGGGAAAGCGGCTCGAGGAGGCACACGCCACCCTGCAGCAGAAGGATCCAAAGACGCGCTTGCAGGAACTGCTGCAGGCACGCCGTCTGCCGTTGCCCCGTTACGAGGTGGAGCGCATCGAAGGGGATCAACACGCGCAGGAATTCACCGTGAGTTGCCGTGTCGACAGTCTGGGAATCGCCACTGAAGGAAAGGGGCGTAGCCGACGCAAGGCCGAGCAACAGGCGGCCGAGGCCTTTCTGACGGTCATCGAAAATGAATGATTCATCCTTTCGCAGCGGTTATGCGGCGCTCGTGGGACGACCCAACGTGGGCAAATCGACCCTGCTCAATCGGCTGATCGGGCAGAAGGTCGCCATCACGTCCCACAAGCCGCAGACCACCCGTCACCGTATCCTGGGTATCCAGACCCGCAAGGAAGGGCAGATCGTCTATATCGACACACCGGGCATTCATGATCGTGGGCGGCAGGCGCTGAATCGTTATCTCAACCGGGCGGCACATGCCACCCTGCAGGATGTCGACGTGGCGCTCTTCGTGGTACAGGCCGGTGTCTGGAACCGCGAAGACGAACTGGTACTGAAGGCGATCTCGCAGGCAGGCGTTGGGACGATTGCGGTGGTCAACAAGATCGATACCATCCATCCGCGGGAGGCGTTGCTGCCCTATCTTGCCGACTTGGGTCGTCGACATGATTTTCTCGAGGTGGTGCCAGTATCCGCGAAGGACGGTACCCAGGTGGAGACACTCGAGCAGCTGGTATTCAAGTACCTGCCGGAGGGGGAGTCCATCTTTCCCGAGGATCAGCTGACCGATCGTCCGGAGCGCTTCTTCGCTGCCGAGTTGCTGCGCGAGCAGATCATCCGGCGATACCACGAGGAGCTGCCCTATGCGGTCACCGTGGAGATCGAACGCTTCGAAGAAGAGGGCGGGCGCTATCGCATCGGTGCGGTGATCTGGGTGGAGCGGGAAAGCCAGCGCGGCATCCTGCTGGGTCGTCAGGGGCAGGCGATGAAGGAGGCGGCCAGTGCTGCCCGGCGCAGCATGGAGGAATTCTTCCAGACCCGGGTCCATCTCGATGTCTGGATCAAGGTCAAGAAGAGCTGGTCGAGTGACGAGGCCAGCCTGGCGCAGTTGGGCTATTCCGATTGATGGTGCCTTTCCATGGATCTGCAACCGGCCTATGTGCTCCACACCAGGCGTTATGGGGAATCGAGTTTGATTGCCGAATTGATTACGCCGAGTCAGGGACGCCATGCCGTGTTGGCCAAGGGGGTGCTGTCGGCCAAGGCATCCAGTCGTGCCATGTTGCAGCCGTTTCAACCCCTGCTGGTCCGTTGGCGGGGGCGGGGACAACTGCCGGTGCTCACCGGCTGTGAAACCGCCGATGCCCCCCTGGCGCTGCGCGGCCGCGCCCTCTATTGTGGTTTCTATGTCAATGAGCTGGTGTTGCGCCTGTGTGAACGAGCCGATCCCCACAGTACGCTCTTCCCTGTGTACGTGGCCTGCCTGTCGGCCCTGGCATC
>RFHJ01000054.1 GCA_003696905.1 Gammaproteobacteria bacterium | reverse complement strand
TGGCGGTGATGGAGCTACTGCGCACCAGTACGGCAACCGCGATGGAGCAGTGTATCGATGTGTGCGGGGTCGACTATGCCACCTATGGGCAGTCGGAATGGGACGCCGACAACGCCCCCAATGTCGGCTTCGAGCGGGGGGTGCAGTCGATCCGGCCCGAGGCGAGGCCCGAGAATCGCTTTGCCGTGATCTATCACCTGCTGTCGCTCACCCATAACGTGCGGATGCGGGTGAAGGTGTTCCTCGACGCCGAGAATCCAGTGGTCGATTCGGTCACCGGCGTCTGGGCGTCGGCCAACTGGTTCGAGCGTGAGGCCTTCGATCTGTTTGGCATCCTTTTCGCGGGGCACCCCGATCTGCGGCGCATTCTGACCGACTACGGCTTCATCGGGCACCCCTTCCGCAAGGACTTCCCCCTGATCGGCGAGGTGGAGATGCGTTACGACCCCGAACAGGAGCGGGTGGTCTACGAGCCGGTGAGCATCGAGCCGCGGACCTTGGTGCCGCGCGTGATCCGTCATGACCTGCGCTACGAGGACGGCCGCAAGCCGGAACAACCCGAGGCGGAGGCGGAAGAGTAAGCCATGGCCGAGATTCGCAACTACACTCTCAACTTCGGGCCCCAGCACCCGGCCGCCCATGGCGTGTTGCGCCTGGTGCTGGAGATGGACGGCGAGGTGATCGAGCGGGCCGATCCGCATATCGGTCTGCTGCACCGCGGCACCGAGAAGCTGGCGGAGAGCAAGCCCTACAACCAGTCCATCGGCTACATGGACCGCCTCGACTATGTCTCGATGATGTGCAACGAGCACGGCTATGTGCGGGCCATCGAGAAACTGTTGGGCATCGAGCCGCCGCCGCGGGCGCAATACATCCGCACCATGTTCGACGAGATCACGCGCATCCTCAACCATCTGATGTGGTTGGGGACCCATGCCCTGGACGTGGGCGCGATGACCATGTTCCTCTATTGCTTCCGCGAGCGCGAGGATCTGATGGACTGCTACGAGGCGGTTTCCGGGGCGCGGATGCACGCCACCTATTATCGTCCGGGCGGGGTCTATCGCGATCTGCCGGAGCAGATGACCCGTTTCGAGCCCGGCCGTTTCTGCAGCGAAAAGGAGGCCAAGATCCGCAACCGGGCGCGCGAAGGCTCGCTGCTGGATTTCATCGAGGACTTCGCCGACCGCTTCCCCGGCCTGGTGGACGAGTACGAGACCCTGCTCACCGACAACCGGATCTGGAAGCAGCGCACGGTGGGCATCGGCGTGGTCAGCCCCGAGCGGGCACGTCAACTGGGCTTCACCGGCCCCATGCTGCGTGGCTCGGGCATCGCCTGGGACCTGCGCAAGAAACAGCCCTACGCGGCCTACGACAAGGTCGACTTCGACATCCCGGTCGGCACCAATGGGGATTGCTACGACCGGTATCTGGTGCGGGTCGAGGAACTGCGCCAGTCCGCACGCATCATCAAGCAATGCGTCCAGTGGCTGCGCGAGAACCCCGGCCCGGTGATGATCGAGGACCACAAGATCGCCCCGCCGAAGCGTGCCGAGATGAAGCAGAGCATGGAGGCCCTGATCCATCACTTCAAACTGTTCACCGAGGGCTTCTGCCCGCCGGAGGGCGAGGTCTATGCGGCGGTGGAGGCGCCCAAGGGCGAGTTCGGCGTGTATCTGATCTCCGATGGTGCCAACAAGCCCTATCGGCTGAAGGTGAGGGCGCCCGGTTTCGCCCATCTTTCGGCCATGGACGAGATGGCGCGCGGTCACATGCTGGCGGATGTGGTCGCCATCATCGGCACCATGGACATCGTATTCGGGGAGATCGACCGATGAGCATGCGCAGCGAACCGATGCAACCGGTGCATCGTTGCGAGGACAAGCACGAGCTGTTCACTCCCGAGATCCGCGCGGAAATCGACCGGTGGATCGCCAAGTACCCGGAGGAGTGGAAGCAGTCGGCCTGCATGGCCGCCTTGCGGATCGTTCAGGACGCCAACGGCGGGCATCTGACCACCGAGCTGATGGACCAGGTGGCCGACTACCTCGATATGCCGCCGATCGCGGTCTACGAGGTGGCGACCTTCTATTCCATGTATGAACTCAAACCGGTGGGGCGTCACAAGATCTGTCTGTGCACCAATGTCTCGTGCATGATCAACGGCTCCGACAACATCTATGAGCATCTGCGCTCGCGGCTCGGCATCGGCTTCGGCGAAGTGACCGAGGATGGCCGCTTCAGCCTCAAGGAGGTGGAGTGCCTTGGCGCCTGCGGCGGCGCGCCCATGATGCAGATCGGCACCACCTATTACGAGAATCTGACCCCCGAGCTGGTGGATCAGATCCTGGACGGTCTGGAGTAACCCATGGCCAACGAAGTCTGCTTCAGGACCCTCCACAAGGACCGTCCCTGGCGCCTCGAGACCTATGTCAGCGAGGGCGGCTATGAGGCGCTCAAGAAGATCCTCTCGGAGAAGATCCCCCAGGACGACATCATCGAGATGGTCAAGCGCTCCGGGTTGCGGGGTCGTGGTGGCGCCGGCTTCCCCACCGGGCTCAAGTGGAGCTTCATCAACCGCGCGGCGCCCGGCGACAAGTACATCGTGTGCAATTCGGACGAGGGGGAGCCGGGCACCTTCAAGGACCGTGACATCCTGCGCTACAACCCGCACGCGCTGATCGAAGGCATGATCATCGCGGGCTATGCCATCGGCGCCACCGCCGGCTACAACTACATCCGCGGCGAGTTCTGGGAACCCTACGAGCGCTTCGAGGCGGCACTGGCCGAGGCACGCGAGGCGGGCTTCCTCGGCGAAAACATCCTGGGCTCGGGTTTCAGCTACGACATCCATACCCATCTGGGCGCCGGCGCCTATATCTGCGGTGAGGAAACGGCCCTGCTCGAGTCGATCGAGGGCAAGAAGGGACAGCCCCGCTTCAAACCGCCCTTCCCGGCGATGTTCGGCCTCTACGGCCGGCCGACCGTGATCAACAACACCGAAACCCTGGCCTCGGTTCCGGACATCATCCGCCAGGGACCGGACTGGTTCCGCGAGCTGGGGGTCGAGAACTCCGGCGGCTGCAAGTTGTTCTCGGTCTCGGGCAACGTCAACCGCCCCGGCAACTACGAGGTGCCCATGGGCACGCCCTTCGCCGAATTGCTGGAGATGGCCGGCGGGGTGCGCGAGGGGCACAAGCTCAAGGCCGTGATCCCCGGCGGTTCCTCCGCGCCGGTGTTGCCCGGCGAGGTCATGATGGACCTGACCATGGACTACGACAGCATTCAGCAGGCCGGGTCCATGTTGGGTTCGGGCGCGGTGATCGTGATGGACGATTCCAATTGCATGGTCAAGGTGCTCGACCGCATCTCCTACTTCTATTACGAGGAGTCCTGCGGTCAGTGCACACCCTGCCGGGAGGGCACCGGCTGGATGCACCGGGTGGTGCACCGCATCGAAACCGGCCAAGGCCGCCCCGAGGATCTGGACCTGCTGGACGATGTGGCCAACAAGATCATGGGTCGGACCATCTGCGCGTTGGGGGATGCCGCGGCCATGCCGGTGGCGAGCTTCGTCAAGCATTTCCGAGACGAGTTCCAATACCACATCGACCATAAAAAGTGCATGGTGTGAGCGGCATGAGTGACGAAATGATCACAATCGAGGTGGACGGCCGGCAGCTCAAGGCCCGGCCGGGGCAGATGCTGATCGAAGTCACCGATGCCGCCGGCATCACGGTGCCGCGCTTCTGCTATCACAAGCACCTCTCGGTGGCGGCGAACTGCCGGATGTGCCTGGTGGAGGTGGAGAAGGCGCCCAAGCCGTTGCCGGCCTGCGCCACGCCCTGTACCGACGGGATGAAGGTTTTCACCCGCTCGCCGCTGGCCCGCGCCGCCCAGAAGGGGACCATGGAGTTCCTGCTCATCAACCATCCGCTGGACTGCCCGATCTGTGACCAAGGCGGTGAATGCGAGCTGCAGGATGTCGCCATGGGGTTCGGCGGCGATGTCTCGCGCTACAGCGAGAGCAAGCGGGTGGTGCGCGACGAGGATATCGGCCCTCTGGTGGCCACCGACATGACCCGTTGCATCCATTGCACCCGCTGTGTGCGCTTCGGCGGCGAGATCGCCGGATTGCGCGAGCTGGGGGCGACCGGCCGCGGCGAACACATGCGCATCGGCGTCTTCGTGGAACACAGCATCGGCTCGGAGTTGTCGGGCAACATCATCGATCTGTGCCCGGTGGGGGCCCTCACATCCAAGCCCTTCCGCTTCAAGGCGCGCGCCTGGGAGCTGGTTCAGCGTGACAGCATCGCTCCCCACGACGGGGTGGGCAGCAACGTGCATCTCCACCTGCGCCGCAACCGCCTGATGCGGGTGGTGCCGAAGGAGAACGAGGGGGTCAACCAGACCTGGCTTTCGGACCGGGATCGCTTCTCCTACGAAGGGCTCTATGCCGGGGACCGGCTCACCACCCCGATGCTGCGGGAGAACGGCAAGCTGCGTCCCGCCGAGTGGGACGAGGCCCTGGAGACGGCGGCGAGGCTGCTCAAGGGTACTGCGGCGGAGCGCCTGGGCACCCTGGTCTCGCCCAGCGCGACACTGGAAGAGATGTACCTGGCGGCGCAGCTGACCCGCGGCCTGGGCAGTGACAACATCGATCATCGCCTGCGCCAGTGCGATTTCCGCGATGACGCCATCGATCCGCCCTTGCCCTGGCTTGGGCGGCGTTTTGCGGATATCGCGGCCAACGAAGCGACCCTCCTGGTCGGAAGCTGGCTGCGCAAGGACCAGCCGTTGCTCAACCACCGGGTGCGCGAGTCCTGGAAGAACGGCGGAGCGGTGCTCTCGATCAACCCGGTCGACTTCGACGTCAACTATCCACTCGAGGTGGACGTGGTCTGCACGCCCGCCGAGATGGTGACGGAACTCGCCGGCGTGGCGGCGGCGCTCGGCGCCCCGACCGAGGGAGTGGAAGTGACGCCCGACCAGGCCCACCAGGCGGCGGCCGAGATCCTGCGCGGGGCGGGGCGGGGCAGTGTGATGCTGGGCACCCTGGCGATGATGCACCCCGACTTCTCCCTGCTGCGCCGCCTGGCCGCGAACATCGCGGAGGCGGCGGGGCTCGACTGGGGCACGGTCGGTTTCGGGGCCAACGATACCGGCGCCTGGCTGGCTGGCGCGGTGCCCCATCGGCGGGCTGACGGGGGTGAGGCGAAGGGCGCCAATACCCGGGCGATGCTGGAAGGCGGCTGTGACACCCTGCTGATCCTGGGTGCCGAGCCCGAATTCGACTTCGCCGAGCCGGCTGCGGCGGGCCGCGCGGTCGAGGCGGCGCAGGTGGTGGCCCTGGCGACCCACCTGTCGTCGGCACTGGAGCGCGGTGCCGATGTGATCCTGCCCATAGCGGCCTTCGCCGAGACCTCGGGCAGCTATGTCAATCTGCAGGGCGATGTGCAGTCCTTCGCCGGTGCCATGCCGCCGCCGGGAGACGCGCGCCCGGCCTGGAAGGTGCTTCGGGTGCTGGGCAACCTGGTGGACCTGGAGGGATTCGAGCAGGCGGACAGCGGCGAGGTGCGTGACGCCCTGCTTGCGGCCCGTGGCGAGATCCGGCCGGACAACCGTCTGGGAACCGGGGGTGCCCTGGAGGTCCGCTTCCAGCCCGAAGGTATCCAGCGGATCGGCGGCGTGCCGCTCTATTCCGTGGATGCCCTCACGCGCCGCTCGGCCCCGTTGCAGGCCACCCCGGATGCCTGGGACGGTTGCCTGCGCCTCAACGAGAGGCTGGCGGCCGACCTCTCACTGGCCGACGGGGACAAGGTCCGCCTCACCCAGGGCGAGGCCTCGGTGGAGCTGCCGGTGAAGATCGATGACTGCGTGGCGGATCGGTGCGTCTGGTTGCCGGTGGGCGTGCCGGAGGCCGCGGGTCTGGGCTGCGGTTTTGCCGAAGTCGGCGTGGAGAAGGCCTGATGGACGGACTGATCGAACTGTGGAACGCCCTGCCGGTGGTGGTGCAGATCCTGCTCAAGATCGTGGTCATCATGGTGCCGCTGATGCTGATGGTGGCCTATTACACCTATGCCGAGCGCAAGGTGATCGGCCATATGCAGGTGCGCATGGGGCCCAACCGCGTCGGCTTCTTCGGCCACCGCCTGCTCGGCCTGGGTCAGCCCATCGCCGATGCGGTCAAGCTGATGTTCAAGGAGATCATCATCCCCACCGGCGCCAACAAGCTGCTGTTCGTGATCGCGCCCATGCTGTCGATCGGTCCGGCACTGGCGGCCTGGGCGGTGTTTCCCTTCGATGCGGAATGGGTGTTGGCCGACGTCAACGCCGGCCTGCTCTATGTGCTGGCGCTGACCTCACTCGGGGTCTACGGGGTCATCGTCGCGGGCTGGGCCTCCAACTCGAAATATTCCCTGCTGGGCGCCATGCGCTCGGCGGCGCAGATCGTGGCCTACGAGATCGCCATGGGCTTCGCCCTGGTGGGGGTGCTGGTCGCCGCGGGGAGTCTGAATCTGCGCGAGATCGTGCTGGCCCAGGAAGGGGGTCTGCTGCACTGGTACTGGTTGCCGCTGTTGCCGCTGTTCGTGATCTACTTCGTCTCCGGGGTCGCCGAGACCAACCGCGCGCCCTTCGATGTGGCCGAGGGTGAATCGGAGATCGTGGCCGGCTTCCACGTGGAGTATTCGGGAATGACCTTCGCGGTGTTCTTCCTTGCCGAATACGCCAACATGATCCTTATCTCCGGGCTCACCTCGCTGATGTTTCTCGGCGGCTGGCTCTCGCCCTTCCAGGGCACGGCTATCGAGTCCTGGTTCGCCTGGGTGCCGGGCATCGTCTGGCTGCTGCTCAAGACCTTCGTCTTCATGTTTTTGTTCCTCTGGTTCCGCGCCACCTTCCCGCGCTACCGCTATGACCAGATCATGCGCCTGGGCTGGAAGGTCTTTCTGCCCATCACCATCGTCTGGATCGTGGTCGTCAGCGTGATGAAGGTCCAGCACACACCGTGGTGGTTCAGTTGACAGGAGGAGAGATCAACCGATGAAACGCGTCGTCGACTACATTCGCAGCCTCTTCCTGTTTGAACTCTTCAAGGGGCTGAGCCTGACCGGGCGCTATATGCTGACCAAGCCCTTCACCCTCGAATATCCCGAGGAGAAGGCGCCGGTATCACCGCGTTTCCGCGGCCTGCACGCCTTGCGCCGTTACCCCAATGGAGAAGAGCGCTGCATCGCCTGCAAGCTGTGCGAGGCGGTCTGCCCGGCGTTGGCGATCACCATCGAGGCGGAGCCGCGGGAAGACGGCTCGCGGCGGACCACCCGTTACGACATCGATCTGTTCAAGTGCATCTTCTGTGGTTTCTGCGAGGAATCCTGCCCCGTCGACTCGATCGTGGAAACGCGGGTCTATGAGTACCACTTCGAGAAAAGGGGCGAGCAGATCATGACCAAGGAAAAGTTGCTGGCCATCGGCGACAAATACGAACAACAGCTGGCGGCCGACCGGGCGGCCCAGGCAGCGGTGCGCTAGGAGTGGCCAGGACATGAGCTTCGAGAAATTTCTTTTCTACCTGTTCGCGGTCTTCCTCATCGGTGCCGCGATCATGGTGATCACCCGCAAGAACCCGGTGCATTCGGTGCTGTTTCTGGTGCTGGCGTTCTTCAATAGCGCCGGCCTGTGGATGTTGGCGGAGTCCGAGTTTCTGGCGCTGGCACTGGTGCTCGTCTATGTCGGGGCCGTGATGGTGCTGTTCCTGTTCGTGGTGATGATGCTCGACATCAATATCGCCGAACTGCGGGCGGGCTTCGTGCGCAACCTGCCGGTGGCATTGGTGGTGGCCATTCTGATGGTGGCGGAACTGGTCATGGTGCTGAGTCCCGAACGCTTCGGCCTGGAGCGCTATGCCGCGCCCGCACTCAAGCCAGCCGACTACAACAACACCGCCGAGCTGGGCATGGCCCTGTTCACCCAACACATCTATGCCTTCGAGATCGCGGGGGCCATCCTGCTGGTGGGTATCGTGGCGGCAATCAGCCTGACCCTGCGCCGCCGGCCGGATACCAAGTACCTCGATCCGGGCCAGCAGGTCCGTGTCCGTGCCAGTGAGCGGCTGCGGGTGATCAAGATGAAGGCGGAGGAGAAGGCCTGATGATCGCATTGTCCGATTACCTCATCGTGGCCGCCATTCTGTTCTCGGTGAGCGTGGCGGGGATCTTCCTGAACCGCAAGAACGTGCTGCTGCTGTTGATGTGCATCGAACTGATGCTGCTGGCGGTGAATATCAACTTCGTGGCCTTCTCACATTTTCTCGGTGACGTGCACGGCCAGATCTTCGTGTTCTTCATCCTCACGGTGGCCGCCGCCGAGGCGGCCATCGGTCTCGCCATCCTGGTGGTGCTGTTCCGCACGCGGCGCACCATCAACGTGGGCGATCTGGATACCTTGAAGGGGTAGGCACAATGGAATCGGTCCTTCTTGCCATCGTTCTCGCGCCACTGATCGGGTCGATCATCGCGGGCCTGTTCCGCAACCAGATCGG
>RFHJ01000053.1 GCA_003696905.1 Gammaproteobacteria bacterium | reverse complement strand
CACAACGCGGGATGGGGTGGGTCGGAATTCATTCCGACAAAGTGCCGTTTTGGTGGCTATGATCGTTCTGTGATCAGGGTGAAGCCAAGCCCTGCGCCATTTGGCCTGTGAAATGGAAGAGAAGACAAGAAACGATTCCACTGCGTTGGTGCGGCCGCGCGTCTATCTCGGACCGGGCATCGCCCTCGGCCCCGGCAAGGTCGACCTGCTGCGCAAGGTGGGCGAGTGCGGTTCGATCAGTGCTGCGGGCCGTGCATTGGGCATCCCCTACAAGCGGGCCTGGCTGCTGATCGATACCCTCAACACCGGATTCGGACGCCCACTCGTGGAGACCGCCACCGGGGGAAAGGGCGGTGGCGGGGCGGTGTTGACGTCGCTGGGACAACAGGTGGTGGCCTGTTACGAGGCGCTCGAGCGGCGCCTCAACGCCGAGGCCTCCACTGAGCTGGCGGCCTTGCGGGCGCTGCTGGAACCACCGGAGAAGAAATAGAAGTAGAAACGCATATCCAGCCGACCACCTCCGTCGTTATGTCTTATTTGACCTAACGCTACTTCTGCGCCGACAATAAAAAGGGCTACCCATCCTGGAGAAGCGACCCATGAGGCGAGCCGATTACTGGCTGAGCGGAATGATGCTGCTTTGGTTGACTGCCGCGCAATCGGCTCCTTCGCTGTTGGTGTTCGCGGGTGCGGCGACGGTGCCACCAACCACCGAAGCGGCTAAGGCCTTCGAGAAGCAGACCGGTATCGAGGTCGACCTGGTATTCGGTGGCTCGGGCTATGTCCTGTCGCAGATGAAGCTCGCCCGGCGCGGGGACCTCTATTTCCCCGGTTCTTCCGACTACATGGAAAAGGCCAAGCGCAACGGCGACGTGTTGCCGAAGACCGAAAAGGTGGTGGTCTATGTGGCGCCGGCGATCAATGTGCAAAAGGGCAATCCGCACAACATCCACGACCTGAAGGACCTGCTCCAGCCCGGTCTGCGGGTGGCGATCGCCAACCCCGAAGGGGTCTGCGTCGGCGCCTATGCGGTGGAGATCTTCGAGAAGGCGCTGACGGCCGCAGAGCGCGAGCAGCTCAAGGCCAATATCCGCAACTACACCGGCTCCTGTGAACAGACCGCCACCGCAATCTCGCTCAAGCTGGCCGATGCGGTGATTGGTTGGCGCGTCTTCCACTACTGGGACCCAAAGCGCATAGAAACCATTCCCCTAGAGCCGTCGCAGATCGCCCGCATTGGCTATATCCCCATTGCCGTCTCCCGCTTCAGCAAGAACCCGGAGATGGCCCGACGGTTCATCGATTTTCTCACCGGTCCCGAGGGGCGGGCGATCTTTGCCAAGTATCGCTATTTCCCCGACCCGCAATCGGCCTTCGCCTGGATCGGCGAGGTCAAGCCCGTGGGCGGCGAATACGTGGTGCCACGCGACTGGCTGAACCTGCGCACCACGGTCAACCCCAAAGGGGCCGCACGGCGGTGAAGCGGCCGCCCGGCTCGGCCCTCCGTCCCAGCGTCGTTGCGGCACTGCTGGTGCTGTCGATCTATGCAGGGCTTATCGTGTCGCTGTTCTGGTTTCTCGATCCGGGCTTGCTGCAACATACGCTCTTCTCGGAACGCACGCTCTTCTCCATCCGGCTCTCGCTGGCGGCCGCCACCCTGGCGACTGTGCTGGCGCTGTTGTTGGCAGTACCTGCGGCCTATGCCCTGTCTCGCCATGACTTTCCCGGCAAACAGGCGACCGAGACGGTGCTCGAATTCCCGATCATCGTCTCACCAGCGGCCCTGGGTGCGATCATTCTGATCTTCTTCAACAATCCCCTCGGTGAGTGGATCCAGGAGAACCTGGTCTATTTCGTTTTCGGCTTTGCCGGCATCGTACTGGCCCAGTTCGTCACCATCCTGGGACTGGCGGTACGCATGCTGAAGGCGGCGTTCGACGAGGTGCCGACCGATCTTGAAACGGTCGCGCGCACCCTGGGTGCCAGTCCGCGTCATGTCTTCTTTACGGTAACGTTGCCGCTGGCGAAGAACGGCTTTATCGCGGCCTTCATCCTCACCTGGGCCAAGGCACTGGGCGAGTTCGGTGCGACCCTGATGGTCGCGGGCTCCATGGCGATGCGCACCGAGACCCTGCCCATCGCCATCTACATGCGCCTTTCCTCTGCCGACATCGAGGGGACCGTGGTGCTCATTCTGGTGCTCGTGGCGATGGGCCTCTCGGCGCTGTTCGTCGCGCGCTGGTTGCTGGCCCGGGGCGGTCATGCTTGAGATCGAAGGATTGTGCGCCCGGGCCGGGGATTTCCGGCTCGAGCAGATCTCGCTCTCGGTGGCCGACGGCCGGTGTCACGCGGTGCTCGGGCCCTCCGGATCGGGCAAGAGCACCCTGCTGGCCGCGGTGCTCGGGACATTGCCGGCCACCGCGGGCGTCGTTCGTCTCGGCGGGCGTGACATCACCGGCCTGCCCATGGAGCAGCGGCAACTGGGCTATGTCCCCCAGCACCTGGGGCTCTTTCCGCATCTGTCGGTGGAGGACAACCTCTGCTTCAGTGCGCGCGCGCGCCGCCTGCGCGAGGCGGCCTATCGCCCGCTGCTCCGCCAACTGGTGGAATTGACCGGCATCGGTTCGCTCCTCGACCGACGCATCGGCACCCTCTCGGGCGGCGAGCGTCAAAGGGTCGCACTGGTGCGGGCGCTGGTGGCCGATCCGCAGCTGGTGTTGCTCGACGAACCCTTTACCGCGCTCAACGAGAGCCTGCGGCGGGAACTATGGTGGTTGATGAAGGATCTGCAGGCCGAGCGCGGTCTTACCCTGATGCTGGTCACCCACGATCTGACCGAGGCCTATTTTCTCGCCGACCACATCAGCGTGCTGATCGGCGGTCGGCAGCGCCAGAACGGCCCGCGCGAGGCGGTCTACCACCGGCCCGCGACCCGGGAGGTGGCACGCTTCCTCGGTATCCGCAATCTCTTTCCCGCCAGCGTGGCACGCTCGGAAGACGGCTGGATCGAGGCCGATTGTGGCGTACTGCAGGCGCGTTTCCGGCTCGCCGGCGAGGCACAGCCGGGCGATCGCATTTGGGTCGGCATCCGCCCAGAGGAGGTGGCGCTGCGCGATGCCGACCATCCGCCGCGCCCGGGCGAGCGGATCTGGTCCGGCAAGGCGCATCTGATCGACATGGGTGCCGAGGCGGCGGTACGGTTGGAGATAGGGGATGGTGAGGTCCAGATCGAGATGGCGGTATCGCGGCGCGCGGTGCGGCGTTTCGCCCTGGCGGACGGCCGCCGGAACGTGACCGTCGCCTTGCCCGAGTCGCAGCTGTTCTGGATGCCGGCTGGCTGATTGGCGCCAAGGGCAGCGTTATTGCGACTCGCCATGGATCGGTCGGGGACGCCCACTCTCATCCAGTGCCACATAGACCAGGATCGCATCGGCGACCAGTTCCTGATCCTCGATATGCGGGCTGCGTTGGCGTGAGGCCTCGGCCTCGACATGGACCCGAACCGAGGTCCGGCCGACAGAAACCACCTGGGAATAGCAGCTCACCAGGTCGCCTACTTTGATGGGCGCGATGAATCGCAGTTCTTTCACCGCCACCGTGGCAACCCGGCCCCGTGCCTCGCGAACCGCCAGTACGCTGCCGGCAATATCGATCTGCGACATCAGCCAGCCGCCGAAGATGTCGCCAGCCGCATTGGTGTCGGCGGGCATGGCAACGACCCGATAGGTCAGTTCGCGTGGGCCGTTGAAGGCAACAGTGCCGTCGCTGTCAGTGTCCGGCATAGAGCTTTTCCTCGAGGTCATGGCACTGCTGCAGGATACGGTCCCGTCGCAGCTTGAGGGTGGGCGTCATCAGACCATTGTCCGGCGTCCAGGGTTGCGCCACGATGGCCACCTGCCGTATGCGGGCGTAACCGGGAAAGCCCTGGGTGCGTTGTTCGATGTGTTCCATGAGCAGTTCCTTTACGGGTTCCGCCTCATAGATTGCGTGATTCGCCGGATCGAGATCCAGTTCCCTCGCAATCTCCTGCAAGGCATCGGGGTTGGGGACGACCAGTGCGCTGAGATAGGGCCGGCCTTCGCCGATCACCATCACCTGATCGATCAGTTCATCCAGTGCGATGGCATTCTCCATGTCTGCGGGCGGCACCTTCTCGCCATTGGCCAGGACGATGATCTCTTTCAGCCGTCCAGTGATGCGGATATGGCCCTGCTGGTCGATGGCGACCTGATCGCCGGTATGCAGCCAGCCATCCTCGTCGATCATGCGGGCGGTGGCCTCCGGATTGTTCCAGTAACCGAGCATCACTGCCGGGCTGCGGGTGAGCAGTTCGTCCTTGTCGCCGATGTAGACCTCGACCCCCGGCAGCGGCCGTCCCACGCTGGAGGGCAGGTTGTCCTCCAAGGTGTTGACCGAGATCACCGGGCTGGTCTCGGTCAGGCCATAGCCCTGCAGGATGGGGATGCCCAGCCCAATGAACAGCCGCGCCACCTCCTCGCCCAGGGGAGCACCGCCGCAGACGGTCAGACGCAACCGTCCGCCGAGCTTCGCGCGGATCTTGCTGCCGACCAATCGGTCGAGCAGCGGCTGGAGCAGCAGGCCCGGAGACCACTTGGCCCGGCCCTGTTGCCATTCGAAGCGCTGCCATCCCAGAGCCACGGCACGGTGGAACAGTCGCTGCTTGAGTTTCGACTCACTAACGATCTTGGCGGTGATCTTGCTGTAGACCCGCTCGAAGATGCGCGGCACCGAGATCATCACCGTCGGCCGGATCTCCAGCAGGTCATCGGCCAGTTGCGCCACCGAGCGGGAGAAGGCCACCGTCGACCCGCTCACCAGCGGCAGATAGTAGCCGCCGGTGCGCTCCAGGGTGTGCGACAACGGCAGGAAAGACAGGAACAGGTCACTCGGATAGGCGGGCACGCGCTTGAGCGCGGCATGCAGGTCCCAGAGGATGTTGTGGTGGCTGAGCATCACCCCCTTGGGCCGGCCGGTGGTGCCCGAGGTATAGACGATGGTGGCGAGCGACATCGGATCGCCGGGCTCCAGGATATAGTCCGGCAACGGCTGCAGCGCCCTGGCCGGGGCCAGCCAGTTGTTCAATGTCATGACCTGCGGTGGTTCGCTCGATACCGGTTCGAGGGTGACGATGCGGCTCAGGGTTTGCAGTTGCTTGCGGATCGGCTGCAACCGCTCCCATTGCTCGGCCGTCTCCACCAGCAGCCAACGAACGCCTGCATCCTGGAGTATCCAGCCGATGTTTTCTGCGCGATCGTTGGTGTAGAGGGGTACCGAAACCAGACCCAGGCCCTGGGCCGCCTGGTCAGCCAGTACCCATTCCCACCGGTTGCCGCACAGGATGCCGATGCGGTCGCCGGGCTGCAGGGTGTCGGCGAGCATTCGGTTCTGCCACAGGGCCACGGCATCCTGGCTGTCGCGCCAGCTGTGATCGGTCCAGCCGCCGTTGCGCCAGTCGCGCCAGGCGACCCGGTCGGGGGTGCGCAATACGCGTTCGTGGAAGGCATGCGCCAGGGTCGGCGCATCGTCCAGCGAGATAATATCCAGATCGCGTTCCATGGCGATTCCGTCCGCTAATTTTCACCGCAAAGGACGCAAAGCCACGCAAAGGTTTTGATGTTCCATACGACCGCTTTCATTTCCTTTGCGAACCTTCGCGTCCTTTGCGGTTTATATGAAGACCATGCCATGACATCAATGTCCTGCCGCCAATTCATGCCAGCCGGGATCGGCGTGAAACTGCCGGCCAAAGTGGTCCTCCAGTTCGTGCAGGCGCCGCTCGCAGCGGTCGGTGCCGCACTGTAGCGCATAGTGCATGGGTCCGCCGCGGAAGGGCGCGAAGCCGGTGCCGAAGATCACGCCGGCATCCAGCAGGTCGGCGTCTTCCACCACGCCCTCGCGCAGGCAGGCTACCGACTCGTTGACCAGGCGCAGGATCATGCGGTCGGACAGCTCCTGCAGCTGGGCCTCCTTCGGCATGGGCACCTTTGGCTTGACCGGGCGGCCTTTGCGCCAGGCATAGAAGCCTTCGCCACGCTTCTTGCCCAGCCTGCCGGCCTCGACCATCTCGGCGAGCCGGTCGGGCAGGGTATCGCCGGCCAGGGGCGCGAGCTTGCGGGCCACCGACAAACAGATGTCCAGGCCCACCGTGTCGGCCAGCTCGATCGGTCCCATGGGCATGCCGAAGGCCACGGCGGCGCGGTCGATCACCGGTGCCGGATGGCCCTCGTCCAGCAGGTGCACCGCCTCGAGCAGATAGGGCATGAGCACGCGGTTGACCAGGAAGCCGGGTGAGGACTTCACCGGCAGCGGCAGCTTGTCGATGTGGCGGGCGAAGGCCAGTCCCTGCGCCAGGGCCTCGGGTGCGGTCTGCTCGTCATGGACCACTTCGAGCAAGGGCATCTTGGCCACTGGGTTGAAGAAGTGCAGGCCGATCAGCCGACCCGGGCGGGAGAGATCCTGGTGCAGCTCTTCCAGCGGAATGCTCGAGGTATTGGTGGCCAACAGGGCCTCCGGCTTCATGCGCGGCTCCAGGTCCGCATACAGGGCCCGCTTGGCGTCGGCGTCCTCGAAGATCGCCTCGATCACCACATCGGCCCGCGGCACCCCGAAGGCCTGGTGGTCGGGGATCAGCCGGTCCATGGCCTCGCGCACCTTGTAGCGGTCCTTGAGCTTGCGCCGGAACAGCTGATGGGCGCGACCCATGGCACGCCCGAGCAGATCCGGGGCGCGGTCCTGCAGGGTCACGGTCATGCCGCGCAGGGCGCACCAGGCGGCGATATCGCCACCCATGACGCCACCGCCGACCACATGCACATGCCGCGGTTCGAAGGCCTTGCGGTCGCCCAGCCCCTTGAGTCGCTCCTGCAGCAGAAACACGCGGATCAGCTGCTGGGCGGTGTCCGAGACGATCAGCCGGGACACCTCGTGTGCCTCGCTGTCGTACAGCGCCTTGGCATTACCGCCATGGCGGCGCCAATGCTCGAGCAGGCCGTAGGGCGCCGGGTAGTGTTTGGGGTTGACCTTGGGCTGCAGGCGCTGGCGCAGGATCGGGGTCAGCAGCTGGCGCGCGGGCAGGGTGCCCAGCAGCCGCTTGAGCATCGGCGAACGCGTCGGGGACGGTCGTTCATGGATGAGCAGCCGCGCAGCGTTGCGCAGCTGGCGCTCGGGCACCGCATGGTCCACCAGCCCGATGCGACGCGCCCGTTTGCCGTCCACCGTGCGGCCGGTGAGCATCAGGTCGAGTGCCGGCAGGTGGCCGAGCAGGCGCAGGCTGCGTACCGTACCGCCGAAACCCGGGAAGATGCCGAGTCGCACCTCGGGGAAGCCGAGGCGGGTGCCCGGATCCTCGCGGGCCACTCGGTAGTCGCAGGCCAGGGCCAGTTCCAGCCCGCCGCCGAGGCAGTAGCCGTGGATCATGGCCACCGTCGGAAAGGCCAGGGACTCGAGCCGCTGGAAGATCTCGTGAGCGCGGCGGATGTGCCGCTCCGCCTCGGCCGGTTCGGAGATCCGGGCGAAGGCCTTCACATCGGCGCCGGCGATAAAACCAGCCGGCTTGGCCGAATGGATGACCAGCCCCCGCGGATGCCCCTGGGCGATCTCCACCAGGGTGGCATCGAAGGCCTCCAACAGGGCTTCGTCGAGCACATTGGTCTGGCTGTCGGCCTTGTCGAAGGCAAGCCAGGCGATGCCTTCGTCGTCCAGTTCCCAGTGCAGGTCTTTGGTGGTCATGGCGTTCTCCTGGTTCGTCTGCCCGGATGAGGGCCAGGGGGCACTTCTTGTGGGAGGGCCTTCAGGCCCGATCTGCCGATGTCGCGGCTGAAGCCGCTCCCACAGGCCCCTCCCACATCGTTTCGCTTGGCGGTCATGGTGCTGCCTCCAGCAGCAGGGCGCCGCCCTGGCCGCCGCCGATGCACAGGCTGGCGACCCCGTGGCGTCCGCCACTGCGTTTCAGGTTGTTCAGGCAGTGCAGGGTGATACGTGCCCCGCTGGCGCCGACTGGGTGGCCTAGGCTGATGCCGCCGCCGTGGATGTTGAGGCGCTCCTCGTCGATGGGCGGCAACGGCTCGCTGTCCAGTTCGTCATGGCAGAACTCGGGATCGGTCCAGGCCGCCAGACAGGCCAGCACCTGGGCGGCGAAGGCCTCGTTGATCTCCCAGTTGTCGATGTCGTCGGGCGAGAGCGCATGACGCTGCAGCAGGGGCGCCATGGCGTAGACCGGGCCCAGCCCCATGTAGCGAGGCGAGAGCCCGGCCCATTGGACATCGCGGATGCGGCCCAGTACCGGCAGATCGAATCGCTCGACCGCCTCGGCCGAGGCCAGCAGCAGGGCGGCCGCCCCGTCGCTCACCTGGGCGCTGTTGCCGGCGGTGACCCGCCCGCCCACCCGATCGAATACCGGTCGCAGGCGTCCGAGCTGGTCCATGTCGGTATCGGGTCGCACGCCGTCGTCGGCGGTGTAGACCTGTCCTTCGCGGTCGTAGAGGGGGACGATCTCGTCCTCGAAGATCCCTTCTTCCATCGCCTGGGCCAGGCGGCGGTGACTGCGCAGGGCGTAGCGGTCCATCGCCTCGCGGTCGATGTCGAAGCGGGTGGCCAGCTCCTCGGCGGTCTGACCCATGTTGATGCCCACCACCGGAT
>RFHJ01000052.1 GCA_003696905.1 Gammaproteobacteria bacterium | reverse complement strand
GGTAGTAACTCAGACCCGATACAAAGGGGATTAAGACATAGCAGTTTGCCTTACAAAAATCGGTAGCATGGGTAGTAACTCAGACCCGATACAAAGGGGATTGAGATGGCGGTATGGCGTGGGAAGGTTTTGGTCCGATCAATAAGGAATCGAGGCGCGATCGAGAGAAATATCGAGAGTCGTTGGATGGCAGAAGCCAGGGTCGATCGGCCTCGGTCGTGGTGGCCGCCGAAATTCAACAGTGGGATCAGCGACGTCGTCCGTCGAAAAAAGTTGGCGCGCAGAAAACGGCGCTATAGTCGGTGCGGAAAGGGTCGGGCGTCGAACGGATGTCAGGAAGATAGGGCGTGACAAGGGTCAGAAGGTGCTGGACGGAACCGGGGTCGGTTCCGATTGCGGCAAGGGTTTAACCTCATAGCGTAAAAAGCGGTCGCTGATCTTCTTGCAGCAGCCTCTCGGCATGACCGATCGTTTGGCGATTTATATGGGGCCGGATCATTTTTTCTTCTTTTGATTGAGTTCCTTCCCTATTCCTCTCAAGGTGAGATTCTGTAGTGCTCCCACGATGGCTGCGAATACAAAATAAAATCCCCCCAAGAATATCAACATCATTATTCCATAGATGGTTTTTGTAAAGTCGTTTTTCGGTTCTATGAAGAGGGGATTTATCGTGTATTGAAATGCGAACAGCCATAAGTCAAACGCGGGATGTCGTTTGAGAAACCTGATCATTTTTCCAATACCTTATGATGACCGATCCTCGTGGCGCGAAGCGTGACGGCGGATAGCTGCCCGCGAGAGGCGTGCAGAAACGAAAAAGACAGCTCTTTTCCCCGACCGCTGTTCGGGACTGCAGACAGACTCGATGCCTTCGCCAACCGGCCTGATGCCGCCGTATCCGCCCACCCCACGGAGCGGGCATCGCCGGAAGTCGGGGAATTAGTCATCGAGCCACAGAAACTTTCCACCCGCATCTCGATATTCTCGCCCGTGACACGTCAGAAGCACCACCTGATAGCGTTTCGCCGCCTGGTAGAGGATGGCCTTCATGCGGTCGCGCCGCTCGTCGTCCGAGTTGACCAGCGCATCGTCGAGCACCACTGAGACCGCCACCCCCGCCTCGGCTAGCAGGTCGGCGTAGGCGAGTCGTACCAGGACCGCCAACTGTTCACGGGTGCCGACACTCAGGCTTTCGAAGGACTCGTCCAGGCCATTGCGGCGCAATCCCGACAGGCCAAGTGTCTCGTCGATGAGCGGCTCCGCGTCGGGGATCAGCTGGCGGAGGTATCCGACCAAGCGCCGGACGATGGGGCGGGCGACGAGTTCGCGCGCGTGTCGCAGCGACCTCTCCAGGGTGCCGGCCAGCAGATCGAGTGCTCTGGCTTGGCGATCCTCGTGTTCGAGCTCGCGCTGGACTTGGGCATACCCGGTTTCTAGGTCGGCCACCTGTTCTGATAACCCTTGTTGACCGAGGGCCTCCAGGGCCGCACTGAGTCTGGCAGCCTCTTGCTCCAGATCCAATCTCTCCCTGCGCAGGTCAGCCAAGACGCGCTCGGCCCGCTCGAGTCCGGATTCCACCGCCTCGGGGTTTTCTGCAGCCAAGGCGGTCTCCGTCGCGTCGAGCGCCTTCTGTCGTTGTGCGTATGCGATGCCGGCCTTGCGCACGGCCTCGTCCACCGCCTCGTCTGCTTGGACCTCGCGCGCGAGCGACAAGGCCTCCACGGCGGTTTCCAGGTGTCGTTCCGCTTCTCGACGATTGGCTTTGGCCGCCTCGATGCGAGCCCGAAGCTCAGCCACTCGGTTCCGAAGAGTGGTCAGCTCTCTTTCCCGGGTCTCCAGTCGGTCTCGCACGCTCCGTGTCTGTTGTTCTATCGCATCAGGGTCGAGGTGGTCGGTCGCCTGTTCGCCAAGCGTTTCTCGCAGGACACCGATTCGAGCAGCAAGTGTCTCGACCCGATCTTCGAGGTCCGACAGCCCGTCGGGCGCAATGCCTTTCAGTTCCGCCTCGGCCTGCTCGGCAGTTCGCTCCAGGGATTCTCGTTGGCGGAGCTGCTGGTGTGCGTCTTTCAGCGTCTGTGCGCCAAGTTCGCGGAGCCGTTGGCGAATCCGTTTCTGCAACTGGTCGAGCGCTTCTTTTGGTGGTTGCAGTCCCTCGCCGCCGGGAACGATGCGGATCTGACCCACGCCTTGGATTTCCAGCGTCGCCTCAGCAGTGAGGAGCTGCTCACCGGAGCCGTGGAGCGTCCGTCTGCCCATCCGTGCCTCGACGCCTGCTTCGAAGGCATAGGCCACCCGGGTCGCGATCGCGCGCAGACGTTCCTCACCCAGGTCGAGCTCTCGCTGCATTGCCTCCAGCTCGGAGAGATCGTTCTTCTCGACCCGCAGGGCCGCCTGGTCTGCCTTGGCCCTGCGGCGTTGCTCATCGAGTTGCCTTGCCCTCTCGAGGTCTCTGCTGAGCGTTGCCCGCTGCCGTTCGAGCTCTTGCAGCGCCTGGGCGTCACGCAGCCTGCTGCACATCGGCCTCGAGTGCACTACGCTGTGCCTTCAATCCTTCGACGGCTGTCTGAAGTCGATCGCGCTGCGTCTCCAGGGGCGCGAGCTGGGCTTGCAGTTGCCGGACCTCGGTGGTTGCGGCATCCAGGGCCCGGCGTGCCTGCTCGACCGCGTCGATGTCCCGCTGCCGCGCCCGTTCCAGTACCAGTTCCGCCTGAGCGACGCTGGTTTTGCTCTCGGCTATGCAGTCCTGCAGTTTTCTGACGCGCCGGGCTGCCTCCTGCCGGTCGCGCAGGGTTTGTTCTGCCTGCTCGATCAGGTGCTTCTCGCGGTATTCCTGAATCCTCAGCCGCACCTGGCCCAGTGCGTCGACCTGGTGCTCGTAGTCCTGGAGGCGCCTGCGCGCCTCGGTGAGCTCGCGGCCAAGTTCCTCGACGCGTTGTTGCAGCTTGCGATAGTTACCACGTGGATTGCCGCGCTTGTCGAAGTATTGGTCCCGCAGCGTCTGGATGCGGCGAAACAGGGCCTCACCGCGATCGCCGCCGAGCAGGTCGCGCATCTCTTGTTCGAAGACCCCCTGTACCTGTTCGCGGTTGTCATCATTGAGAGCCACCGGGTAGTGGGCGCTGCCTTGTTCAACCCAGAGGAGGCCAGCCAGTCCTTGTAATTCAGGGCGACTCGCGCCCTTGCCGGGGTAGGCAAAGCCGAGCAACTTCGCCAGATGGTCTTCGGCCTCCGGCCCCTCCCAGCGCCTGCGGTCATCGGCCTGCAGCCGCATTCCGCCGTCCTTCTTCCTCGAGAAGGTCTTCTCGAGGTGGTAACTCTCCCCATTCAGGGTAAAGTCCAGCTTCACCGAAGGGCTCACCGCCGCGCCGTGGGGCCGGTAGTGCTCCCCCACGCTGCTGCGGTAGCGATCGAACAACGCGGCGCGCACTGCGCGAAGCAGGGTCGATTTGCCGGCCTCGTTTTCGCCGGCGATCACGTTGAGGCCGTTCTCCAGCCCCTCGATCACCACCGGCTCGCGAAACTGCTGAAACTGATCGACCTCGATGCGTTGC
>RFHJ01000051.1 GCA_003696905.1 Gammaproteobacteria bacterium | reverse complement strand
CCTCCGGGTCGGCGCCGCTTCGCGTCGCCGCTCAGCTGCCTGCCGGCAGCTGTCGAACCACCTGTTTGAAACGTCGGGGGTTCGAATCCCCGCCATTTCAGCTTCCCCGCCACAATCCAGGCCTTGCGGCCGATCGACTTGATTGGTCGGGGTAGAGGGATTCGAACCCCCGACATCCTGCTCCCAAAGCAGGCGCGCTACCAGACTGCGCTATACCCCGACGCTCTCCGCCGTCGCCGGAGAGGGGCAAGGATCATACAGAGCAGCCGACGTGAGGGTCAACTCTGGTGCCCAGCACCCCAGGGCCACGATCTAACAGTGTGCGGAGCGGGCGTCTGCCCGAAAAAACGCCGTAGATACATCCCTGTAGGCTCGACGGCGGCATCCCTGCCGCCGACGTTTTCCGGGCAGACACCCGCTCCACTTTTCAATGGCTTACGAATTTAGATGACGCCGTCCTGCCCAGCGCCCTCAAAAGAGTTCCGCATCGCCCTCGGAAGTGCCGGCAGGACGCCCCATGAGTTCGCGGTATTCGTTCTCCAGCTGATCCAGCAAGGCAATCACCCGGTCACTGGCATCCTCCATCTCGCCCAATGCCGCCAGGCATCCCTCCATGTCTCCACCCTGGTGAGCCCGTATCGCCCGCACGCCCGCCTCATGGACCAGGGCATGGGGTTCGTCCAGCTCACGATATGCCCTCGAGCCAGCCAATGCGGTGCCGTCGCCATTGAAGTACCACTGACCGAGACGACAGTGGTGGTGATCGACGAAATCTTCCGGCCCCTGCCGATTGTCGCCAGCCAGCACCCGGTATACCGCCATCTTGTAGAGGATGTGATCGAGTTTGACCGCCTCGATGAAAGATTCCGCGGCCTGGGAATAGATGGTGTCGAGCATTCCGCTGGAGAGACTGGTGACTTCGGCGATTACACCGTTGATCCGTTCGGTCTGATCCTGCATCCGGGCACTCGCTTCCACCATGCCTTCCAACCCTTCCTTGGTCTCGCGCGAATAGCCGCTAATGCTTCCCACGTGCTCCTCGATTTGCTGGGTTGCATCGGCCGTCTTGGCAGCCAGACTGCGCACCTCTTCGGCCACGACCGCGAAACCCCGGCCCTGCTCACCTGCCCGCGCGGCCTCGATGGCCGCATTCAGGGCCAACAGGTTGGTCTGGTCCGAGATCTCTGCAATGGTATCGGTGAACTGCTGAATGGCCTGTACCGCTTCGTCGAGGCGCTGCACGGTAGTGCTGCCATTGTTGGCCGACTCGGCCACCTCGACCACCTGATCACGCACCGACTCGAGAAACATGGTGCTCTGGCTGAACAGGCTCGCAGATTCGCTGAGTCGCCGCTGTTCCGCCAGCAACCGATTCGCCCCCTCTCCGATCCGGTTACGCAACCCATCGAGCGACACCTCCGATCGCAGACTCATCATGACCTGCCGGTTCGCCTGCGCGTGGCGCTGCCGTAGTCCCTCACACTCTTCTTGGCAGGCCACAAGGCTTGCCTCCTTCTCTTCGAGCTTTGCCTGCAGTCTTGCGACTTCCCTTTCCAATGCTTCCTTCCTGGCTTCGGCTTGTTCCAGCTTCTTCTTGCCGCCACCAATGGAAAACATGGTCTGCCCCCCTTCACGTAGGATGACGTGTTGTTCTTGTGGCCTGGGACTCTAGCCCGCATATTTCACCAGACCGCTCAAAATGTCACTGATTCTCTAGTAAAAACCGATGCTTATGTTCATATTGTCCGGGTTACACTTTGTCACCACAACGCTATCCGGTTTTTCCCGGGATCTTTTCGCCCGGACTCGCCCGAATCGCCTGTAAGCCGATGAATTACATCGACTTTTGCCGATTCAAACGATCCGGACGAAAATCTCTCCGGGAAAATTCCGGATTCCGGTGGAATATCCGGGCTAGCGGCCGGCGGGGGAAAAGCTTTAGCAACAAATCAGATGATTGGATTGGGACATGCGACCATGGCCAGGCGACGCGCCCGGGAAGAAACGCTTCTGCTATCATTCGGCGCCCGAATTCTTGCTTCCATGGCAGATCACAACCCATGAGTGCACAAATCCTCGATGGCAAGTCCATTGCTGCGGACATTCGCGAGCAGGTCCGCATGCAGGTCGAGCAACGCACCGCCGCCGGACAGCGTCCACCGGGCCTGGTGGTGGTTCTGGTGGGAGACAACCCCGCCTCCCAGGTCTATGTGCGCAACAAGCAGCTGGCGTGCGAAAAGGCAGGCTTCCATTCCGAACTGATCGAATTGCCTGCCGACACCAGCGAGACGGCGCTGCTGGATCTCATCGATGACCTCAATGGCCGCGAGGACGTGGATGGCATCCTGGTGCAGCTGCCATTGCCCCCGGGCATCGACGAGCACGCAGTCACCGAACGTATCCTGCCCAGCAAGGACGTCGACGGTTTCCACCCCTACAACATTGGCCGTCTGGCCCTGCGCATGCCACTCCTGCGCCCCTGTACCCCCAAGGGAGTGATGACGCTGCTGGGGCGAACCGGTATATCCCTGGAGGGTCAAGACGCCATCGTGCTGGGCCAGTCCAACATCGTCGGCCGCCCCATGTTCCTGGAACTCCTTGCCGCGCGTTGCACCCCCACGGTCTGTCACAGCAGAACCCGCGACCTGCCCGAGAAGGTGAAGCGTGCCGACATCGTGGTCGCCGCGGTGGGCGTACCGAACTTCGTACAGGGCGACTGGGTCAAACCCGGGGCCATCGTGATCGATGTCGGCATCAACCGGCTGGAGGATGGCAGCCTCTGCGGGGACGTCGCTTTCGAGGCAGTAAAAGAGGTCGCCGGCTGGATCACGCCGGTTCCGGGCGGCGTCGGCCCAATGACGGTGGCGACCCTGTTGCAGAATACACTCCAGGCTGCGGAACTGCACGCCGGCCGAGGGTAACCCCCCCCGGTTTCGGCGCGACGACGCGACGGGACAAGAGGTCGAAACGCATTCCGCCCCTCTGATCGCATCAATTCTCCAGAGACGAACATGGCCCAATACATCTACACCATGAACCGTGTCAGCAAGGTCGTGCCGCCCAAGCGGCAGATCCTGCGCGACATCTCCCTTTCGTTCTTCCCCGGCGCCAAGATCGGGGTACTCGGCCTCAACGGCGCGGGCAAGTCCACCCTGCTGCGGATCATGGCCGGTGTGGATACCGAATATGAAGGAGAGGCGAGGCCCCAGCCCGGCATCAAGATCGGCTATCTGCCGCAGGAGCCGCAGCTCGATCCGGACAAGGACGTGCGCGGCAATGTGGAAGAGGCCCTGGGCGAAGTGAAGCAGGCGATGGAAGAACTGGACAAGGTCTATGCCGCCTACGCCGAGCCGGATGCCGACTTCGATGCCCTGGCCAAGCGCCAGGCGGAACTGGAGAACATCATCCAGGCAGCCGATGGCCACAACCTGGAACGTCAGCTGGAAGTGGCCGCCGATGCCCTGCGCCTGCCGCCCTGGGACGCCGATGTAACCAAACTGTCCGGCGGCGAGCGGCGCCGGGTGGCCCTGTGTCGCCTGTTGCTATCCAAGCCCGATATGCTGCTGCTGGACGAGCCGACCAACCACCTCGATGCCGAATCGGTGGCCTGGCTGGAGCGCTTCCTGCACGACTATCCGGGTACCGTGGTCGCGGTGACCCACGACCGTTATTTCCTTGACAACGTGGCCGGCTGGATCCTCGAGCTGGACCGCGGCCACGGCATTCCCTGGGAGGGTAACTACTCCTCCTGGCTCGAACAGAAGGAGAAGCGTCTGGAGCAGGAGCAGAAGGCCGAGCAGGCACGCATCAAGGCGATGAAGGAAGAACTGGAATGGGTACGCTCCAACCCCAAGGGTCGACAGGCGAAAAGCAAGGCGCGCCTGAAACAGTTCGATCAGCTGCAGAACCAGGAATTCCAGAAGCGCAACGAGACCAACGAGATCTACATCCCCCCGGGGCCGCGTCTCGGTGACCTGGTGATCGAGGCCAATCACCTGAAGAAGGCCTTTGGCGACAAGGTGCTGTACGAGGACTTGAGCTTCAACCTGCCGCCCGGCGGTATCGTGGGCATCATCGGCCCCAACGGGGCGGGCAAGACGACCCTGTTCCGCATCATGACCGGTGAGGAACAGCCGGATGATGGCGAGTTGCGCATCGGCCCGACGGTGAAGATCGCTGCGGTCGACCAGAGCCGCGACGCACTGGATCCCAGCAAGACCGTATGGGAGGAGATCTCCGACGGCCAGGACATCATCACCGTAGGCAACTACCAGGTACAGTCGCGCGCCTATGTCTCGCGCTTCAACTTCCGCGGTTCGGACCAGCAGAAGAAGGTGGGCGACCTGTCCGGTGGCGAACGCAACCGGGTCCATCTGGCCAAGCTGCTCAAGTCCGGCGGCAACCTGCTGCTGCTCGACGAGCCGACCAACGACCTGGACGTGGAAACCCTGCGGGCCCTGGAAGAGGCGCTGCTCGCCTTCCCCGGCTGCGCCGTGGTGATCTCCCACGACCGCTGGTTCCTCGATCGCATCGCCACCCATATCCTGGCCTTCGAAGGGGATTCCAAGGTGACCTGGTTCGAGGGCAACTTCCAGGACTACGAGGAAGACAAGAAACGGCGACTGGGAGAGGATGCGGTCAACCCGCACCGCATCAAGTACAAGCGGATCGATGCCTGATGCCGGCGGCCCCGGGTCGCCGGGCTGGACAGCAGGGCTGTGCCCGGCCCTGAACCGGCGGCCTTAGGGACACGGCCCGCACATCGGGCCGCAACCGCTCAGGCACGAACATCGGAGGGGCGACCGAGGTGATAACCCCGTCCACCGTCCACGCCCAGGCCACGCAGGCGTTGCCAGGTCGAGGGATCTTCCACCGACTCCGCGATCACCATCATTTCCAGGCCATGGGCGATATCGGCGACCACCTGCAGAAAGAAACCGTCGTCCGGATTCTCCTGCACACTGCGAGTGAAGGATCCATCGACCTTCAGATAGTGGAGCTTGAGCTCGCGAATTGCGGCGAAGGAACTGAAGCCCTTGCCAAAGTGATCCAGGGAGAACTCCACCCCCAACGGCGTCAGCCGTTCGATCCAATCCTTTAACTGGTGGCGGTGGGCGACCGCGCCATACTCGGACCATTCGAGAATCAACCGCCCCGCCAGGCCGGGGTGTCTGGCCAGATACTCGGCCAGCCAATCGAGGAATCCCTCCTCCACCAGTGACGAAGAGGACATATTGATTGCCAGCCGTGCCTCGCCGAGAGCCGGCCCCAGGCGTTCGGCCACCTCGGTGATCACCCAGCGGTCGATCCGCGACGCCAGCCCCAGCGACTCGGCCATGGGGACGAAGATCCCTGCCGGGATCACCGCACCATCCCGCTCCAGGTCGATCAGCCTCAGAAACAGTTCGATGTGCAGCAGCTCCCCGTCT
>RFHJ01000050.1 GCA_003696905.1 Gammaproteobacteria bacterium | reverse complement strand
CTTTTCTGCCTCGGCCTTCTTCCGGGCCTCCTCGGCCTTGCGGCGTTTCTCCGCCTCGGCCTTCTTTCTCGCCGCCTCGGCCTTGCGCCGCTTTTCTGCCTCGGCCTTCTTCCGGGCCTCCTCGGCCTTGCGGCGTTTCTCCGCCTCGGCCTTCTTCCTTGCCGCCTCGGCCCTGCGCCGTTTCTCCGCCTCGGCCTTCTTCCTCGCCGCCTCGGCCTCGCGCCGCTTTTTCAACTCGGCCGCCTGCCGTTTCTTGAGTTCCTCCTCCTTGCGCTTGAGTTCGGCCAGCCGTTTCTTCTCCTCGGCCGCCTTGCGCCGCGCCTCCGCGGCCGCCTTCTCGCGGGCCTTGCGCTCCTGCTCGAGCCTGGCGAGGCGCCGCTTCTCTTCTTCGCGCCGTTTCTTCAGCGCCTCGAGACGCTTCCTCTCCTGCTCGCGCGCCGCCTGTGCGGCCTGCTGCTTGCGTCGTTCCTGCGCGCGCAGTTTCTCCATCTCGCGCTGCAGGGCGCGCGCATCGACCACCTTGGCCTGAACCACCTGGGCATCGGCCGGCAGGGGCTTGGGCTTCTCGCGCCAGTCGACGCCCACCACCAGGAAAGCGAGCAACAACAGATGCATCGCGAGCGCGATGAGAAAGGCGAGCGGGTTGCGGCGCAGGACATCCAGCATGGCGCTCAGGAAGGATCGGTGAGCAGGCCAACGGAAGCGGCACCGGCCTGCTGCAGCAACACCATCAGCTCGACCACCCGCGCATAGGCGACGTCCTTGTCCCCCTTCACCAGCACCGGGGCGCGCGGATTGTGGCGGATCAGCGCCGCCGCCTTCAGCCGCAGCGCCTCTTCGTCCAGCGGCACGCTCTTGTCGTCGTCATAGGTGACGTAGTAGCGCCCCTCTCGATCCACGGTGAAGACGATGGGGCGCTGGGCGTCCTCCTGGATGGGATTGGCGTCCGCCTTCGGCAGCTCCACCTTGACGCCCTCGGTGAGCAGGGGCGCGGTGATCATGAAGATGACCAGCAGCACCAGCATCACGTCGATGTAGGGCACGACATTGATCTCGGCCATGGGTCGGCGGGTCTTCTGACGGTGGGCCATGACGTTCAGGGGCGTTTCGGCCGCAGATGGGCCTGGCGTTGCAGGATGTTGGAGAACTCCTCGACGAAGTCGTCGTAGCGGTTCTCCAGCCGCTGCACCGCGGTGGCGAACTTGTTGTAGGCCACCACCGCCGGGATGGCCGCAAACAGCCCCATGGCGGTGGCGATCAGGGCCTCGGCGATGCCGGGCGCCACCAGGTTGAGCGTGGCCTGCTTGACGTTCCCCAGCGCATGGAAGGCATTCATGATACCCCAGACGGTACCGAACAGGCCCACATAGGGGCTGGTGGAGCCAACGGTGGCGAGGAAGGAGAGGTGGTGCTCGAGGTCGTCCAGCTCGCGACTCATGGCCACCTTCATGGCGCGGCGCGCGCCCTCCACCAGCGCCATGGGCTCGACCGCCGGATTCTCGCGCAGGCGGGCGAACTCGCGGAACCCGGCGTGGAAGATGGCAGCCTCCCCGGTCAGCTGATCGCGCTCCCGGTCCAGCTGGCGGTAGAGATCGGCCAGGTCGCCCCCCGACCAGAACTGGGCCTCGAAGTCGTCGGCCTCGCGGCGCGCCGCCTTGAGTACCCGCGAGCGGTCGAGGATGAAGGTCCAGGACAGCAGGGAGGCCAGGATGAGCGAGGCCATCACCAGCTGCACCAGCGGGCTGGCATCGAGGATCAGGGTGATGAAGGAGAGATCGGTGCTGGCTTGCGGCATGAAGGTCGTTTTTTCAGTCTTGTGATGGAAATCGGTCGAGCATCTGTTGCGGGATGCGCGTCGGCCTCAGATCGCCTGCGCGCAGACACACCACCCGGACCCGGCCCTCGCACAACACCGGTTCCTCGTCGTCGCGGCGGATCTGCTGGGCAAAGTCGAGGCTGGCGCCCGCCACCCGGGTGAGCCGGCTGATCACGAGCAGGCGGTCGTTGAGACGCGCCGGTCGAAGATAGTCCACCTCGGCGCGCCGCACCGCGAACAGGATCCCGGGATCGCGCATCAGTTCGTCCTGTTCGAACCCCAGGCTGCGCAGCCATTCGGTGCGCGCGCGCTCCATGAAGCGCAGATAGTTGGCGTAGTAGACCACGCCACCCGCATCGGTATCCTCGTAGTAGACGCGCACCGGCCAGGAAAATGCCGCCATGGTTACCCCTCAGATGCCCCGCTGGCGCACAAGTTCACTCCTCGAACAGGTCCGGCAGCTCGGGCTCTCCACGGCGCGGCGGCTCCAGCCCGAAGTGCAGCCAGGCGGCGCGGGTGGCAAGACGTCCGCGAGGGGTGCGCACCAGAAAGCCCTGCTGGATCAGATAGGGTTCCACCACGTCCTCGAGGGTCCCTCGCTCCTCGCCGATGGCCGCTGCCAGGTTGTCCAGCCCCACCGGGCCGCCCTCGAACTTGTGCAACACCGCCTCGAGCAGGCGGCGGTCCATGTGATCGAAGCCGTTCTGATCCACCTTGAGCATCTGCAGCGCCGCGTCCGCCACCGCGGCATCGACCCGGCCACCGTGCTTGACCTGGGCATAGTCGCGCACCCGCCGCAGCAGGCGGTTGGCGATGCGCGGGGTGCCGCGGGAACGGCGGGCGATCTCGTGCGCACCGGCCGCGTCCATGGCCACCCCCAGGATCTCGGCCGAGCGCTGCACGATGCGGGTCAGTTCCGGCACCGAATAGAACTCGAGGCGCTGCACGATGCCGAAGCGGTCGCGCAGCGGCGAGGTGAGCAGGCCCGCACGGGTGGTCGCCCCCACCAGGGTGAAGGGCGGCAGGTCGACCTTGATGGACCGGGCCGCCGGTCCCTCGCCGATCATGATATCGAGCTGATAGTCCTCCATCGCGGGATAGAGCACCTCCTCGACCACGGGGCTGAGGCGGTGGATCTCGTCGATGAACAGGACGTCGCGGGGCTCGAGGTTGGTGAGCAGCGCCGCCAGATCGCCGGGGCGCTCCAGCACCGGCCCCGAGGTCTGACGCAGATTGACTCCCATCTCGTTGGCGATGATGTGCGACAGGGTGGTCTTGCCCAGGCCCGGTGGGCCGAAGATGAGCACATGATCGAGGGCCTCGCCCCGCTCGCGGGCGGCGGGGATGAAGATCTCCATCTGCTCGCGCACCGCCGGCTGTCCGACATAGTCGACCAATCGCCGCGGACGGATGGCGCGGTCGATGACGGCGTCTTCGGAGGCCGCATCCGGGGCGACCAGGCGATCGGCATCACTCATGTCTGCACGGAAGCTGCTGCAAAGTTGCATTATGGCCGATTCCGGCAGCAGTTTCAGAATGCCGTCTCGGCTCACTGCAGCGCCCTCCCAAGAAAGAGAGGAGCCCCTACCCTATCCCCCCTGCAATGCCGCGCGGATGATCTCTTCGGTGGACAGTCCCTCGGTCGGTACCGACTTCACCATCCGCTGCGCCTCCGCGGGCTTGTAGCCCAGGGCCAGCAGAGCACTGACCGCGTCGTCCGCGGCCGAGGTGCCGGCGCTGCCCGAACCCGCGGCGCCGGCAACTGCGACCACCGGCCCGGTCTCCAGCTTTTCCAGCCGGTCGCGCATCTCCACGATCAGCCGCTCGGCGGTCTTCTTGCCCACCCCTGGCAGCCGCGTCAGGGCCGCCGCGTCACCGGCCTGCACGGTGAGGGCGAATTCATCGGCACTCATCCCCGAGAGGATGGCCAGGGCCATCTTGCCACCGACCCCACTCACCTTGAGCAGCGCCCGGAACAGGGCCCGATCCGCCTCGCAGGCGAAGCCATACAGGACATGGGCATCATCGCGAATGGCGAGGTGGGTGTAGAGGGTGACCGGTTGCTCGTCCGCCGGCAGGTGGTAGAAGGTCGACATGGGCGCCTCCAGCTCATAGCCGACGCCGTTCACGTCGAGCAGCAGATAAGGGGGCTGCTTCTGCAGCACCCGCCCGCGCAACAGGCCGATCATCGTGCGCCCCCCAGGCGGTCGAGGGTGCTGTGGCTGTGGGCATGGCACAGGGCGATCGCCAGCGCATCCGATTCGTCGAGTCCCATGCCCTCATGCAGGCCCAGCAACACCCGCACCATGTGCTGCACCTGTTCCTTGTCGGCGCCGCCGCGCCCCACCAGGGCCTGCTTGACCGCCCGCGGCGTGTACTCGAAGACGGGCAGTCCCTGATTGACCGCCGCCACGATGGCCGCTCCTCGCGCCTGCCCCAGCTTGAGCGCGGTACCGGCATTGCGTGCCACGAACACCTGCTCCACCGCCACCTGCTGCGGTGCGTGCTCCGTGATCACCGCCTGCAGGGCCGCGAAGATCTCCCCCAGACGGGCGGCGAAATCCGTGCCCTGGGTGCGCACGCAGCCGCTCGCGACCCGACGGCTGGCGCGCCCGTCGCTGTCGATGACGCCGAAACCGGTCACCCGCGAGCCAGGATCGATGCCGAGAATGCGCACCTCAGCCTGCGGCCTCGAGCGCCTCTTCGGGGATGTCGGCGTTGGTATAGACCTCCTGCACGTCGTCGAGGTCCTCGAGGAAATCGATCAGCCGCAGGACCTTCTCGGCGCCCTCGGCATCCACCGCCACCAGGGTGTCGGCCTCGAAGGTGATCTCCGCGTTCGCCGGTTCCAGCCCGGCCGCCTCCAGCCCCTGGCGCACCTGCTCGAACTCGGCCGGATCGGTGTAGACATCGATGGAACCGTCGTCGTTGGTGACCACGTCCTCGGCGCCCGCCTCCAGGGCGGCCTCCATGATGGCGTCCTCGTCGGCCCCCGGGGCGAAACTGATCACCCCGCGCTTCTTGAACATGTAGGCCACCGAGCCGTCGGTGCCCAGGTTGCCCCCGTGCTTGGTGAAGGCATGGCGCACCTCCGAGGCGGTGCGGTTGCGATTGTCGGTGAGGCAGTCGACGATCACCGCGATACCGCCGGGCGCATAGCCCTCGTAACGGATCTCGTCGTAGTTGCCCTCCTCTTCGCCACCGGCGCCCCGCTTGATGGCGCGCTCGATGGTGTCGGTGGGCATATTGGCGGATTTCGCCTTGTCCACCGCCAGCCGCAGGCGGGGGTTGGCGTCGAGATCACCACCGCCCTGCTTGGCCGCCACCGTGACCTCGCGGATCAGCTTCGACCAGAGCTTGCCGCGTTTCTTGTCGTTGGCGGCCTTCTTGTGCTTGATGTTGGCCCATTTGCTGTGACCTGCCATGAAACTACCTCGTATTGAATCGCCTGTTCGCAATGCGCGGATTTTAGCCGATTCGACACCCACCGGCTGCACAATGATCGGGTTCAAGATCGGAACGCGCCGGCCGACACGCCAAGCGTCCGTCAGACACAACGAGCGGAACCACGATGCCCCACACGCTGTCGATCCTGCGTCAGGTGCGCCCGCCCATCATGCCCTACACGGCGAAACGGGTGCGCGCCCTGCTCGCCCATCCGCCCAGTACCAACGCGCAGTTGGAAGAGGTTCTGCTCTGCGATCCGGCGGCCACCCTGAGTCTGTACCGGGCGGTGGCGCGCCTGCGCCGCGACACCGTGGACGAACTGACCGGCCCGGCCCATGCCGTTGCACTGATCGGGCGGGCCGCCTTTCGCCAGAGGTTCGACCAGCTGCCCGTGCTGGAGGCCATGCCGGACGATCCCATCCTGTCGCCGGCCTTCGCCTACAGCCAGGCGGCCCATGCCGGGTGGTACGCCGAGCAGATCGGGCGCGCCATGGGATTCCGGCACCCGGTGGAGATGCGGGTCGCCGCGCTGCTCCAGCATCCCGCGGTGCTGGCCCTGTGGATCAGCGATCCCGAGGCGGCCGCCCAGGCCACCCGTGCGGTCCGCGAGGGCACGAGCCTCCATACCGCCTTTTCCGCAGCGCTCCGCCACCCGCTGGAGGCGATCGACCGGCAGCTGGCCCTGGAATGGGACCTGCCCCGCCTGGCACGGGAGCTGGCCGGCGACTGGGATGCCGCCAACCGGCTGCCGCGCTCGGTGGCCCTGGCCGTGCGCCTGGCCGCGGTCGCAGCGGCTGGCTGGCCTCCGGAGGATAGCCGCCAGCTCGCGGCGACCTTGGCGGAGCAGCTGCCCCACCACCGGAATGCAACGGCCTGGTGGCATGGCCAGACGGCTGCGGCGGCCCGGATGCTGGCCCCCTTCGGCTATCCCCTTCCCGCGCGCGAACTGATCCTCCTGCCGACCGGCGAGGCGGCGACCGAAGCGACCCCACCCGTGCGATCACGACGCCTCCCTTCCGGTGAGGCCGATGGCCGACCCCAAAACCCTGCCTCGCTGTCCGTGCTGCTCGTCCACGCCCTGCAAGATCTGCAACGCCAGAGCCAGACCAAACGGGCCCTGCTGGTACTCGCGGATCGCCAGCGCCACGCGCTGCAGACACGTGTCGCCACGGGCTGGGCTCCGGACCACCCGGTGCGCGGACTTTCCCTGCCGACCCGTGAAAAACACCT
>RFHJ01000049.1 GCA_003696905.1 Gammaproteobacteria bacterium | reverse complement strand
CTGCGAGGGCGACCCGCAACCCCTCTGGGCACTGATCCAGGACCCGGAGGCCTGCCGCGCCCTCTCCCCGGATGGCCAGGCGCGGCTGACCCGCCTGCGCCGGTTGCTGGCGCCGGAACTGCCCGCCCGCCACCGCCGCCCCCTGCGCGACTGGGTCGAGGCGCTCTGGCTGGCGCTCGGCGGCGCGGCGACCGGCAATGTGGACGATGCGCTTGCCTATCTCGATCTGCTCGAGGCCCGGCAGACACCGGTCGGGATCGCCGACTTCGCCGCCCTGAGCCAGGCGCTGGAGGACCTGTATGCGCCGCCGGACAGCGAGGCAGACGATCGCATCCAGCTGATGACCATGCACCAGTCCAAGGGGCTGGAATTCGAGACCGTCATCCTGCCGGGACTGGGGCGACGTACCGGTGGCAACCGCAGTGATCTGCTCTACTGGCACGAGGTGCCCGGCCCGGACGACCGGCAGGACCTGTTGCTCGCACCGATCAAGGGCACCCAGCAGGAGTCCGAGCCGCTGGTCGACTATCTGCGCTGGATCGAGCAGCAGAAGGAGGCCTATGAGCAACAACGCCTGCTCTATGTGGCCGCCACCCGGGCCCGCGAGCGACTCCATCTGCTCGGCCATGCGCCGCTGGGCAAGGGCAAGGGAAAGGAGGGTCCGCGCCCGAAGGCACCCGGTGGGTCGCTGCTGGCCACCCTGTGGCCTGCCGTCGCCACCGCCTTCGAGGCAGTGACCGGGGAGGATACCGCGGGTGCCGGCGCCCGCGAGACCCTCGCCCCTCGCCGGGAGCAGCGCCTGCCTGCCGACTGGCAGCTGCAGCTCCCCCCGAACCGGCCACCCACGGAAACCCCCGCCGCGGCCCCGCCCGCCATCGACTTCGAATGGGCCGGTGACACCGCGCGCCACATGGGAACCCTGGTCCACCGTTACCTGGAACGCATCGCCAACGAGGGACTGGCGGCCTGGCCGGCCGAACGCCTGGACGCTCTTGCACCCGCCTTTCGCACCGCGCTGGCGGCGCTGGGCGTGGAGGCGCAGGCCCTGGAGGAGGCGGCCGACAAGGTCCACCGGGCCCTGCGGCGCACCCTGCACGACGAGCGCGGACGCTGGATCCTCACCGCCCACCCCGAGGCCGCCTGCGAACTCCCCCTCACCGGCCTCGACGAGGAGGGCCAGCCGCGACACTTCGTGATCGACCGCACCTTCGTCACCGACGGCACCCGCTGGATCATCGACTACAAGACCGGCGATCACCAGGGTGGCGGCCTGGAGGCCTTCCTCGACAGCGAGCAGGCGCGCTACCGTGACCAGCTCGAGAACTATGGCCGCCTGCTGCGCTGCATCGACGACTCCCCGATCCGGCTGGCGCTCTATTTCCCCTTGCTCGGCGGCTGGCGGGAGTGGTCGATGCCCGACAGATAGTCGGCCAGCTCACCCAGATCGCCCACCGTCAGGTCCGGCTCGATCCCCCAGGGGTCGAAGACCGCTGCCCCTCGGCGCACCCAGGCCGCGTGCATCCCGGCCGCACGGGCGCCGATGACATCGAAGGGGTTGCCGGAGATCAGCCATGATGCCTCTCCGGTGGCACCGGCACGGCGCAGGAAATGACAATAGACCGCCGGGTTGGGCTTGAAGGAGCGCAGCTCGTCCACGCTCACCACGTCGAGGAAGTGCTGGCGGATGCCGGCGTGACCCAACAGCCCTTCCACCGCCTCGCGGGTGCCGTTGGAGAAGGCGAACAACCGGACTCCCGCGGTCTCCAGGGAGCACAGGGCCTCGGGCACGTCCTCGAAGGCCGGCAGGGTCCCGTAGCCATCGAGCAGCGCCTGTCGGTCGGCGGATGACAGAGAGATGCCCCGTGCCTGGCAACAGTAGTCCAGCGCCTGGGCGGTGCAGGTGGCGAAGTCCACGTAATACTGCATCAGGCCGCGCCGGAAGGAGTATTCGAGCTGCTTCTCGCGCCAGGCCCGGGCCAGCTCGTCCGCCTGTTCGCCCACCACCTCGCGCAGTGCCTCCACCACCCCCTGGGTGTCGATCAGGGTCCCGTAGACGTCGAAGGCCAGTGTGATCATGGTGTCTCCCTCAGGGCGCCAGTCGCTGGATGGTCCAGCCCTGGTCGGTACGCTCGTATTCGAAACGGTCGTGCAGCCGGTTCTCGCGGCCCTGCCAGAACTCGATGCGCAGCGGCTCGATCCGGTACCCTCCCCAGAAATCGGGCAGGGGTATCCGCCCCTCGCCGAACTTGCGCTTCATCGACTCGAAGGCCTGCTCGAGCACGGTACGGGAGCCTATGGGGCTGCTCTGATTGGAGCACCAGGCGCCGATCTGACTGCCGCGCGGCCGGCTGCTGAAATAACGCAGTGACTCGGCGGTGGAGACACGCGACACCATGCCCTGCACCTTCACCTGACGATCGAACTCGAGCCAGTGGAAGAGCATCGCGGCGCGCGGATTGGCCTCGATCTCCCGTGCCTTGCGGCTGCCATAGTTGGTGTAGAAGACGAAGCCCCGCTCATCGAAGGCCTTGAGCAGCACGGTGCGCACCGAGGGCATGCAGTCGGCTCCCGCGGTGGCCAGGCTGAAGGCATTGGGATTGTCCAGCCCGTTGTCGCGGGCATCACGAAACCAGCGCTCGAACTGGACGATGGGATCGGG
>RFHJ01000048.1 GCA_003696905.1 Gammaproteobacteria bacterium | reverse complement strand
GGCCACCACCTCGCGCATCGGCGAGGACCAGCTCTACTACTGCCGCAGCCGCGGCCTGTCCGAAGAGGAGGCGGTGTCGCTGATCGTCAACGGCTTCTGTAAGGAGGTGTTTCGTGAGCTGCCCATGGAGTTTGCAGTGGAGGCGCGCAAGCTGCTCAACGTCACGCTCGAAGGGGCGATCGGGTGAACACAAGGAGATGGCAATGAATCTGTTGCAAATCCAGGATCTGCATGTAGCGGTGGAGGGTAAGCCCATACTGGAGGGCATCGACCTGAGCCTGTGCTCCGGCGAGGTGCATGCCATCATGGGGCCGAACGGCTCGGGCAAGAGTACCCTTGCCCAGGTGCTCGCCGGGCGGGAAGGCTATGCGGTGACCCGGGGCACGGTGCGTTTCATGGGCAAGGATCTGCTCGCCATGAGCATCGAGGAGCGTGCCCATGCCGGTCTGTTCCTCGCCATGCAGTACCCGGTGGAGTTGCCGGGCGTGAACAACGTGGAGTTCCTGCGTACCGCACTGAACGCCCACCGGGCCGCGCGCGGCGAGCCACCGTTGGACGCGGTGAGCTTTCTGCGCCGGTTGCGTGGCCTGCTCGAGCAGCTCAAGCTCGATGAGCGATTGCTCAAGCGCGATGTCAACAGTGGCTTCTCCGGCGGCGAGAAGAAGCGCAACGAGATCCTGCAGATGGCCCTGCTGCAACCGCGCCTGGCGATCCTCGACGAGACCGATTCCGGTCTCGACATCGACGCCCTGCGCATCGTCGCCGACGGGGTCAATGCGATGCGCTCGCCCGAGCGGGGCATGCTGCTGATCACCCACTACCAACGCCTGCTGGAATACGTCCGACCCGACCGGGTGCACGTGCTGGCGGGCGGACGGATCGTCCGTTCCGGCGGGCCCGAACTGGCGCTGGAACTGGAAGAGAAGGGCTATGGCTGGCTGCTGGAGGGCGCGGCATGAATACCGAGATCAGTCCGCTCGAGTATGCACGGTCACTGCAGGCGCTGGGCGCGCACGAGCGACAGCGCCTGCCGGACTGGATGCAAACGCTGCGCGCCCAGGGCCAGAAGGCGCTGACACAGGCTCAGATACCCGACCGCAAGCTTGAGAGCTGGCGCTATGCGGGGGCGCAGCGGCTGTTTCGTAGCTATTTCGAGCCGGCGGCCCCGCTGACCGCGGCCGATGAGCACGCCGCTACCGCCGCAGCCGAGTGGTACACCGCCGGCGAGGGCGTGCTGCGCATCGCGCTGGTCGATGGTCATCTGCATCTGTCGCCCGAGACCCTGGCGCGGCTTCCCGAGGGGGCCTCGGTTCGTCCCCTCACTGCGCTAACCGAGGGCGCCTCGCCGTTGCCCGGTGAGCTGGTGCCGCCGGGGCGTGACCTGTTCGCGGCCATGAGCGCGGCGGGCATCGGCCTGGGGTTCCTGCTGGAATTGGCCGACGACGTTCAATTGAGCAACCCGGTCGAGGTGGTCTATCTCTGGCGCGGCGGTGAGGGGCCGCGGCTGCTGCAGCCGCGCTGCCTGCTGGTGCTGGGGCGTAATGCCAGCGCAACCCTGCTCGAGCAGCACCTGGGGTTGGAGGGCGCCGCCTGTTTCAGCAATGTCGTCAGCGAGATCTGGCTGGGTGAAGGCGCGCATCTGACGCATCTGCAGTACCAGGGACAGAACGCGGCCTCTCAGCACCTGTGCGTGGAGGCCCTGCGGCTCGCCACAGGCAGCCGCTACGAGGGAACCCGTTTCGCGCTCGGTGGCGCCTGGGCGCGCAACGAGATCGAGATCGACTTTGCGGGCGAGGGCGCCGCGGTGGACCTGGCCGGGCTGTTCACCGTCGGCAAGGGCCAGCTCAACGACATCCAGACCCGCGTCCGCCACGCCGTACCGGGCTGCCATAGCGAGGTCCGCTTCAAGTCCATCCTGCACGGCGCGGGACGGGGCGTGATGGACGGGCAGATCGCGGTGGCGCGGGATGCCCAGCGCAGCGAGGCGCATCTGCAGAGTGCCAACCTGATGCTGGCACGCGACGCCGAGATCGACGCCCGCCCGACCCTGGAGATACTGGCCGACGACGTGCAATGCAGCCATGGCGCCAGCGTTGGGCAACTCGATCCCTTGCAGCTGTACTATCTTCGGTCGCGTGGTATCGACACGGTGACCGCGACACGGCTTCTGGCGATGGGCTTTGCGCGCGAGATCCTGCAGCGCAATCCCTATCCGATACTCACCGGGCGCATCGAGCAGCGCCTCGCCGACGCCCTGGTGGCGGCCGCGGCACAGGAGGTGAACGCGGATGGCTGAGGCCGACATCCAACAGGGCGCCTGGCTGGGGCCGGACGAGGTGCTGGCGCGCGCCGAGAGCGACGCACGCCTGGCGGCGATCGTCGAGGCCCTGCGTGGCGTGTTCGATCCCGAGATTCCGCTGAACATCTTCGATCTCGGGCTGGTCTATGGGTTGCGGCTCGATGCGCAGGGCAGGGTAGGCATCCGCATGACCCTGACCTCCCCTGCCTGCCCGGTGGCAGGCAGCCTGCCGGGCCAGGTGCAGCGGGCGGTGGCCGCGGTGCCGGGGGTCGAGGAGGTGGCGGTCGAGCTGGTTTGGGATCCGCCCTGGTCGCGCGAGCGGATCGGTGAAGCGGGCCGTCTGGAGCTGGGCATCTACTGAGGTATTGTGCCATGAGCATCCGCTTGACTGAGAATGCGCTGCAACACGTCAGAGACATGTTACAGAAACGACCCGACGCAAAGGGCCTGCGCCTGGGCATCCGCAAGAGCGGCTGCAGCGGTTTCGCCTATGTGGTGGACTATGCCGATGAAATCACCGGGCAGGACGAGGTGTTCGAGTCCGACGGTGTCAAGGTGGTGGTCGACCGCGACAGCCTGGCCTATCTGGACGGCACCACAGTGGACTATGTCCGTACCAATGCACTCAATGCCGGCCTGGAGTTCCACAATCCCAATGTGCGCAACACCTGCGGTTGTGGCGAGTCGGTCTCCTTCTGAGGCGGGCATGGACAGCATCGAGCAACTGATCGACGACTTCGAGCTGCTGGGCGACTGGGACGCGCGCTATCAGTATCTGGTGGAGCTGGGCGAGGGGCTGCCGCCCATGCCGGAGGCGCTGAAGACGGAGGACAACCGCGTCAAGGCCTGCATGAGCAAGGTCTGGATCAGCGCCTATCCCGATCCCGAGGACCCCGAACGAATCCGCTTCCACGGGGATTGCGACACCGCCATCATCAAAGGGGTGCTGGCATTGATCCTCCAGGTCGCCTCGGGGCGCACCATCGACGAGATCGAACAGTTCGACTTCGACCGCCTCTTCCGGCGCCTCGCCCTGGCCGAACATCTGTCACCCAATCGTCACGTGGGCATCTATGCGATCGTCGATGTGCTCAGGCAGCAGGCCAGGGGACTGGCACAGCGGGCGCGGAGGATCGGCTAAGCATTACCTTCCGGGTCTGTTCCTGGCGCGGTCAGGCCACCGGGCTTAGTTCTACTTTGTCAGATTAGCGGCTTCAGGGGTCGAAGGATGGCGTTGGCTGCGTGTGTCACGCCGTAAATCCTTCCCTGGAGGCTCGATGGCCGCATCCCTGCGGCCAACGGACGCATGCAGCCAACGCCATCCCGCCGTGTTCGAGTCAATGTGACAAAGTAGAATTAGATGAGACCCGCGAAAGGCTGCACCGTCACTTCTGCACCCGCTTCCAAGGGACCCTGCTCCTCGTCCAGCAGAATGAAGCAGTTGCCGGTGCTCATGGAGCGCAGGATACCCGAACCCTGGGCGCCGGTGGTGCTTACCCAGATCTCGCCGTCGGCTCCTTGCTCGAGGATGCCACGCACGAATTCCGAGCGACCGGGACGCGTGCGCAGGGGCTCGCGCAGACGGGCGCGCATCCGTAGCGGCTGCCATTCGGTCTCGCCGGCGAGTCGGTGCAGGGCCGGCAGGACGAACTGGTAGAAGGTCACCATCACCGCCACCGGGTTGCCGGGCAGGCCGAAGAACCAGGCGTCACGCAGCCGCCCGAAGGTCAGGGGACGGCCGGGCTTCATCGCGATCTTCCAGAAGTCCACCTCGCCGAGTTCGCCCAGTACCTGCTTGGTGTAGTCCGCATCACCCACCGAGACGCCGCCGGAGGTGATCACCACGTCGGCGTGGGCGGCTGCATCCTCGAAGGCGGCGCGCAGCGCATCGGGATCGTCTCGGACGACCCCGAGGTCACGCAGCTCGGCGCCGGCGCGGGCGAGCATGCCGAACAGGGTATAGCGGTTGCTGTCATAGACCTCCCCTTCGCTCAGGGGCTCGCCCAGGGCACGCAACTCGTCGCCGGTAGAGAAGAAGGCCACCCGGGGACGCCGCACCACGCTCACCTCGGCCTGGCCCAGCGAGGCGAGCAGCCCGAGATCGGCGGGCGTGAGGCGTTTGCCGGCGCTGAGTGCGGCCGAGCCCTTGGCCAGGTCCTCGCCCGCCTGGCGGATGTTCTGTCCCAGCCGCTCGCCGGCGCCGAAGGTGATCTCGTCTCCATTCTCCGCCACGTGCTCGCGCATCACCACGGTATCGGCCCCGGCGGGAAGGGGGGCGCCGGTCATGATGCGCACGCATTCGCCCGTACCGACCTCCCCGCCGAAGGCTTGGCCCGCCATCACGGTGCCAACGCAGCGCAGGGTGACCTTGCCATCAGGCGCAAGGTCGGCATGGCGGACGGCAAAGCCATCCATCGCCGAGTTGGTGTGTCCCGGGACGTCGATGGGGGAGATCACGTCCTCGGCCAGGATGCGACTCAGGGCACTCCGGATGGGCAGCCGTTCGGGCCCGCGCAAGGGGTTGATGCGTTGCAGAATGCGCTTGCGCGCCTCCTTTACCGTGAGGACATCGGGCTCACGATCGTCCGCGCAGCTGGGGGCATTTCGGATCAGGGTGTTCATGGGGCGACTCGGGGCAGCGGTTTGTCCAGGGATTGCAAGACGAAGTCGGCGATGGCGGGTGGATCGTTCAGGTCGAGCAGCGGCAGCGGGCGGGGTAGCGTCACCGGGGCATCGCTGGCCACCGCGATCACCTCCGGCACCTCGGCACAGATCAGATCCCGGCCCATGGCGGGGCGGTGCAGCTCGATCTTGGCAAAGGGCTCGTGCTTGAAGCCTTCCACCAGCACCAGGTCCAGGGTGTCGGGATCGAGCAGGCGCAGGCTGTCGGCGAGCGAGGGCTCGGGGCGGCCGTCGTCGTATTCGCGAATCAGGGCGGCACGGTTTCGCGACGCCACCACCGTCTGGCTGGCCCCGGCATGGCGCAGTTTCCATGAGTCCTTGCCTGGCTTGTCGATGTCGAAATCGTGATGGGCGTGTTTGACGATGGCCGGGCGCAGCCCGCGCCTGCGCAGCAGGGGGATCAGGCGTGACAACAGGGTGGTCTTGCCGGTGCCGGACCAGGCGCAGAAGCCGAGCAGGGGTAGTGGGAAATCCTTCATGGGTGGGCCTCGGGGAAGCGTTGGTAGTCTTCCGGACGATTGAGGTTGAGAAAGGCCTCGGCACGGTCCGAGAAATCGACCGTGACCATGGGATGGCGGGCATACCAGATATCGATCTTGCGCTCGCCCGCCGCAAGAAAGTCCTCCAGATCGCCGAGTAGCGAGACATCCAGCAGGGCATGGGCCGGCTGCAGGCGTTGGCCGTCGTGGGCCACCGCGATACGGCAGCCTTCCGCCGCGCATGCGGCCCAGAGGCGGGCCACCAGGTCCGGTGGAATCTGCGGGGTGTCGCAGGGCGCCGTGACCAACCAGGGGTCTTCGCAGGCGTGCATCAGGGCCGCAAAACCCGCCAGAGGGCCCTGGTGCCCTTCCAGGCGGTCGCTGACCACGGGGAAGCCGAGGCTCCGGTATCGATCGAGGTTGCGGTTGGCATTGATCACGAGGTGGTCGACCTGCGGTGCGAGACCTTGCACCACCTGCTCGATGAGAGGACGGCCGGCGAACGCCACCAGCCCCTTGTCGACACCACCCATGCGGGATCCGCGCCCGCCGGCCAGGATGCCGCCAGTGATGGGCGGGCGGTCACTCATGCGCAGGCCCCCTGGGGTTCGTCGTCCTTGCCGGATGGGGGTGCCAGGCGCAGGCGACCCTCGGCGAGGTGCCAATGGGCGCCGCCTACGAAACGGAAGTGAGCGGGATCGTGGGTGGCGATCATCATGCCGTGTCCCTTGTCGAGCAATAGTTGGAGGAGTGTGCGCAGGCGCTCCCGCGAAGCAGTATCCAGATTGGCAGTAGGCTCGTCCAGCAACAGATAGGGCGTGCCGCGCAGCCAGGCACGGGCCAGCGACAGACGTTGCCGTTCGCCACCGGAGAGCGAGCCGGCTTCGTGGTCGCGGAGGGCGTCGAGTTCGGCCCATTCCAGTGCCGCGTCCACACGTCGCTGGCGCGCACGCCGCCCCAGCGACCAGGGCAGTGCCAGCATCAGGTTGTCACGCACCCGTCCGCGAAATACGAAGGGCTGCTGGTGGATGTAGGTCACCAGCCGACGCAAGCGGCGGGCGGCGCGTCGTGGGGAGTTGCATCCCAGGTCGGGTAGCACGAGGCGGTCGGCGGGGGTCAGGCCGGCGACGATGCGCAACAGGGTCGATTTGCCGGCCCCGTTGGCGCCGGTCAACAGGGTGCACAGGCCGCCATGCAGGTCGAGCGACAGCCCTTGCAGGAGATGCCGGTCCGGCAGGGCCAGGTCGAGTTGGCGCAGGCGCAGGGGATTCATGCGAGGTACTCCGGTTGCAGGCGACTGCGACCCTGCAGCCAGTGCAGGGCGGCATTCAACGAGAAGGCGAGCAGCAACAGCACCAGGCCCAGCGCGATGCCCTGGGCGTAGGCCCCCTTGCTGGTCTCGAGCGCGATGGCCGTGGTGATGTTGCGGGTGTAGCCCAGGATGTTGCCGCCGAGCATCATCGCCGAGCCCACCTCGGCAATGATACGACCGAAGGCGGCGATGATGGCCGCGAACAGGGCGAAGCGGACCTCCCGGAGAAGCACCAGGGTGGCGCGCAGGCTCCCTGCGCCGAGAGTGCGGGTGGTCTCCCAGGCACGGGGATCCAGTTCCTGAAGCGCGGTATGGATCATGGCGACAAGGATCGGCAGACTCAGTGCTACTTGCCCCAGGATCATGGCCTCTTGGGTGAACAGCAGACGCCACTCGCCAAGGGGGCCGTGACGGGACAGGAGGAGAT
>RFHJ01000047.1 GCA_003696905.1 Gammaproteobacteria bacterium | reverse complement strand
GTCGGCATAGACCGCGGGCAATGCCCGCAGATAGGCCTCCGCCATGGCCCGGCTGATGGGCATGCGCTCCGCCAGCACCCGGCAGAAGTCGTTTTCCACCCAGGCTGGATCCTCCAGTTCCTGCAGCTGCATCTTCAACTCGACCAGTGCCTGGTCGAAGGCCGTCTCTCGCGTTATGGGACGCACCTGGACGAAACGGGGTTCCCTCAGGCCGATGAACTCGACGTCGCAGGCGCCGAAGCGATCGTGAATGCGTGCCAGGAAGGGCTGCAGTGCGGCGTAGCGCGGAATCCCGGTCGGCAGCAGGGCGGTGAACGGATTGACCTTCCCCCCCGTCACCCCCTCGGGCAGGGCAGTGTACTCCACCAGCACGCGCGCCTCGGAAAAGCAGAAGGCGACACCCGAGACCTCCGCCTCGACGTATTCCTGCACGATCACCTGATCCACGTCCGGGTGGGCGAGCAGCCTTTGCACCGCCGCCGGCACCGCCTCTGCCGCCAGCGGTCCCAGGGTGGGCAGCTGCCCTGCGTGGGATGCCTGTGCCTGGTCCTCCTTCAGGCCGCTGCTGCGCACCATGTAGCGCCCGGCGCCGTCCAGCCTTCCGATCGTCCCTTCCGCCCTGTCCACCACCACGAACGGCGGCACCGGTGCGATCCCCGCCAGTTGCTGCAGGCGCGATGCCTTGGTCTCAGCCATGCCGGAAGTAGAACATCAGGACACCAAAGAGCACCAGGGACAGCAGGCCCAACGCCAGGAAGAAGCCCCGCCGCCGCTTCTGGTAGAAGGACACCACCAGGAACACCACCGAGCCGAGTAATGCCGTCCCCTTGGCCAGCAAGGCACCGATCAGCGGCAGCAGGGGCAGCAAGGTGGGCACCGCCAGCGCCGGCGGCGCGATGAGGGCAAGAGAGAGCAATAGGGCAAGGCGCTGGTGGTTCATGGGCGAAGGATTCCTCGATCGGGGCGGCCAATGGTCGACTCCGGCGGACCGCCCGGTGGTCGGCACCATGATATCCCCTGCCCACGCCCGAGGCGATCGACTGCCATGGCCATCGACAAAATGTGTCGTTTTTCCGGTCTCGCAGACGAAAAAAACGGGGCCCGCAGGCCCCGAAGGTCGCTCGGAGGAGGAATCTGTCAAAGCTGCTTCAGCACCTCGGCGGGCACCCGCACCCATCCCTCCATGAGGATGCGCGCACTCCGGCTCATGGTCACCCGGTCGACCATCCATCGACCACCCTGTTCGCTCACCTCGGCGCCGACGGTCAAGGTGCCCGAGGGGTGACCGAAGGTGACGGACTTCCGTGGCCCGCCACCGGCCGCCCGGTTGACCAGGGTGCCCGGGACCGCCGCCGCTGCGGCGATGGCCACCGCCGCGGTACCCATCATCGCGTGGTGCAGCCTGCCCATGGACAGCGCCCGGACGTTCAGATCGATCTCATCTGTATTCACCCCCTTGCCACTCGATGCCACATAGTCGGCCGGCGGGGCGACGAAGGCCACCTTGGGGGTGTGCTGGCGGGTTGCCGCCTCCGCCGGATCTTCGATCAGCCCCATGCGCACCGCCCCATGGGACCGGATCGCCTCGAACCGCGCCAGGGCCTCGGGATCCTCGTTGATCGCCGGCTGGAGTTCGGTGCCCGTATAGCCGAGATCGGCGGCGTTCAGAAAGATGGTGGGGATGCCCGCGGTGATCAGAGTGGCCTCCAACCGCCCCACCCCCGGCACCTCCAGCGTATCGACCGGTTTGCCGGTGGGAAACAGCGGCTCCGACGGATCCACCGGCCGCTCGAAGGAGAGGCGGATCTCGGCCGCGGGAAAGGTGACGCCGTCGAGCTCGAAATCCCCTGTCTCCTGGACCTGGCCGTCACGGATCGGGACCCGGGCCACGATGGTCTTGCCGATGTTGGCCTGCCAGATGCGCACCTCGACGTGGCCGTTCCGCGGAATGCGTGCGGTGTCGATCAACCCCATCTGAATGGCCGCCGGCCCCACCGCTGCACTCAGGTTGCCGCAGTTGCCGCTCCAGTCGACGAAGGGGCGGTCGATGGCCACCTGACCGAACAGGTAGTCCACGTCGTGGTCGGGGCGCTCGCTGCGGGACAGGATCACCACCTTGGACGTCGACGAGGTGGCGCACCCCATGCCGTCGGTGTGCTTGCCGTAGGGATCCGGACTGCCGATCACCCGCAGCAGCAGGGCATCGCGCACCGGTCCCGGCACCCGGGCGGGCGCCGGCAGGTCTTCGAGACGGAAGAAGACCCCCTTGCTGGTGCCGCCGCGCATGTAGAGCGCCGGGATACGAAGTTGTGGTGAATGCGTCATCAGTGTCTATCCGATTGGTTTCTTCACCACGAAGGGCACAAAGAACGCGAAGAAGGTTAGGATCGAAAGATATGGCCGGCCCTTACCTTGGTGCGGTTCGCGTAGCTCACCGCACCCTACAATAAAACAGGATGTAGGATGCGGTGAGGCACGAACCGCATCGGTAACCCGCCTTCGTGCTCTTTGTGCCCTTCGTGGCGACAAATCATGGTTGCGAGTCACCCCGGTCACCGCCTTCGAGGAAGTCTTTGGCGAATCGCTGCAACACCCCGCCCGCCTGATAGGTCACCAACTCTTCGGCGGTATCCAGGCGACACAGCACCGGCGCCTCGACGACCTCGCCGTTGCGTCGCTCGATGCGCAGGGTCAGGGTCGCGCCCGGCGCCGGCTCGCCGACCACATCGAACACTTCGGTGCCGTCGATGCCATAGGTGTGCCTGTTCTCGCCCGGCAGGAACTCCAGCGGCAGCACGCCCATGCCCACCAGGTTGGTCCGGTGGATGCGTTCGAAAGCCTCGGCCACGATCGCCTCCACGCCCGCCAGACGCACGCCCTTGGCCGCCCAGTCGCGCGACGATCCCTGGCCGTAATCCTTGCCGGCAATGATGATCAGGGGCTGGCACCGCCGCATGTAGGTCTCGATCACCTCCCACATGCGCATCACCTTTCCTTCCGGTTCCAGGCGGGCGAGCGAACCCTGCACGATTTCGCCGTTCTCGTCCCGGACCATCTCGTTGAGCAGCTTGGGGTTGGCGAGGGTCGCCCGCTGGGCGGTCAGGTGATCGCCGCGATGGGTGGCATAGGAGTTGAAGTCCTCCTCCGGCACCCCCATGCTCGCCAGATACTCCCCGGCGGCGCTGTCCGGCAGGATGGCATTGGACGGTGAGAGATGGTCGGTGGTGATGTTGTCGCCCAGCACCGCCAGCGGGCGCATGCCCCGCAGGGGGCGCTCCGCCGCCAGGGCACCCTCCCAGTAGGGGGGGCGGCGGATGTAGGTGCTCCGGGGTCGCCAGTCATAGAGCGGCTTGGCCCTTTCTTCGCCGCTTCCCACCCTGGCGAACATCGGCACATAGACCTGCTCAAACTGCTCCGGCCGCACATGTTCCGCCACGATGGCATCGATCTCCTCGTCGCTCGGCCAGAGATCCCGCAGGCGGACCGGATTGCCCTCGGCATCGTGGCCCAGCACGTCCCGCTCGATGTCGAAGCGGATGCTGCCGGCGATCGCATAGGCCACCACCAGCGGCGGCGAGGCGAGAAAGGCCTGCTTGGCATAGGGGTGGATGCGGCCGTCGAAGTTACGGTTGCCGGAGAGCACGGCGGTGGCATAGAGATCGCGCTCGATGATCTCCTGCTGGATCTCGGGGTCAAGCGGCCCGCTCATGCCGTTGCAGGTAGTGCAGGCATAGCCCACGATGCCGAAGCCCAGCCGCTCCAGTTCAGGGAGCAGCCCCGCCTCTTCCAGGTACAGCCTGGCCACGCGCGAACCGGGGGCAAAGGAGGTCTTCACCCAGGGCTTGCGGGTCAGCCCCAGGGCATTGGCCTTCTTTGCCAGCAGCCCAGCCGCCACCACATTGCGGGGGTTGGAGGTATTGGTGCAACTGGTGATCGCCGCGATGATCACCGCCCCATCGGGCAGCCGCCCCGCCGCCTCCGCAGCCCGCACCGCCTCGAGATGGCCGGCGATGCCGCGCTCGGACAGCGCCCGGGTCGGCAGGCGACGATGCGGATTGGAGGGTCCGGCCATGTTGCGCTCGACGGTGGAGAGATCGAACTCGAGCACCCGCTCGTACTCGGCCGCTTCGAGCTGGTCCGCCCAAAGGCCCAGGGTCCTGGCGTAGTGCTCCACCAATGCGACCTGCTCGGGGGAGCGGCCGGTCAGGCGCAGGTAGTCGATGGTCTGCCGGTCGATGGCGAACATGCCGGCGGAGGCGCCGTACTCGGGCGTCATGTTGGAGATGGTCGCCCGGTCGCCGATGCTCAGGGTCGCCGCCCCCTCGCCAAAGAATTCCAACCAGGCCGAGACCACCCGCTGTTCGCGCAGGAACTCGGTCAGTGCCAGCGCGATGTCGGTGGCGGTGATACCGGGCCGCCGCCGTCCGGTCAGACGCACACCCACGATCTCGGGCAGGCGCATCATCGAGGGCCGGCCCAGCATCACCGTCTCGGCCTCGAGCCCACCTACCCCGATGCCGATCACGCCCAGGCAGTCCACATGGGGGGTGTGGCTGTCGGTGCCGACGCAGGTATCGGGAAAGGCCACGCCGTCACGGACCTCGACCACCGACGACATCTTCTCCAGGTTGATCTGGTGCATGATGCCGTTGCCCGCCGGGATCACATCGACATTGTCGAAGGCCCGCTTGCACCACTCGATGAAATGGAAGCGATCGGCGTTGCGTCGATCCTCGATCTCGCGGTTCTTCTCGAAGGCCTCCGGATCGGTGCCGGGTGCTTCCACCGCGAGCGAATGATCGACGATCAGCTGGGTCGGCACCACCGGGTTGACCAGGGTGGGATCGCCGCCTCGTTCGGCGATGGCATCGCGCAACCCCGCCAGGTCGACGAAGGCGGTCTGTCCCAGGATGTCGTGGCACACGACCCGCGCCGGGTACCAGGGGAAATCCCGGTCCCGCCGGCGCTCTATGATCTGCCGCAGACCCGCGTCGCGCTCCTCCGGTTCACAACGGCGCACCAGCTGCTCGGCCAGCACCCGCGAGACATAGGGCAGAGTCTCCCAGGCCCCTGGCTGCAGCGATTCCACCGCCGCACGGGCGTCGTAGTAGTCGACATCACTGCCCGGAAGCCGCTTTCGATATTCAACATTCATGGACACTCTCGAATCTTCCAGCCATAGGTTCACTCAGAAAACCGCAAAGGACGCAAAGGCACGCCAAGGAGTGGCTTGCTCACATGAGCCGGGCAGGCGACAAGCTCCCTTGTCCCTGTGCCTTGCACCAGCGCAGCAATCAGGCTAATCGTCTTTGCGGTGCTTCGCGTCCTTCGCGGTTCAAGTGGTTTTTATCTCTGGTCGATGGGAACGAACGCCCGATTCTCCGGCCCGATGTAGTTGGCGGAGGGACGGATGATCTTGCCGTCCTGGCGCTGCTCGATCACATGCGCGCCCCAGCCGGAAACCCGCGCGATCACGAACAGGGGCGTGAACATGTCGGTGGGAATCCCCATCTGGTGATAAGAGACGGCCGAGAACCAGTCGAGGTTCGGAAACATCTTCTTCAAATCCCACATCACCGACTCGAGGCGATCCGCCACCTCGAAGCCACGCATGTCGCCGTTTTCCTCCGACAGCTCCCGCGCCACCTGCTTGATGATCTCGTTGCGGGGATCACCCACCGTATAGACCGGGTGGCCGAAGCCGATGACGATCTCCTTGCGCCCGACACGCTCGCGAATGTCGGCCTCCGCCTCGTCCGCATTCCCGTAACGGGATTGGATGCGGAAGGCCTCCTCGTTGGCGCCGCCATGCTTGGAACCGCGCAAGGCGCCGATGGCCCCGGTGATCGCCGAATACATGTCCGAATTGGTCCCGGCGATCACCCTTGCCGAGAAGGTCGAGGCGTTGAACTCGTGTTCGGCGTAGAGGATGAGCGACACGTGCATGGCCTTGACCCAGGATTCGCGCGGCACCTCACCGTGCAGCAGATGCAGGAAATGGCCACCGATGGAGTCGTCATCGGTCTCCACCTCGATGCGGCGACCGTTGTTGGCATAGTGATACCAGTACAGCAGCATCGAGGGGAAGCCCGCCATCAGGCGGTCGATGATCTCGCGCGCCTCCGCCTCCGGGTGGTCCTCCCGCTCAGGCAGCAGACAGCCCATCACCGAACAGCCGGTGCGCAGCACATCCATCGGGTGGGTCGCCGGGGGCAGCGCCTCAAGCGCCTGTCGTACCGCCGCGGGCAATCCGCGCAGCCGCCTCAGCTTGGCCTTGTAGCCCGCCAGCTCAGAGGCCGTCGGCAGCTTTCCGTGGATGAGCAGGTAGGCCACTTCCTCGAATTCACAGGCCCGTGCCAGATCGTGGATGTCATAGCCGCGATAGTGCAGGTCGTTGCCGGAGCGGCCAACGGTACAGATCGCCGTATTGCCGGCCGCGGTGCCGGACAGGGCCACCGATTTCTTGGCTTTGGGCAGGACTTGTTCGGTCATATCTCCAGCCTCTCTATGTTTTTGAACGCTTCACCGCAAAGGACGCAAAGAACCGCAAAGTGGCGTAGCTCCACCTTTTTCTTCCCGGGTTCCGGGCTACGATGAAGCGAACAGCTCGTCGAGCTTCTTCTCGTAGTCGTGGTAGCCGAGAAAGTCGTACAACTCGGCGCGGCTCTGCATGATGTCGATCACCGATTGCTGGCTCCCCTCCTCGCGCAAGGTCCGGTACACCTTGAGCGCCGCGGCATTGGCGGCGCGGAAGGCGGACAAGGGATAGAGGGCAATGCTCACACCGACAGAGGCCAGTTCCTCGACGGTGAACAGGGGCGTCGCGCCGAATTCGGTGATGTTGGCCAGCACCGGCACCTTCACCGCCTCGACGAACTCGCGGTATTGCGCCAGCTCCGTCATCGCCTCGGGAAAGATCATGTCGGCCCCCGCCTCGACACAGGCCAAGGCCCGGTCGATGGCCGATGGCATCCCCTCGACCGCCAGCGCATCGGTCCGCGCCATGATCACAAAGTCCGGATCGGTCCTGGCATCCACCGCCGCCTTGATGCGGTCCACCATCTCCTCCCGGGGGACGATGGCCTTGTTGGGCCGGTGGCCGCAGCGCTTCTGCGCCACCTGGTCCTCGATATGGATGGCGGCCGCGCCGCACTTGATCATGGAACGCACGGTGCGCGCGATATTGAAGGCACCGCCCCAGCCGGTGTCCACATCCACCAGCACCGGGAGGTCGGTGACATCGGTGATGCGCTTCAGGTCGGTGAGGACATCCTCCATGGTGGTGATGCCCAGGTCGGGGATGCCACAGGACCCTGCCGCCACCCCGCCACCGGAGATGTACAACGCCCTGAAGCCTGTCGCCTCGGCCAGGCGCGCGTGGTAGGCATTGATCGCCCCCACGCATTGCAGCGGTCTCTCCTCTTCGATGGCCCGACGAAACTTCAGGCCGGCTGATTCT
>RFHJ01000321.1 GCA_003696905.1 Gammaproteobacteria bacterium | reverse complement strand
TGGCGGTCATGCCCTTTCACCCAATCTGTGTTGCTCTCGGGGGGCAGCCGTTCAGGCTCAACGGGGTTTTTTGTCGCGGCTAAAGCCGCTCCCACGATGGCCCTTGGCGGCTGCCCGCCCTGGGAGAGACTCCCTCAATGAAGTCATGAAGCATAATGGCTATTATCGATAACACAAATGGATGTTTTTCATTATTTACATTCCTTACAGGAATATGGAACTCGACCAACTCGCCGCCTTCATCGCTGTCGCCCAGCACGGCTCTTTCTCGCAGGCCGCCGAGCAGCTGCACCTGACCCAGCCGGCGGTGAGCAAACGAATCGCCCAGCTCGAAGATCAGCTGGATGCACGCCTGTTCGACCGCATCGGCCGACGCATCGCCCTCACCGAGGCCGGCCGGGCATTGCTGCCCCGTGCGCGCCGCCTGCTCAACGATGCCGCCGAGATCCGGCGCGCCCTGGATGATATCTCCGGCGAGGTACGCGGGCGGCTGGTGATGGGCACCAGCCACCATATCGGGCTGCACCGGCTGCCCGAGCCGCTCAAACGCTTCACACGCGCTCATCCCGAGGTGGAACTGGACATCCGTTTCATGGACTCGGAGGCCGCCTGCCATGCGGTCGAGATCGGCGACCTGGAGCTGGCCATCGTCACCCTGCCCCCGGAACCCCTGCCCCGGCTGCACACCCGGCCCATCTGGGACGACCCCCTGTACTTCATGGTGGCGCGGGAACACCCGCTGGCGACGCGCCGGCAGGTCACCCTGAAAGAACTGCTGGATTACCCGGCGGTGCTGCCGGGCACGAACACCTATACCCGAGGCATCCTGGAGCGTGCCGTGCACGAGGCAGGACTGCGCCTGCGCACCGGCATGGAGACCAACTACCTGGAGACCCTGCGTATGCTCGCGGAGGCCGGCCTGGGCTGGAGTCTGCTACCAGCCACCCAGCTCACCGACCAGCTGGTGGCCCTGGATGTGCCAGACTTGGCACTGCATCGCTCCCTCGGCGCGGTGACCCACGCGCGGCGCAGTCTCAGCAACGCTGCACGGGCAATGGTGGAGGTTTGCCGGAACTGAATCAGGTAGCGAACCGCCGCACCAGTCCATCCAGCGCGACCACCTGCGCCTGCATGCGGTCGACCACACCGCTCGCCTCCTCCATACAGCCTGCCGTCGTCTCCGCCCTTTCCCTAATGGTGGTCACATGCTCGGCAATGCGGCGGGACACGGTACTCTGTTCCTCGGCGGCGCTGGCGATATGGGTGCTCATCTGGGAGACATGATCGACCAGCCCCACGATGCTCTCGAAGGAGTGCTCGGCACCCTTGGACTCTTGCATGGTCGAGTCGGCCAGTTCGGCGCTGATCTGCATCGAATCGACCGCCTGATTCACGCCATCCACCAGCTTTTCGATCATCTGCTGGATTTCTTCAGTGGAGCTCTGGGTGCGGCTGGCCAGGGTACGTACCTCATCGGCCACCACGGCAAAACCACGTCCCTGCTCGCCGGCGCGCGCGGCCTCGATAGCGGCATTCAGCGCCAGCAGGTTGGTCTGCTCGGCAATACCACGGATCACGTCCAGTATGCCGGTGATGGCGCCACTATGCTCCTCGAGCATGCGAATGACCCCGCTAGTGCCCTCGATCTGACCGACCAACTGGTCCAGCCGGCGAATGGCCCGGGCGAGATTTTCCCGCCCGTTGCCGGTTTCGGCATGCGCCTGCTGGCTCGCCTCTGCCACCTCCGCAATGCGCTCGGCGATTTCGTTCGCGGAAGCGGCCATCTGCTCTACCGTCACACTCAGCTGATCGGTCGAACTGCGCTGTTCGCCGGTGCTGTCTCCTGCCACGGCAACTGCATCGCGCAATCTTTCCGCACCTTCGACCATCTCGCCGCTGCCCGTCTTGATCTCCTCCACTACCGTTGCAAGCCGACTGCGCATGCCGTCGAGGGCCTTCACGAAGTTGCCGATCTCGTCGCGCCGCGTGCATTCCAGTGCACTGGAGAGATCACCCTCACCCATCCGCTCGAGGGCAGGACGCAGCGCGGACAGCTGGCGCAGACCGCCCGCCGTGAGCCAATAGAGGCCTGCCAGCAACCCCAATACTACAAGACTGACAACGACCACCAGTCCAACGGTCGAGCTCGCCAGCGCCTTTTGCTCGACCACGGTCTGGTCCACTCTTGCCCGGACCCGCTGGAGCAACTGATCCACGTCCTCTGCCAGGCGCTCGGCAGTCGCATCGAATTCACCCATCATCCGGTTACCGGCAGGCGGGCCACCCGCCACATAGGCCTTGGCCATCTTGCGCCCGGTTTCGTAATAGGCGCCAAAATCCTTGACCAGATCGCTTTCCGCCACTCCGAGTTCGGGCGCCAGAGACTGGATCTGCTCGACCGATTGCCGGAAGCGCTGGGCATTGGCTTCGGCCTTCTCGAAGCCGTCATCCAGGCCGTCCTGTCCTCGGGTCGCACTGATGTCAGTAAGGAACTGCTGCACCTGGACCACCGCCAGCTTGAGTTCATGGGCGGCATTCAGTAGTGGTATCTCTTCCCCGCTGATGCCGTCGGCGTGTTGGCGAACACGATCCGAGCTGTAGTAGACCGCACCATTGCCAAACAGCAGAGCCAACCCCGCCAGCAGCAGCAAAATTAGAAAACGTCCGCGAAGTCCGTGGAATCGTTTCATCCTCACTCGTCCCCTATCGTTCCGTCTTCGCCCCCCTTAGCGGCCGACAGGGCAAATACTTTAAGGAACTTCTTACGAACCCTATGACGAGCTGGAATTCGTGTGGAAATACACATCCAGGCACCATTTCTGGTGCGGTTCGCAAGGCTCACCACACCCTACGAAGTCGGAGGATGAGGTAGGATGCGGTGAGGCACGAACCG
>RFHJ01000320.1 GCA_003696905.1 Gammaproteobacteria bacterium | reverse complement strand
TTGGTGTTCCCCGCGCCTGCGGGGATGAACCGCGGTACAGTCGGCTAAATCCGCTGCATTGGGTGTGTTCCCCGCGCCTGCGGGGATGAACCGGTGGGGGCATTCCGTGGCGGGCGTTGAGTCTGGTGTTCCCCGCGCCTGCGGGGATCAATCACAACACCACTTCACGCAATGTTTCCGTCTCTCCCCCGGTCACACCTCCGCCGAGCGCATCGGCACCACCAAACGGAGGAGAATCCTATGAACACCCCAAGGAAAACCGTGGGCGTGGCCTTGGCCATGGCCGCCGGCGGCATGTTGGCCGGCTGTGCGGGTGACGGCGGTCAGGCATACATGGCGTCTGCAGAGAAGACGGTCCATTGCTATGGCGTGAACAAGTGCAAGGGCTACAACGATTGCAAGACGGCCAGCAATGCCTGCAAGGGCATGGCCTCGTGCAAGGGGCAGGGCTTCGTCAAGATGTCGGAGCATGCCTGTAACGAGGTGGGCGGGACCATTGGTTCCTGACCCACCGTCATTCGACGAAGGAGGAGAGAAGATGAAGGTAACTCGAAGAAAGGCCACGCTTGGCATGGGCGCGGCGCTGGCGATGGCCGCGGCGGGCGTGACAGGCGTCAGCGCAACGGCAATGGCATCGCAGGACGGCAAGGTCCATTGCTATGGTGTCAACAAGTGCAAGGGTCACAATGACTGCAAGAGCGCTACCAATGCCTGCAAGGGCATGGCTTCCTGCAAGGGACAGGGCTTCGTGGTGATGTCACGCCATGCCTGTGAGGCCATTGGCGGCAAGCCAAAGGACAAGTAAGGCCAGCAGAACGCGGCCGTCGCAGTGCGGCGGTCGCACCAAGGAGTCGCCATGACACGCCCCTTTCTCGGCTTCGGTCTGGGACTGCGTACCGATCACTACGGCTACATCGAGGAGCACCACCCCGATGTCGACTGGTTCGAGATCCTGACCGAGAACTACATGGTCCCCGGCGGCAAGCCCCTGGCCCACCTCGACCGCATCCGGGCCGACTATCCGCTGGTAATGCATGGGGTATCGCTGTCCATCGGCAGCACCGATCCCCTGAACGAGGAATACCTGAGATCCCTCAAGGCGCTGATCGAGCGGGTTCAGCCCCAATGGGTCTCGGATCACCTGTGCTGGACCAGCGTCGACCACACCAACAGCCACGACCTGCTGCCGTTGCCCTACAACGAGACGACCATCGAGCACACCGCGGCGCGTATCCGCCAGGTGCAGGACTACCTGGGCCGGCAGATCCTGATCGAGAACCTGTCCAGCTATGTCACCTATCGCAACTCCGAGATGAGCGAGTGGGAGTTCCTCGGCGAGATCGCCCAACGGGCCGATTGCCTGATCCTGCTGGATATCAACAACATCTTCGTCAGCGCACATAACCATTATTTCGACCCGCTGGACTATATCGATGCCATCGACATCCAACGCGTCATGCAATTCCACCTGGCGGGCCACAGCCGCAGCGGGCCCATGCTCATCGACACCCACGACCACGCGGTCTGTGACCCGGTCTGGGCGCTCTACCGCCATGCGCTGGAACGCTTTGGGGCGGTGAGCACCATGATCGAGCGCGACGACGACATCCCGCCATTGCCCGAGTTGCGCGCCGAACTCGCCATAGCCGAACGCATCGCCGCCGAGATCCTCACACCGGCGCAGCTCGAGACGGGCGCTGTACGGTGCCAGGGGATTGCCTGATGCAGACCCTGCGGGAGCTGCAACGATCCTTTCTCGGACGGCTGTTGCAGCAGCCGTCCGACATTGCGGATGCCATCTGCTCCACCCCTGAGATGTCTGCCGATGCGCGCCTGGATATCTACGCAACCGGCTACCGGCTGCGCCTGATGGAGGCGCTGGAGACCGACTACCCGCAGCTGCATGCCTACCTGGGCGACGCGCTCTTCGAGCGTCTGATGAACGCCTACATCGACCGCTACCCTTCGGATACCACCAGTCTGCGCCATTACAGTCGCCACATGCCGCAACTGCTGCGCACGCTTCCCCCTTTCGATGCCCACCCGATACTGCGCGAACTCGAAGAGATCGAACGTGGCTTCAACGACAGCTTCGATGCCGGCGACGCCGAGCCGGTCGATGCGGCCATCCTGGGCACCATTCCGCCGGAGGACTGGCCGTTGTTGCGACTCCACTTCCATCCCTCGCTGCGAATACTGCACCACCGTCGCAACGCCTTTGCGATCTGGCGTGCCCTCTCCGACGGGGAAACCCCGCCGCCGGTGGTGGACGATCCGGGCACCTGGGTGATCTGGCGCCGGGAACTGGTGAGCCGCTATCGCGCCCTGAGCGACTTCGAGGCGGAGGCGATGGCAGGCGCGCTGCAGGGCGAGACCTTCGCTGTCCTGTGCGAGGCCCTGTTGCAATGGTTCGATGCCGAGACGGTGCCCGCCCAGGCCATGCAACTGCTGCAGAACTGGCTCGCGGAACAGATGATCACCGCGGTCACTGTCGCCGACTGAGAGATCCACCACATCCGACCTGCGGTGGGTTTTGGCTGTCCACCCTTGCGTCAAGTCTCGTAGGTTATTTCAAGGGCTTGAGAAAGGCCCTCTCGAGGAGCTGCAGGGTAAGCTCCCGATCGGCCCGACCCTTCACCAGCGCCGCACTCGCCATCTCCTGCAACAACTGGTGCCGGACCAGGGCGGCCGTCTCGCGGGCATAGTCCAGGTCCTCGATACGGCTGCGCGCCGCCTGTTGGTTGACCGTTTCGGTCAACAGATTGCGGGCGCGACTGGCCATCTGTTCGTTGCGGGCGCCGTAGAGTGCGCGATATCGCGAGACCTGGTCCAGGGCCTGGTCGAGGCGCTCGAGCGCCTGACGTGCCGCTGCGGGGGTATCGATGGACTCCCCCAGCAGGTGCAGGCTTGCCGCATCTGCCGGCGTCTTCGGCACCCGCACACGGCCCTTGCTGCCATCGTCGACCGCGGCCAACACCTCCAGCTCACCCTCGGCACCCACCGGGTCCTCTGTCGGCAAGGGATCGTATTCCACCGTCATGCCGTAGTATCCGGTACCCACGGCGAAGACCAGCAGGGGCTCGGTCGCCTGGTCGAGAAAGAAATACTCCCGGGTATCCTCGCCCCCTTCGATCGTCCCATTGTTGTTGCCGTCCAGCACGCTGCTGGCGTCCGGATCGCCGCCATAGGACAGAGTCATGCCGTTGAAATGACTGTCCTGGGCGGGGCTCGAGGTATAGCTCGCTGGGCCGCTGTTGAGATCGCCCGCGTCGTAGCTGGCCCCTGTCTGAAATCCGTTGGCCTCGGTCAGAAAGCGATCCGCGATGTTGGCTGCAGTAACGCCATTGGCGCCCCAGACCGTGTCGCTCAAGGGGGTACCCACCAGATGATGGCCATCCCGAGTGAAGATCTGCAGGTCGTCGTCCACGGGATAGGAATCGAAGGTGATGCGGACATTGGTGGCTCCCGCCGGAATCGCCATCACCGCCTCGATCCCCGAGGGATAGTGGTCGATACTGTCCCCGCTCGCCGGGAACACATCGGTAAGGGCGGGCACGTCCGGTGTGCCATCCGCCAGGGGGTGGCGATCGAAGGTCTGGGTAGCTCGCGCGATACGGGTGATTTCATCGCGCAGCCGTGCGAACTCGCGGTCCAGCGACGATCGCTGGCCATCGTCCAAGGCATCACTGGCGGCCTGCACCGCCAACTCGCGCGCCCGCTGCAACAGACTGGCGATCTCCTGCAGCGCACCTTCCGCCGTCTGCGTGTAGCTGATGCCGTCGTTCAAACCCTGGACCAATCGGCCATCGGCCCGCACCCGGGCCTCGAGGCGGGTGCCCAGGGCCAAGCCCGCAGCATCATCCCCTGCACGGTTGATGCGTCGCCCGGAGGACAGTTTTTCCGTACTTTTCGTCGCGCGCGCGGTCGCCCGGTCCAGATCACCGGCGGCCCAAAGATCACTGAGGCTGGTGTTGATCGAACGCATGCACTTGCATTCCTTGTCCAACACTCGCGAAGGCAATTCCTGGACCAACTCATAACACACTGATCTATCGGGATAATTCAAACCACGCCTTGCCAGACAACGGCAACCCTTTGCCGCACACGCGGCAACCCCGCTCCCAGCCAGGGCCACGGCGCGAACGGTGCCCCTGCTACAACCCGTCCATGTCCGGATCAAGCACCAAGGTCGTCCTCGCCGCCCTCGCCGGCAACACCGCCATCGCCGCCACCAAGTTCGCCGCGGCGGCCATCACCGGCAGCATCGGCGATGCTGTCGGAGGGAATCCATTCCCTGGTCGACACGGGCACCTAGGGGCTGCTGCTGTACGGCATGCGCCAGGCCAGGTGCCCGCCCGATGCGCGCGCACAGCACTGGCCAGTGCTCCTGCTTGACATCGAAGTGACCAGGGCCCCGTCATCTAAAGTCGTAAGCTAGTGAAAAGTGGAGCAGGTGTCTGCGCGAAAAACGTCGGCGTCAGGGATGCCGCCGTCGAGCCTATGCTGCACAGGGATGTGCGAATGCCGCGGGAGGCAGGATGCCGGGAGCGGCCAGGGAGGTATTTACGGCGTTTTTTCGGGCAGACACCCGCTCCGCACACGGTTAGATGACGCTACCCTGGCATTTCGGGCGATACCCCTTGAACCATAGCCGCGGCTGTGCTTTTGCGGGCGATCACCCGAACTGCTCAGCCGCAGAGTTGAGCCCGAAGAGCGTGACACCGGTGGTACCCCTTGCCGCCTGGACTCAACCACCCGTGGTCTCCACACCCACAGCTCAATCGGTGTCAGCCCCGCTGCCTGGCTCGGCACTCCGCTGTTGCACCTGGCCGAGCAAATCCCGTGCGGGCAGCGGGGCACTGAACAGATAGCCCTGAGCCAGCATTTGCGGTGACATGCCCAGCAGGATCGCGCGCTGTGCCTCGGTTTCCACGCCTTCGGCCACCACCTGGCAACCAAACTGCTCGGCGATATCGACCACGGCGCGGATCATGGCGGCATCGTCCGGGTCGCTTTGCAGATCACGCACGAACTCGCGGTCCACCTTGATGGTGGACACCGGCAGGCGTTTCAGATAGCTGAGGGAGGAATCGCCGGTACCGAAGTCGTCCAGCAGGCACTGCACCCCCAGGGCATCGATCCGTTGCAGGGCCTCGATCACGGTGCCGATGTCCTCGGCCAGGACCGATTCGGTGACCTCCAGCCGAAGCCGTGAGGGCTCGACCCGGTGGCGCCGCAGCAAGGATTGCAGACGTTCCGGATAGCCGGGATCCTGCAGCTCCCGCGGGCTGACATTGACCGAGAGATAGTCGAATCCCGGCATCATCCCGCGGTCACGCCACTCGGCCCATTGTCGACAGACCGCTTCCAACACCCAACGTCCGATCGCCACGATGAGGGCTGACTCCTCGGCGATCGGGATGAAGCGGTCCGGCGGGACCCGGCCGAGTTCGGCGTCGTGCCAGCGCAACAGCGCCTCGGCCCCCGTCACCCTGCCATCGGCGAGTCTCACGATCGGCTGAAAACACAGCTCGAAGCCGCCTTCCGCCACGGCGATGCGCAGCCGCTCGAGCATGTGCGCGTAATCGCGGGCGGCTTGATCCATGGACTCGTCGTAGAAGGCGGTCCGGCCCTTGCCCGCAGCCTTGGCCCGGTACATGGCGGCATCCGCACGCCGCAACAGTTCCTCCAGCTCCACCTCCGGCTCGATCACCACCAGGCCGACGCTGGCAGCGGTGTGGAGCCGACGACCACCGACGTCGAAGGGATCGGCACAGAGGGCATGGAGCTTTTCGGCGAGCCGTTGACCGTGGTGGCTCGCTTCATCCCTGGTGCCCCCCACGTCGGGCGCCAGTACCACGAACTCGTCACCGCCGAGACGGGCCAGGGTGTCCTCGGCGCGCAG
>RFHJ01000319.1 GCA_003696905.1 Gammaproteobacteria bacterium | reverse complement strand
TGCGGCGCGGGGCCATCGATTTCGATACCACCGAGACCAAGTTCCGCTTCGACGACAACGGCAAGGTGGCCGAGGTGATCCCGCTGCTGCGCCACGATGCCCACCGCATGATCGAGGAATGCATGCTGGCGGCCAATGTCGCCGCCGCACGCCAGCTGCTGCGCAAGAAGATGCCGGCGATGTTCCGCAACCACGAGCCGCCGAGCGAGGAAAAGCTCGAGGATCTGCGGCAGTTCCTCGCCGAGCTGGGGCTGCAGCTGGGCGGGATGCCGAAACCCACCGCCAAGGACTATGCGGAGTTGCTGGAGCAGGCGAAGGGGCGATCGGACTATCATTTGATCGAGACCGTCCTGCTGCGCTCCATGATGCAGGCGGTCTACGCGGCGGAGAACAAGGGACACTTCGGGCTGGCCCTGGAGGCCTATACCCACTTCACCTCGCCCATTCGTCGCTATCCCGATCTCATGGTCCACCGGGCCATTCGCCATCTGTTGACCGGTGGCACGCCCAAGACCTTTCCCTATGGGCAGGCGCAGCTGCAGACCATGGCGGAGCATTGTTCGGCCAACGAGCGGCGGGCCGACGAGGCCTCGCGCGACTCGGCCGATGCGCTCAAGTGCGAGTTCATGCTGGACAAGGTAGGCCTGGAATTCGACGGCCTGATCGTGAGCGTCAACAGCTTCGGCCTGTTCGTGGAACTGGCCGACATCTATATCACCGGGCTGCTGCACATCACCGCCCTGGACAAGGACTATTTCCACTTCGATCCCATCGGTCACCGTCTGACCGGCGAGCGCACCGGCAAGGTCTATCGGCTGGGCGATGCGATTCGGGTCCAGGTTGCGGCAGTCAATCTGGACGAGCGCAAGATCGACTTCGTGCTCGCAGGAGGCGGTACCGCGGGCGGCAGCGCGAAGGGTCGCCGGCAGAGCCGCCGGACGGGCAGCAAGAGCAGGCCGCAGTCGGAGGCGAGACCGATCGCCGAGGGCGCCGCGACGGTGACGCCGGCCGAGGTCGAGGCACCTCGCCAGCCGAGCCTGACCACGCGGGACAGCGGTCAGCGCTGGCGACCGGCGGAGAAGGGCTGGGGTTCGCGCCATCCGGCTCGCCGGAAGCGAAGCAGCAGCAAGAAGACGGCCGGCAAGAAGAGCCGGTCTCGACGCGCCCGTAATGCAAGCGGCAAGCGCCGTTCGTGAATAGCCCCCGCAGCCAGTGGATCGCGGGTATACACGCCGTGCGCGGTGCGCTCGGTCATGGCGCCGAGCGGGTGCACGAGCTGCTGGTGGATCGCCGGCGGCAGGACAAACGGCTGCGCTCTCTGGTGGAGCGCGCGACAGCGCTGGGGGTGCCGGTCAGGCAGGTCGAGCGTGCCGAACTCGATCGGCTGGCCGATGGTGCCACCCACCAGGGCGTCCTTGCCCGTAGCGAGGCGCCGGCTGCCCGCAACGAACAGGATCTCGACCGCCTGTTGCGGGGGCTGTCGGAACCGGCCTTTCTGCTGATACTCGACGGGGTGACCGACCCCCATAACCTGGGTGCCTGCCTGCGCACCGCCGATGCGGTTGGTGTCCACGCCGTCATCGCGCCGGCCGACCGGTCCGCGGGCCTGACGCCGGTGGCGTGCAAGGTGGCCAGTGGCGCGGCGGAGACAGTGCCCTTGGTGCAGGTGAAGAATCTGGCCCGGACCCTCAAGCGACTGCAGGAGGAGCATCGGGTGTTTCTGGTGGGCACCGCGGGCGAGGCGAAAACGAGCCTGTTCGATGCGGACCTGACCGGTCCCCTGGGGATGGTCATGGGGGCAGAGGGGCGAGGGCTGCGGCGGCTCACCCGAGAGCAGTGTGACCAGCTGGTATGTCTGCCCATGCGCGGCACGGTCGAGAGCCTCAACGTCTCGGTGGCCACCGGCGTCTGCCTCTATGAGGGCCTGCGGCAGCGTTCGATATCGGGATAAAGCCTTGCCCTGGCACCGAGGGTTGTTCGAAGTTCCTGCGGACGAGTGGTTCTCGAGCAACGGTCGTGCCCTCGACTTCGCAGGGGCGATTTGCGAGAATTCGGCCAACGTTCGAGGTAGACCGGCCAGGCATGCCGGTTTTTTTGTGGAAGCAGCCATGTGGCAGGATTTTCTCGCAGCCCTTGCGCTGGTCCTGGTGATCGAAGGGATTCTGCCCTTCATCAATCCGGCCGGCTATCGCGAGGCGGTCCGTCGGATCGCACAGCTCGACGACCGGCAGCTGCGCGCGCTGGGGCTGGGCGCCATGCTGGCGGGCGCGTTGATGCTCTCGCTGGTACGTTGAGAGGGAACGGCGCCCTTTTCATATCCCGTTTGGAAGATGATGATGCGAAGCAAGAGCTGGCTGTTACCCGATGGTATCGACGAGCTGCTGCCCGATCAGGCAGAGGCTCTTGAGTCGTTGCGTCGCGAGCTGCTGGATACCTATCGCAGCTGGGGTTATCGCCTGGTCATCCCACCGATGATCGAGTACCTGGAATCGCTGCTCACCGGTGCGGGCAAGGATCTCGAGTTGCAGACCTTTCAGCTGACCGATCAGCTCAGTGGCCGGCAGCTGGGAATTCGTGCGGACATCACGCCCCAGGCGGCACGCATCGACGCCCATCAACTGCAGCATCAGGGGCCGACGCGGCTGTGCTATATCGGCAGCGTGTTGAGAACCCGTCCGGACGGCTTCTCTTCCTCGCGCAGTCCCCTGCAGATCGGTGCCGAGCTGTATGGTCATGCCGGGATCGAATCGGATGCCGAGGTGCTGTGTCTGATGATGGAGACACTGCGCATCGCCGGGTTGAAGGAGATCTATCTGGATCTCGGTCACGTCGGGATCTATCGCAGCCTGGCCCGCCAGGCCGGACTCGATGCCGATCAGGAGACGACGTTGTTCGCTGCCTTGCAGCGCAAGGCACACCCCGAGATCAGTGAACTGGTGTCGGGTTTTGGCCTGGATGCGCGACTGGCCGCCATGTTCAATGCGCTGGCGGACCTCAATGGTGGACCCGAGGTGCTCGAGCGGGCCGGGGCCGTGCTGGGGGACGCGCCGGCGGAGGTGGGCGAGGCCATCGACTATCTGCGCGCGCTGGGCGAGCATCTGGCCCAGTGTCTTCCCGATGTGCCGGTGCATTACGATCTGGCCGAGCTGCGCGCCTACAACTACCAGACCGGGGTGGTGTTCGCGGCCTTCGTGCCGGGGCAGGGGACGGAGGTAGCGCGCGGCGGGCGCTATGACCAGGTGGGCGAGAAGTTCGGACGGGCGCGGCCGGCGACCGGCTTCAGCGCCGACCTCAAGACCCTGATGGTGCTCGGCGGGCGTCAATCCCTGGGCGGTGAGGCGGAAGGCGCGATTCTGGCACCGGCGCAGGGCGATAGCGCGCTGGAGGAGAAGATCGCCGAGCTTCGGCACGCCGGTGAGGTGGTGGTCCGCGAACTGCCGGGACAGCCGATGGAGCCAGCGGAGGCCGGCATCACGGCGCGCCTTGAGGCGCAGGCGGGGGCCTGGATCGTGGTGCCCTTGTAGCGCGACCGGGCATGACGACCGAATCGATTCAATCTGAGTAGGAATGACGAAGTGGGCAAGAACGTAGTGGTGATAGGCACCCAGTGGGGTGACGAGGGCAAGGGCAAGGTCGTGGACCTGCTCACCGACCGGGCGGATGCCGTGGTGCGTTTCCAGGGCGGCCACAATGCCGGCCATACCCTGGTGATCGATGGTCAGAAGACGGTGCTTCACCTGATTCCCTCCGGCATCCTGCGGGAGAACGTCCGTTGCCTGATCGGCAATGGGGTGGTGGTCTCCCCCGAGGCGTTGCTGAGCGAACTGCAGATGCTGGAGGACAATGGCGTGGCGGCTCGCGAGCGCATGGGCATCAGCGAGTCCTGTCCCGTCATCTTTCCCTATCACATCGCCCTGGACCAGGCGCGCGAGGCGGCGCGTGGCAAGAAGGCCATTGGCACCACGGGTCGCGGCATTGGCCCCTGCTACGAGGACAAGGTCTCGCGCCGCGGTATCCGCCTGGGCGAGATGCTCGATGCCGATCACCTGGCGGAGCGCCTGCGCGAGGTGATGGACTACCACAACTTCGCGCTGGCCAACTATTTCAAGTTCGACACGGTGGACTATCAGCAGGTCCTGGACCAGGCCCTGCAACAGGCCGAGCAGATCCGGCCGCTCATCGAGGACGTCCCGGGAACCCTCCACCGCATGCGCGCCGAGGGCAAGAGCGTGATGTTCGAGGGAGCGCAGGGGGCGTTGCTGGACATCGATCATGGCACCTACCCCTATGTGACCTCCTCGACCACCACCGCGGGCGGCGCGGCCAGCGGCAGCGGCGTAGGTCCTCGCGACCTCGACTATGTGCTGGGGATCGTCAAGGCCTACACCACCCGGGTGGGGGCCGGCCCCTTCCCGACCGAGCTGGTCTACGACCTTGTGGCCGACGAGGGGGACGAGATCGGCAAGTACCTGGGACAGAAGGGCCATGAGTTCGGGGCCACCACCGGCCGGCAGCGTCGCTGTGGCTGGCTCGATACAGTGGCGCTGCGCCGTTCGCTCAAGATCAACAGTGTGACCGGCATGTGCATAACCAAGCTGGACGTGCTCGATGGCCTGGAGAAGGTGAAGATCTGCGTGGCCTATCGGCTCGATGGCCGCGAGGTGGATACCCCACCGGTAGGGGCCGACCGTTTCGCCGAGTGCGAACCCGTGTTCATCGAGATGCCGGGCTGGCAGGAGTCGACCGTGGGCGCGAAATCCCTGGACGACCTGCCCAAGGCCGCCCGCGACTATCTGGACAAGGTCGCCTCTCTGTGCGAGACCCCCATCGACATCATCTCGACCGGTCCCGACCGTTCCGAGACCCTGGTGCTCCGGCATCCCTTCGAGTGACCGGACCCGCATCCCAGGATATCCCTCTCAAGGCGACCGCGGGCCAGCCGCTATACTCTTTTGTGCGACACAGGGACGTGCCATCGTAAGGAAGGTCTGAAAAATTCAGACCTTCCGCGTCTCAGGGAAGCGCCGCCAAAATCGATCGCTACAAGCGATTGATTTTGAAGCCAGCCGCAAACCGCGTTTGCAGCGCAGCGTACCCTGATAAAGCCAGGGATGGCTTTTATCAGGGTTTCCTTAAAGACGAGCCGTATGTTGCCCTGCGCGGGCGGGAGAGCGATAGCGATGGAGGTCCGCGGACAGTTTGAGCGATGGCTGCTGGGCCTGGTATTGCTCGTGCTTTCAATGGTGGCCACGGCAGAGACCGTGACCCTGGAAATGGGCTCTGGCGTCCCGGCAACCGCCGAATTCCGCAATGCGGACGGGTCGGGCGATCCCGTATTGATCTTGCATGGTTTCCTCCAGACTCGTGATTTTCCCACGGTGCGCCGTCTGGCCGAGTTTCTGGCCGATGAGGACCATCCTGTGCTCACCCCCACGCTCAGCCTCGGTGTGCCGAAGCGCTCCCAGAGCCTGAAGTGCGAAGCGATTCATACCCATGATCTGGACCAGGACGTGGACGAGCTGGCCCGGTGGGTGGACTGGCTCTACCAGCGTATGCAGAAACCGGTGGTGTTGATCGGCCACAGTGCGGGCGGCCATGCGATCACCCGGTATCTTGCCCGTTATCCGGCATCTCGTATGAAGCGGGTCATACTGATCAGCATCGCACCACCGGCGGGCAGAACGCCCGCCGCCGGCGAACCCCAGGGCAAGGGCGAACTGGCGGACTATGCACTGGCCTATTGCCGGCGCTATCCCACCACGCGCGGCGCGTTTCATTCCTATGCGGATTGGGGTGCGAAGCAGATGATCGACGCCATGGCAAAGGCCGCCGTCCCGGTCAGTGTGGTGATCGGCGGTGCGGATGAACGGCTCGAGCCGGATTGGCGGGCACTTCTGCAAAAGGCCGGCGTGACGTTATTGGAGGTACCGGGAGCGGGACACTTCTTCGACGACGAGCATGAGTTCGAACTCTACGACAATATCGATACGTTGCTGGGTGGCGACGCCTGAGGGCAACGGTGGCCAGGTTTAGCCTTTCCTATCGTCGTTATGCAGCCTGGCTCACCGCGCTGGTGGTGTTCGTCTACGGCCTGTTCGGTTGGCTCGTCTACCAGCAATATAGTGAGGCAAAGCAGGCCTTCGAGCAGAGCGAGCGCGAGGCGGCGCAGCGTGAACTGGACGTGCTCCTCCAACGTGCCCTGGATGCCCTCGAGCGCAGGGCCGATGAATTGGCGCAATGGGACGAACTCTACCAACAGCTCGCCAACCCGGTCTATTTCACCTATTGGTATGCCCACCGTATCAAGGGCGGGCACGAGGTCCCGCCGCCCTTCGAGGCGCTGATGCTGTACGACGTGGCGGGACGGGCATTGGGCAAGGAGACGGCGAGCCCCTTGCCCCGTACCCTTGCAGAGCGGGAACCGACGATGATCTTCAATCCGGCCGGTTCGGATGTACAGGTCTTCCTGGTTCGTCCTCTGCGGCGTGCCGGGGAAGAGACGCCCCAGGGGTTTCTGATGCTCAGCGCCCGCCTGTTGCCGAACGTGAAGCGCGGTCAGGCCTTCGTGCGGGTGGACCCCACCTCGCTCCGCTTCTCCCTCGATGGTTCGACCCGTGAGCCAGAGACCTTGCGGCGGGCACTGACCTATCAGCCACGCCGTTCCGATTCGGTCCGGGAAGGGGACAGGTTGGTGCGACGCATGCTGTTCTTCATCGGCCTGCTGGTGTTGCTCCCTACCCTGGGCCTGGTCTATTTCTTCATCTACCTGATCGGCAGAAATATCCAGCACATGCCCGAGGTGGTCTCGGCGCTTCGGCAGGCGCAGCAGTCCGGAAGCTCGGTGGTCCTTCCTTCTCCGCCCTCGGGTCCGAGAATCCGCGAACTGGAGGAGGCAGAACACTCATTGCTCGAATATCAGCGCGAACTCACTCTGGCCAACCGGCAGCTCGACAAGAAGAATCGCGAGCTCTGGAGCCTCGCCCATCTAGACGCCCTCACCGGGGCGCAGAATCGGCGGGCGTTCGAGAACTTCTGGGAGACCCTGCAGTCGCTGGGCGAACGTGAGCGCCGTTCGCTGCGTCTGATGCTCTGTGATGTGAATCACTTCAAGGCCATCAACGACACCTATGGTCACGATGTCGGTGACGGTGTGCTGAAGGCGATCGTGGCCTGCCTGCAGAAGGCGGTGCGTCGAGGCGAGCAGCTGTTCCGTCTGGGGGGCGATGAATTCGTCAGCGTGTTGCTCGACTGCGACGACAGCCAGGCGACGGCGGTGGCATCGCGTTGCGCGGCCGAGGTGGCACGCTACCCCTTCCGCGAGACCTTGGGCATCCAGGAGCCGGTGCGCCTGAGTATCGGCATCTCGCCCGCGACCAGCGACGCACGGACGCCGCTCAACCGGTTGCTGCGGCAGGCCGATGTGGCCATGTATCACTCCAAGCGACCGAGCAGCGGCACAATCACCCTTTATCGCGAGTCACTGGAGCAGGCCTCGGGCTCGATCTTCAGCAGCAGCGTCAATGAGGCGGTCTACCGTGCGGTGGAAACCGGGGAGGGACTGCATCTGCTGTATCAGCCGGTGCGTATGCTCGCGGACAATCGGATCGGATACTATGAGGCCCTGCTGCGGGTGCGGCATGAAGATGGCCTGCTGACACCGGCCCAGATCATGCCGGTGATCGAGTCCCGCCATCTCGAGAAAGAGCTGGATCAGGCGGTCATCGACGCATTGCTGCGCGCGTTGTACAACGGTGTCATCCCGCCGGAGACCGGCCTCTCGCTGAATCTCTCGGCAGCTTCCATCTCCAGCGAATCCATCGTTTCCCGGCTCGATGCCTTCCGGCCCTTTCTGCCCGGGCTCAAGATCGTTGTGGAGGTGACCGAGACGGCACTCATCACCCGTATGAAAGAGGCCAGTAGCAACCTCATGCGGTTGCGCAACCAGGGCTTCCGGATTGCGCTGGATGATTTTGGCAGCGGTTATTCCTCATTGCGCTATCTCACCAGTATGCCGGTGGATGTGGTCAAATTCGATATCAGCCTCATCAGTGCCCTGGATCAGCCAGCGCACTATCGCCTGGTCACGCATCTGGTGGAATTCATCGGCAGCAGTGGCCATCAGACGGTGGCCGAAGGCGTGGAAGACGAACAGACGCTGGAGCGGGTACGTGAGGCGGGATTCTCGCTGGTGCAAGGTTATCTGACGGGTCGACCGCAGGCGCTGCGTCCGCGGGGTCCCGGTCAGCTCATCGTGAGACCAGCGTAACCAGGCTGTCACCACGACGCAGGCGGATCTGCCAAAGGCGCCCGCCCGGTGGCAGCAGGGCGGCCAGTTCGCGCAGACTGCGCACCCGGTGGCCGTTGACCTCGAACAGCACATCGCCTTCTCGCAGGCCGGCCCTCCAGGCCGGGGAGTCGGCCTTCACCGTGCCCACCGCAATGCCGCGCCGGGTGCCAAGGGCGGACTGGTCGAGGGTTTCGGCTAGGCGCGCGCCTGTCAGGAGGGGGGAGATCGTTTCTCCTTTCACGTAGCCTTCATAGGGGTCGGCGATGCGCACCTGGATCGTTCTGGGCTTCCCATTACGCAGGATCTGCAACTGCAGCCGCTGGCCGATTCGTGCCACGCCGAGGCGGCTGAGCAGATCGCTGGCGTTGCCGACCTCGTGGTCGCCGATACGCACGATCACGTCCCCTGGCCGCAGGCCGGCACGTTCGGCCGCCGAGCCGGGTGCCACCTCGACCACCAGGGCACCGACTGGACGGTCCAGATCCAGGGCGCGGGCCAGGTCCCCGTTCAGGTCCTGGACGCTGATGCCGAGTACGCCGCGACGCACCGCGCCGAATTGCACTATCTGGCGCATCACCGCGCGTGCCAGGTTGGCCGGGATGGCGAAACCGATGCCCACGTTGCCGCCGCCGGGGGCGAGGATGGCGGTATTGATGCCCACCAGGTGGCCGTTGAGGTCCACCAACGGTCCCCCTGAGTTGCCAGGGTTGATCGAGGCGTCGGTCTGGATGAAGTTCTCGTAGCCCTCGATGCCGAGCCCACTGCGCCCCAAGGCGCTGACGATACCGGAGGTGACCGTCTGGTTGAGTCCGAAGGGGCTGCCGATGGCCACCACGAAGTCACCCACGCGCAACCGGTCGGAATCACCCCAGGGCAGGGCGGTCAGGTCCTGCGCCGGGATCTGCAGCACCGCGATGTCCATCTCGGGATCCCTGCCGAGCAGGCGGGCGCTAAAGGTGCGGCCGTCCTTGAGGGTCACGCGAATCTCATCCGCCTCGTCGATGACATGATTGTTGGTCAGCACATAGCCCTTGTGCGCATCCACGATCACGCCGGAACCCAGGCTCTGGGTTTCGCGCGAGCGGGGGCGCTGGGGCGATTGTTCGAAGAACCAGCGGAAGAAGGGGTCGTCCAGCAGAGGATGGCGACTCAGGCGACTCTTCTTGCTGGTGGAGATGTTGACCACCGCTGGCGTGGCCCTCTCCAACATGGGCGCCAGGCTGGGAACGGGCCGACCAGCCACCACCGGTGGAATCGCCGCCCAGGCACCCGGCGACATCAGGAGGGTCAGGGAGAGGATCAGGCCGGCAACAGGGAGCGATAGTCTGTTCATGAAACAAAATCCCCGCCGTGACGGCGGGGATCCTTCAATTGGCCAATGCTCAGGCGGCGTTGGCCTCCTGCTTCTGTTCCTCTGCCTCGTTCTCGACCCGATCGGCCTGGCCCTCGATCAGATTGCCTTCCTTCGGGCTCTCGGCGGTGCGGATCTCGATCCGCCGCGGCTTCATCGACTCGGGCAACTCGCGTACCAGTTCGATATGCAGCAGCCCGTCCTTCACCTCGGCGCCGGTTACCTTCACATAGTCGGCGAGCTGGAAGACACGCTCAAAGGCCTGTTGGGAAATTCCGCGGTACAGGTACTTGCGTTCCTCCTGCTCTTCATCCTTGCGGCGGCCGGCCACGCGGAGCCGGTTGTCCTTGACCTCGATCTCCAGATCCTCCGGGCGGAAACCGGGGACCGCCATGCTGATGCGGTAGTGATCCTCGCCGGTCAGTTCGATGTCATAGGGTGGCCAGCCCTCGCTGTCCATCCGCCGAGCCGCCTCGAGGGCGTCGGTCAGACGGTCGAAACCGATGGCAGTGCGAAACAGGGGTGAGAAATCGAATGCGGTCATGATCTCGTCCTCCATTCACAACTCTCGGTTCGGGCAGGAGTGATCCTGCCGGACTGTCCTTCAGATAGGGATACACAGGACAAAATTCAAGAGGGATTCAGCCAGCGCACCAGGTAGTAGATGCGCTGGGATTCCGATGATACCGAGGGGCCGTAGACCCGTGCCGCATGCAGGTTCCGCCTCGGATCCGCCTGGGCCAGGGCGGACTGCTCGTCCGCCACCAGGGTGACACAGGCCTCGGGGTAGCGCTTGCGATTGGTGCGTGGGGTCTTGATCACGGCCCAGCGTTCCGCGAGCGAGCTGGATTCGGGATCGACGATCACGTGTGCCATGGGCGTATTGTAGACGTTTGCTTCGCCGTCAGAGGTAGAATAACCGCCATGAGGCGGGGCTTCTTGATCCAAAGCCATAAATTACTCGAAAGGGAAACAGGTCGCCGGCTCGGAAAAACGCCGTAGATACATCCTTGTAGGCTCTACGACGGCATCCCTGCCGCCGGAGTTTTCCGAGCCGGCGACCTGTTTCCCTCAAGCCGGAAGACGCTACCCTGCGCCATTCTCCGGTCCTAGGGTGCGGTGAGCGACGCGAACCGCACCAAAGGAAACCCTGATAAAAGCCATCCCTGGCTTTATCAGGGCACGCTGCGCCGCAAACGCGGTTTGCGGCTGGCTTCAAAATCAATCGCTTGTAGCGATCGATTTTGGCGGCTCTTCCCGGAGCCACGGAAGGTCTGAATTTTTCAGACCTTCCCAAAAACAGGCCAGGGTGGTTTCTATACCAATGTCTACGAAAGGGTCCAGGGGGCTCCATGGAAATAGCCGACCTTCGCCGCGAATACATGCATGGGGGGCTCTCCCGCGAGGATCTGGATCCCGATCCCATCGTCCAGTTCGAGCGCTGGTTTCGTGATGCCCGCGACAACGGGCTGGACAATCCCAATGCCTTCAGCCTGGCCACCGCGGGAGCCGAC
>RFHJ01000046.1 GCA_003696905.1 Gammaproteobacteria bacterium | reverse complement strand
GCCGCGGCCTGCACACAGCCCCAGGAGGCACAGGAGCCCCAGGAAATGATCGCCTTGGCGTGTTTCGCTGCCTCGCGCAGCTGCTCGGTATAGGGGCGGCCGGCGATGATGCAGGACATGCCACCGGTGTTTTCCTGTTCCAGGCCCGGATTCCCTTCGCAGGCCAGGATGAACTGGCCATCATACTTTTCGATGGTCTCGGTCACGATGGCCTCGGCCTGGTGGCCAGCCGCCGCCATGATGGTGTCGTCATAGTCGAGCGAGATCATCGACAGGATGACATCCTTGGCCAGCGGATGGCCGGAACGAATGAAGGACTCTGAACAGCAGGTACATTCCAGGCCATGCAGCCACAGCACGGGAATGCGCGGCTTGGTCTCCATGGCATTGGCGATCTTGGCCGCATAGGCCGGGCCCAGCCCCATGGCAGCAGCGGTCAGGCTGCAGAACTTGAGAAAGCTCCTCCGGGTAATGCCCTGGCGGCGCATGACATCGTAAAAGGTCTCTTTGACTGACACCTTGCTCTCCTTTGGTTGTGTTCCCCCAGCCTTGAGCGAGAATCGTGCCAATCCTTATTCAACTTGTTAGAACAATCACTTACCGGCTTCTTGCAGTGCCGAGCGCCAGGCCCAGCCAGCGGGTGATTACCGGTTGCCCTTCGATATCGGAAACGTACTTTCCAGGATTGACCCGCAGCATCCGAGGCCGCCGCGCGGAAATTCCCTGGTATATGCAGGATAGTTACTTCCCAATACGGAAAGACTTATTCCATATGGCCAGAATCATCCGCACCGTCAGCCCATGAGAGATCGCTAATTAGCCGATATAAGAAATATTAATTTCCACTTTCTCCATTTGTCGGATATTTTTCTTTCATCTCGATACAAAGGATGACCTTCATGCCCTCTCCCCACACCCTGATTCTTGGCATCGGCAATATTTTGTGGGCCGACGAAGGCTTCGGTGTTCGGGCAGTGGAACACCTGCATCGTCACTACGAATTCCCGTCCGACGTCAAACTGATGGACGGCGGCACCCAAGGGCTTTACTTGGTGCATCACCTGGAAGGCATCGAGACGCTGCTGGTGTTCGATGCAGTCGACTATGGCCTGCCCCCCGGTACCCTCAAGCTGGTCGAGGGCGAACAGGTCCCGAAATTCATGGGGGCAAAGAAGATGAGTCTGCACCAGACCGGATTCCAGGAGGTGCTTGCGACCGCAGAGATGCTGGGCCATTACCCACGGAATCTCCTGCTGGTTGGCGTCCAGCCTGTGCAGTTGGAAGACTACGGTGGTGGCCTGCGCTCCCTCACTCGTCAACGCATCGAACCAGCCATCGAAGCCGGCCTCGAATGGCTGGCGGCGCATGGCGTACAGGCTCGTCGGCGTCCACAGCCGCTCCCGGAAGAGGCCTCATTGGCTGGTACCGAGATTCGGCCGGAGATCTACGAGGGGCAACGACCGCCGCCCGATGTCGCCTGCCGCATCGGTGACGAAAGGGTGCTGAAGTCACCTGCCTTCGAATTGGCCTACCGTCCGCACCCCTTGGATCCGGATGCGCGGATCAGCTGCGATGTCGACCACCGAGGCAAATACTGATGTGCATCGGCATCCCCATGCGGGTGATCGAGTCCGGGCCTGGATACGCCCATTGCGAGGGACTGGGACAGACCCGGGAGGTGGATACCCTCCTGGTGGGCGATGTCGCACCCGGCACCTGGCTCCTTGTATTTCTCGATAGCGCGCGTGAAATCCTCAGCGAAGTCGACGCGCATCGCATTGGTAAAGCCGTGCAAGCGGTTGCTCAGGTGATGGGAGGCGGCATCACGGCCACCGATACCGCCGCCATCGACGGCCTCTTTGCCGACCTGGTCGACCGGGAGCCACCCAAGCCGCCTTCCCTGCTCGCCCGCGAAAGATCCACCTCCAACAAGGGAGACTGACCATGCCATCACCCCTGATCGAGCAAATGATCGAGACCCACGGCTATCCCGTCATCGAAGAAGACACGCTGGATAGCTTCCTTTCGAGCCACGAAGAGTGCGTCCTTTTCTTCACCGAGAATCCGGAGCGCTTCCCCGAGAGCAATGACGTGGCGATGATTCTCCCCGAGCTGGTAAAGGAATACGGACATCGTTTCTCCGCTGCGGTGGTGGGACAGAAATCGCAGCGCCAGTTGCAGAGCCGCTATGGATTCACCGAATGGCCCTCCCTGGTCTTCCTTCGAGACGGCCAATATCTGGGCACCATCAGCCGGGTGCAGAATTGGACCGACTACCTGGTGCAGATCAATGCGATCCTGCAATCACAACCCCAAGACGCACCGGGATTCGGCATCCCGGTGGTCTCTGCCTGAGGCCTTCCCCATGAAAGATATCTCCATCCCTGTCGTTGTCGGACCCGGGTCTCAACCGGAAAACCCGGACGGTTTGAACATGGCATTCATGGAAATGCCCCAGGGCATGAATACCTATGCCATGCCCCAGATCCCCGAGCCCGAGGAAGCAGCCCATCTGTCGCAGGGCCTGATGCGTGCGCGGGCGCTTTTGGAAGCACTGCGCGGCTATCGCGCGGGCATGCCCGCCCGGGTGATCGAACTGGATGGTCTCGACGAAGAAAACCTCGCCTTCGTGAATCAGCTTCTGGGAGAAGGTGAGGTCAGCGTGAAGTGCGAGGCACCGCTGGAGGCCCTGATCCAGGAATCGGTACTCGCAGGCGTCTGGCGGGTCCGCTATCTGGATGATGCAGGACAGGTGGTGCGCGACACCATGGAGGTCGCCGATGTCCCTGGACTGGTACGCGAACAGACCTTCCGCGATGCACAGACCGAGCTCGATACCAGTGCCCTGGAAATCCCGGAGAATGTCTACAACGCGCCGCCCCTGCTGGCGGAGATAGCGGACAAGCTGCCGGAATACCACCCGGGCGATGAGCCCCATGTGATCAACCTCTCGCTGCTGCCGCATACCGAGGAGGACCTGCTGTTTCTCGCCGATGCCCTGGGGATCGGTCCTGTGGTGATCCTCTCACGCGGCTATGGAAACTGCCGCATCAGCAGCACCGGAACCCGCCATGTATGGTGGGTGCAATACTTCAATTCGCAGGAGACATTGATTCTCAACACCCTCGAGATCAGCCAGGTGCCAGAGGTGGCCTGCGCGGCGGATGAGGATATCGAGGACAGTGCCCAGCGCCTCACCGAGATCCTCTCCCTGTATGCATGAGGAGCCCAGTAATGGACGATACGGTATTGCCTGGTTCTTACGGCGGTGACAACAGCAAACTGGCGGACGACAGCCGGCTCGAATGCAAGATCTGCTGGTACGTCTACGACCCGGCAAAGGGCGACGATTACTGGCAGATCCCGCCAGGTACGCCATTCTCGCAACTGCCCGACCACTGGACCTGTCCCGAATGCGACGGGCGCAAGATCGACTTCATGGTAATCGACGAGTGAAAGCGGGCGCGGAAAATCCGGATTGTGGCGCTGCGGCGCGCCGGGTCGAGTCGGTGTTCCGTGAGATCGCTGCCACGCGCATGGCAGATCTTCCCCTGCTCAATCCCGCCATCGGGGTGCATGCGGTCGGCTTTCGGCCGTGGGATTCCGGTTGCCTGGGCGTGTTGATCACCCCCTGGTGCATGAACCTGCTATCCCTTCCCGGCGCCGATGAGGACTGGTCCGACAAGCCCGAACTCTCCGAGGAAACCCTCACCTTTCCATCCGGCCCCTACCGTTTCACCGTCGGCCACGAGCCGGCGCTGGGCAAGTACCGCATGTGCTCCCTGTTCTCGCCCATGTTCGAGTTCGCCGACGATGTGGCCGCGGTTGAGACCGCCCAGGCCGTGATGGAGGAGCTGTTGAGGGAAGAGAACCGGGAACTGCCCGAGATCGACAGCCAGGCCATTACCGCCCTATGGCAGGAACAAGGCCCAAATGACCCGATCACCGAAGAGACCGCGACTGAGCCAACCGCCCCACCCTCCGTCGTCTCACTCGACGAAAAGCTCGAACGCCCGATGTCCCGCCGCGAACTGCTGCGAGGAGCCCTGTTACGAAAGGAGCCTCCGGCATGAACCCTCTGGAAGGAAAGATCCATATCGAACTGGCCGGCGTCGACGACGGACGCACGCGCATCGACAATCAACGAGCACTCGGCGCCTCGGCCTTGCTGCGCGGCAAGAGGGTCGCGCAGGCCCTGGAGGTCGTCCCCCTGCTGTTCAATGTCTGTGGCATGGCGCAGGCACGCGCCGCCTGTCGGGCGGCTGAAAGCGCGCTGAACCAGGCTGCCACTCCGTCCGTCGAACAGGCACGCGAGCTGTTGGTGCTCATGGAATGGGCACGCGAGCACCTGGCGCGCATCCTGATCGACTGGCCGCGCCTGTTCGGCGAGCCTCCAGACATACGCGCGCTACCCGCCATCGGGACCCTGCTGGCACAGCTGCGCACCCGCCTGTTCCCCCACAATCGTGCCTTCGCCCTGAATGCAACCGCCGGCCCCATACCGACCGACATACCCGAGGTAACACGGCTGGAGCAGATCCTGGAAGACGAGATCTTCCATATGCCGGCACGACGCTGGGCCGAAATGGGTAACATAGAGGCACTGCTGGACTGGTCAGACGAGGCACCAGGCATCGCCGCCCGCAGTATCCGCAGGATCTGCGAAGCGGGCTGGTCCTCCCAGGGCCGCTGTGATGTCTCTGCCCTGCCCCCCATTCCTCTGGCGGAAATACAGGACGTGCTGGCCGGCGATACGGCCAACGACTTTGTCCGCCGGCCGACCTGGACGTCACGGGCGCGCGAGACGACCAGCTTTACCCGACAGCGACATCACCCGCTGGTCGCCACCCTGGAGGCCGAGTTCGGCAATGGCCTGCTGACCCGCTGGGTGGCGCGCCTGGTGGAACTGGCCGAATTGCCCGCCGCGATGCGACGCATCGCGGCAGAACCTCCGGAGGGGAGCAGCATTGCACGATGTGAGGAATCCCAGGGTGCCATCGGCGTTGCCCAGACCGAGGCCGCACGCGGGCGTCTCTATCACTTCATCGAGATCGAGAATGATCGTATTGGTGACTATCGGATTCTGGCGCCCACCGAATGGAACTTTCACCCTGAGGGTGTAGTGGCGGCGGCACTGGATAATCTGTCGCTGCCGGATCCCGAGGAAAGACGGTTCGTGGCGGAACTACTGGTCAATGCGATCGACCCCTGCGTGGCCTCCGAGGTGGTATCTAGCGATGCATGAGATGACACTCTGCGAGAGCATCTTGCAGATCCTGGAGAGCGAGGCGGGCAAGCAGGGCTTCTCTCGGGTCAAGACGGTCTGGCTCGAGATCGGCGAGCTGTCCAGTGTCGAGATCGATGCCATGCGATTCAGCTATGAGGTGGTGACCCGCGACAGCCTCGCCGATGGCAGTACACTGGAAATCATCCGTGTACCCGGTACGGCCTGGTGTATGCAGTGCGCCCGGAGCGTCAATATCAAACAGCGTTTCGACGCCTGCCCCGACTGTGGTAGCTACCAACTGCAGGTGACGGGCGGCGAAGAGATGCGAATCAAGGAACTGGAGGTGGAATGATGTGTACCGTTTGCGGCTGCGGCGAGGGTGAAACCCGAATCGAGGGTGAAGAGCCCCACCACGATCACACACACGAACATGCTCATGACCATGAACATCGTCATGCCCACAGTCACCACCATCATGGTGCATCCGGTGATCTCCACTACGGCAAAGGCCCGGCACGGGCCCATGCACCCGGGATGGATCAGGCGCGCATGGTCGCCATCGAACAGGACATCCTGGGCAAGAACGATCAATACGCGGCCGTCAATCGCGGGCGTTTCGCCCGGCTCGGGGTGCTGGCGCTCAACCTCGTCTCCAGCCCCGGTTCGGGCAAGACCACTTTGCTCACCCGCACCCTGCAGGACCTGAAGGAAGAAATGCCGCTCGCGGTGATCGAGGGCGACCAGGAGACCAGCAACGATGCCGACCGCATCCGCGCCACCGGCGTCCCTGCCATCCAGATCAATACCGGCAAGGGCTGCCATCTCGATGCCCACCAGGTGGGCCATGCCGTGGATCATCTGGCCCTGCAGGAAGGCACGGTGCTGATGATCGAGAACGTGGGCAACCTGGTCTGCCCCGCCGCCTTCGACCTGGGCGAGGCACATAAGGTGGCAATCCTTTCGATCACCGAGGGGGAAGACAAGCCGATCAAGTATCCGGACATGTTCCATGCCGCCGATCTGCTCCTGCTCAACAAGATCGACCTGCTGCCCCACCTGCAATTCGATGTAGCCCGTTGCGTGGAATATGCCCGACGGGTGAATCCGGGGATTCAGATCCTGCAGGTTTCTGCCACCACCGGTGAGGGCATGGACCAGTGGTATCGCTGGCTCCGCCTGAACCGCGAGGCGCGGCTGGTCGGCCGTGCCGGCACCTCCACACCAACGGCTGCAGAGGTGCGCACATGAGCGAGGCACTGCCCAGCATCCTGGTGGTGGACGACGAGGTCCGTTCGCTCGAGTCGATTCGACGCATCCTGGGTGACCGCTTCGATGTACACACCGCGACCGGCGCCGCAGAGGCCGAAGAAATCCTGAGACGCGAATGGATTCAGGTGCTGCTGTGCGATCAGCGCATGCCCGAGGTCACCGGGGTCGAATTCTGCCAGCAGGTGCGTGACCAGTACCCCGACATCATCCGCATGATCATCTCCGGCTACACCGATTCGGAAGATATCATCGAGGCCATCAACAAGGGCGGCATCTATCAGTACATCACCAAGCCCTGGCACCCGGACGAACTGATCACCAAGCTCAACAATGCGGTGGCTCTGTTCCGGCTGCAACGCGAGAACGAACAGCTGGCGGTGGAGCTGCGCCTCAAGCCCGACACCCTTGAGCAGGCCCTGATCGAGAAACGCCGTGCCCTCAAGGCCCGCTACGACTGGGACTCGGGCATCGTGCGCAGTCCGGACAGCTGCTTGAACGAGACCTGTGAGCTGATCCGCCAGGTGGCCCCCTATGACGTCAATGTCCTGATCACCGGCGAGTCGGGCACTGGCAAAGAGCTGTGCGCCCGCGCCCTGCACTACAACAGCCTGCGTCAGGACAAGCCTTTCGTGGCGGAGAACTGTGGCGCCATGCCGGACGAACTGCTGGAAAGCGAGCTGTTCGGACACAAGAAGGGCGCCTTCACGGGGGCGGTGGAAGACCGTCGCGGCCTGTTCGAAATGGCGGATGGCGGCACCATTTTCCTGGACGAAATCGGGGACACCTCACCCGCGTTCCAGGTCAAGCTGTTGCGCGTGTTGCAGGAGGGCGAGGTACGACCGGTGGGCAGCAACAAACGCATTCCGGTGGACGTACGGGTGATCGCCGCCACCCATCACGATCTGGAGGAAGAGGTGCGACGCGGGGAGTTCCGCCAGGACCTCTACTACCGCCTGGCCACCTTCAAGATCCCCATGCCGCCCCTGCGCCAGCGCCGCATGGACATCGCACCTCTGGCGGTGGCCCTGCTGGAGCAGGCGATAAATCAGCTGGGCAAACGCGTGAAGGGCATCAGCGAAGAGGCGCTGGAATGCCTGCGCAACTACGACTGGCCGGGCAACGTGCGCGAGTTGCAGAACGAGATCAAGCGGATGCTGGTCCTGGCACGGGACGACTACCTCGGGGCCGATCTGATCTCGCCGCACATCCTGCGTGCCGAGCCTGAAACGCCAGATCTTCAACTCGACGACCTGGTGGACATGCAAGGATCACTCAAGGAACGAGTGGAGGCGATGGAGGCACGTATCCTGCGCGAGACCCTGATCCGCCATCGCTGGAACAAAACCCGCGCCGCCGAGGAGCTGGGCCTCTCCCGGGTGGGATTGCGCAACAAGCTGGAACGCTATGGCCTCGAACGCAACGGTAACCAGATCCAGACCCTGACGGGTGACGTGGCATGAGCAAGCACCCTGCATCCCTGCCTCGACCGCCACATGCCCCTCCCCATTACCGGGGACCCGAACGGCGCAACCGGCGTGCCGACGACCAGGCCTGGATCGAGGTCATCACCCAGATGGACCGCATCTACGCGGATCTGGTCCGTTACCAGGTGGAACTGGAGCAGAAGAACGCCGACCTGGAGGACGCCCAGCGCTTCATCCAGAGCGTGATCTCCTCGATCTCCGACGTGCTCATCGTGTGCGACATCAACGGCCAGGTGCAGAAGGTCAACCCTGCCCTGCTGGAGGCGATCGGCCAAGCGGAAGCGGAGATCCTGGGCCGGCCCCTGCAGCAGCTGTTCGCCCCAGAATATCATGCACTGATCGAGGGATTCCCTGAACACATCCGGTCGGACACCGTGATCGACTGCGAGGTCTCGCTGCTGGACCACAAAGGGCAACCCTTTCCATTGGCGGTCAATTGCAGCCCGCGCTACGACCACGACAATCGGCTGAGCGGTTTCGTGATCACCGGGCGGCCCCTGGGCGAGCTGCAGAAAGCCTACCGCGATCTGCAGGCGGCCCACGAGACGCTCAAGGCCACCCAGCAGCAGCTGTTGCAGTCGGAGAAGATGGCCTCCCTGGGCCGGCTGGTGGCTGGTGTCGCGCATGAGCTGAATAACCCCATCAGCTTTCTTTACGGCAACATGCATGCATTGGCCGACTATGAACGGAAACTCAAGCAATACCTCGACGCCATCCACGGCGGCATCGATGAGGCAAAGCGCGAGGCGCTGCGCAAGGAGTTGCGCATCGATTTTCTGCTGTCCGACATGGGGCCGCTCGTGGAAGGCTCGCTGGAAGGTGCGGAGCGGGTGTCCAGCATAGTGCAGAATCTGCGCCGCTTCTCCATGCCACAGCAACAGGCAGCGGAATCCTTCGATTTGATCCCGGTGATCGAGCGTGCCATCACCTGGGTCCTGAAGGCGAGCAGTCGCTCGCCACGGATCGAGCGGCAGCTTCCCGAACACCTGCCGCTGGTCAACAACGAGGGACATGTCCACCAGATCCTGATCAACCTGCTGCAGAACGCAATGGATGCGCTGCAGGATACTGCCGAGCCGGCAATACGGATCAGCGCCGGAGAACATCAGGGTCTCGCCTGGATCGAGGTGGAGGACAACGGACCCGGGATCGCGCCAGAACATGTATCCCGGATATTCGACCCCTTCTTCACCACCAAGCCAGTGGGCAGCGGTACTGGGCTGGGGCTCTACATCAGCTATGGCCTGGCAACTGAACAGTGTGGTGGCCAGCTGTCATTCGACCGCAGCGAACTCGGTGGTGCACGCTTCCGCCTCGAGCTGCCCATGGAGCATCGGACATGAGCAGCCGGCGGCCCTTTCGCGTCCTCTGGTTACAGTCCGGCGGCTGCGGTGGCTGCAGCATGTCATTGTTGAATGCCGAGCAGCCGGACCTGTATGGCGCATTGGATGCCTTGGGCATCGAGCTGCTCTGGCACCCCTCGCTCAGCGAGGCCAGCGGTGAGGAATTCCTGCAACTGTTGACTCGACTGGAATCGGGCGACGAGCCCCTGGATGCCCTGTGCCTCGAAGGTTCGGTCATGCGCGGGCCCAATGGCAGCGGCCGCTTCCATCTGCTGGCCGGCACCGATCGGCCCATGATGGCGCTCATCGCCTCCCTGGCCGAACGGGCGCGATACACCCTGGCGATCGGCAGCTGTGCGGCGTTCGGCGGCATCACCGCCGCCGGCGGCAACGTCGCCGAGGCCTGTGGCCTGCAATATGATGGAGAACAGGCCGGCGGCCTCCTCGGCGGCGACTGGCGCAGCGTCGGCGGTTTGCCGGTGATCAATGTCGCCGGCTGCCCGACCCATCCCGGCTGGGTGATCGACACCCTCGGCCAGCTTGCGCAGGGCAGCCTCACACTGGAAAGGCTCGACAGCCTTGCCCGCCCTCGAGACTATACCGATCATCTGGTCCATCACGGCTGTCCACGCAACGAATACTACGAGTACAAGGCCAGCGCCGAACAGCCCTCCGACCTCGGATGCATGATGGAGAATCTAGGCTGCCTCGGCACCCAGGCCAGGGCCGACTGCAATATCCGGCCCTGGAATGGCTCCGGCTC
>RFHJ01000318.1 GCA_003696905.1 Gammaproteobacteria bacterium | reverse complement strand
ATAATCGGGAGAAATCCCCGGCGGCGACAAACCCATGTTCATCAGTGTCCTGGAACTGTTCAAGATCGGCATCGGCCCGTCCAGCTCCCACACCATGGGGCCCATGCGCGCCGCACGGGAGTTCACCGACCGGGTGGCGGTCTGGCTAAAGGACCATCGGGTCGCGGGTCCTTGCCGGATCCGCTGCATCCTCAAGGGGTCACTAGCCTGGACCGGCAAGGGGCACGCCACTGATCGCGCCATTACGCTGGGGCTGCACGGCATTGCTCCCGAGGAGGCGGCCAGGCGTGATATCGAGGCGCTGGTGGAGCAGCTCTGGCGCGATCTGCCCCTGCCGCTCGATATTCAATGCGAAATCCGCTTTTCGCCGATCATCGACCTGGTATTCGACAAGGGGGAACCCCTGCCCCAACACCCCAACGGCATGATCTTCCGCCTTGTGGATCCGAAGGGTGTGGCGCTCCTGGAACATGTCTGCTTTTCCATCGGCGGCGGTTTCCTGGCCGATCTGGCAGAGATCCAACGGCTGGACGCCCCCCTGCGCAGCGCGTCCCCTGTTGGTAAGACCTGCCCCTACGGCTTTGCCAGCGCGACCGAGATGCTGGAACTGGCCCGGAAACACGAACTCTCGATCGCCGAGATGAAGCGGATCAACGAACAGGCCTGTCGCGGCGTGGACGATCTCGACCAGCGCCTGGATGGGATCTGGGAGGCCATGGCGCAATGCATCCGCAACGGCCTGGCCGCCGAGGGCGTGCTGCCCGGCGGCCTGGGCATTCGGCGGCGTGCTGCCGCCCTGCATCGCCGCCTGCTGCGAAACCCCGAGCAGACCAATCCCTGCGACTGGCTGAGCGCCTACGCCATGGCGGTCAACGAGGAAAATGCCGCAGGGCATCTGGTGGTCACCGCACCGACCAATGGCGCGGCCGGTGTGATCCCGGCGGTGCTCTACCACTTGGTACAGCATGAAGGGGGCTCTCCGGGCCAGGTACGTGATTTCCTGCTCACCGCGGCGGCCATCGGCGGACTGATCAAGCACAACAGTTCCATCTCCGGTGCCGAGGTGGGATGCCAGGGCGAGGTCGGGGCAGCCGCGGCGATGGCGGCCGCCGGCCTGTGTGCGGTGCGGGGCGGCACGCCCCCTCAGGTGGAAAAGGCCGCCGAGATGGCGCTGGAACATCACCTGGGCATGACCTGCGACCCGGTCGCCGGTCTGGTGCAGGTGCCCTGTATCGAGCGCAATGCCTTTGGCGCCGTCAAGGCCCATGCAGCCGCCTCTCTGGCACGGCTGGAGACGGCAGAGCACTTCATGCCGCTGGATGCCTGCATCGATGCGATGCGCCGTACCGGCGAAGAAATGTCAGACAAATACAAGGAAACCTCGCTGGGTGGCCTGGCGGTGAGCGTCACCGAATGTTGACAGGCGGTGTCAGCCGAGCGCGCGCAGGCTCTTCAGACGCCGATAGAGGGTGCGTTCACTGATGCCTAGCCGCTGCGCCGCCCGGCCGCGGTGTCCGCCGCACTCCTCCAGCACCTGCAGCATCTCCTCCGGGCTTGGGCCACTGCCTCGCCGATCGACCAGCCTGCGGGTCCCCTCGTCGAGTACCGGCCGGCGAGCCAGGCGGTCGGCATCGGTCGCGAACAACAGATGATCGAACACCAGGTGCTCGGGGCGGAGCGGTTCACCTGCAGCATAGATGAGGGCCCTTTCGATCAGGTTGCGCAATTCGCGCACGTTTCCGGGATAGTGGTGGCCGAGCAAGGCCTCCCCCAGCTCGGCGGAGAGCTCCGTTTCTTGACCAAGTGGCTCACCCAGCTGCCTCAGAAAGTATTGCGCCAGGGGCACGATATCCTTGCGCCGTTCTCGCAACGGAGGCAACTGGATGGGAAAGGCCGAAAGGCGATAGTAGAGATCCTTGCGCAATGCCCCCGACTCCACCTGGGCACGCATGTCACCCACCGAGGCAACGATTACCCGCACATCGACCCGGGAATAATCGGTGCTGCCCAGCGGCTTGATCTCGCCGGTCTCCAGCGCCCGCAGCAGCCGCATCTGCGACGACTTCGGCAGTTCACACAGCTCATCGATGAACAGAGTGCCCCCATTGGCCTGCTGAAACACACCCAGCGCATTCAGGTTTTTTCCATCCGCCGCCAATTGGCCGAACAACCGCCGCTCGAGTTCCTCACCACTTCCACTACCAGCACAATCGAAGACCACGAATGGACCATCGGCACGGTCCGAATGCTCGTGGATGTAGCGCGCGAGACACTCCTTGCCGGTACCGCTCTCGCCCACCAGCAGCACGGTGGTGCGGGTAGGCGCTACACGCTGTGCCTGCTTGGCGACCAACTGCATACTGTCGGAATCCCCGACGACGAAGGACTGGGTACTCCGGGTGCGTACCGGAATGATGGTCTCCCCCATGAACTGCAATGTGCCCGCCTCATCGAAAAGGGGGGTGGCATTGATCTGCACGTGCTCCGAATTGCCCTCGCCGTCGTAATGGACATGCATTACCTGGGTGGACTCGCCCGTTCGGAACAGGGCCTCCAGGGGGCAATGCTCTCCATGCTGACTGCAAGGAGTGTCCAGGTGATGGGAAACCTCGTGGCAGCGCCTACCGACGAGCTGGCTGGCATCGACCCCGTAATGCTGGGCGTAACGACGGTTTGCAGTGACAATTCTGTAATTGCGATCGATTACGACGAAAGGATCGGGAAAGCTGTCGATCAACTGCTGGCAATTGGGCTCACGGATCTTCTTGCGCACCACCCCCTCCTCGTCGCGCTGTTGGCCTTCTCCGGCATCGTGACATCAGCTGCCCTTACTGTCACTTCCGCCAATACTGACTATTCTAGTCCAATGAAAGATGCCGAAATGGTGGACAAGCCGGGAATCGGAATGAAAACCTTATCCGCTTTGTTGTTTTTGCTCTGCAGCCTTCAGGCGACGGCTGCCGGCCGGCTCGTTCACACGCCTTACGAGGACCCCAAGGCGGTTTTCGATTTCTATTTCGATGACCCCCGCAAGATCAATACCGCCCTTTATTGGTTACGCTCCTATATCAATCCCTTGACCGAGTCGCCGTACGACCTGGCACCCGAAATGATGGACATCGTGGTGGTGATCCACGGCACCGAACTGGTCACCGTGGTGGAGCAGAACTACGCGCGCTACAAGGATGCCGTGGACCGCATGCGCTATTACGCCCAGCTCGGTGTGAGGTTCCGGGTCTGCGCACTGGCGGCACACGACTTCGGCTACGACGTCGACGATTTCCAGGACTTCATCGAGGTGGTGCCCTCGGCCATTACCGAACTGGGCTATTGGCAGCAGCAGGGCTATGGCCTGATCACACCTCAGGTATTGGAAAAGCGCTTCAGCAACGAGGAGCTGCGCTGACAGCAGGTTTTGGTGCGGTTCGCGGGGCTCACCGCACCCTACGATCAGAGCACGACGCAGGATGCGGTGAGGGACGAACCGCATCGGTCATTGTGAAGCACCCTTCCCAAGATCAGCGGCGTGGCCAAGGCCTCGCGGCCGCTCTCTCGATGCCCGGGGTCGGCCCGGTTTGTGCGACAATAAGGCGCTTTCAGCTGTACACCCGCGATCTGCAATGTCCATCCATCCTCCCCTGCCCATAAACCCCGGTGAGCTTCGCCACTGGGGCCGCGCCACTGACGGCGTGCTGCCGCTCGCCCTGGCGGAGGCCGCCCACGAGGCCGACCGTCCACTGCTGGTGGTCACCGCGGATACCCAGGGGGCCATGCGGCTGCTGGATGAGCTGCAGTTCTTCCTGGCCCGACACGGGCTCCCGGCTATCCTCTTCCCGGACTGGGAGACCCTGCCCTACGATGTCTACTCGCCCCTGCCCGAGCTGGTGTCACAACGGCTCGAGACCCTGCATCGTCTGAGCGGTCTGCAACAGGGAGTCGTCATCGCGCCGGTAGCCACCCTGATGCAGCGTCTGCTGCCGCGCGACTTCCTCGAGGCCCACAGCCTGCACCTTCAGACCGGCCAGCGGCTGGACTTCGACGATTTCCGCCGACGCCTCGAACAGGCAGGCTATGAGTCCGTCTCCCAGGTGATGGGGCACGGCGAGTTCGCGGTACGCGGTTCGCTGATCGATCTGTTCCCGATGGGCTGCGAGATCCCGCTGCGGATCGATCTTTTCGATGACGAAATCGACTCCATCCGCACCTTCGACGTGGATACGCAACGCACCCTGGAGCGGATCGATCGATTCGCCATGCTGCCGGCGCGCGAGTTCCCGGTCGACGAGCAGGCGATCAATCGCTTTCGTCGCGCCTGGCGCGAGACCTTTGCGGGCGATCCCCAACGCAGCCTGATCTACCGTGATGTGAGCGAGGGGAACCTGCCCGGTGGCATCGAATACTATCTGCCCCTGTTCTTCGAGCACACCTCGACCCTGCTGGACTACCTGCCAAGTGACACCCTGATCGCCCATGACCAGACGCTCACCGAGGAGGCCAACGCCTATTTGGGTCAGATCGAGAGCCGTTACGAGCAACGGCGCCACGACATCGAACGTCCCCTGCTTGCACCGGATCGTCTCTGGCTGACCCCCGACGAGCTGGATCAGGCCCTGCGACGCCATCCGCGCATTGCGCATCAGCCCTTCGAGTCAGAGCATGGCGACAACCTGCCGGCGCGCAAACTCCCGCCCCTGGCATTGCAACCGCGTGCGGTCCAGCCGGCTGCGGCATTGCAGGCCTTTCTTGTCGAATACCCTGGTCGGGTGTTGTTCGTGGCCGAGACCGCGGGACGCCGTGAAGCACTGGCGGAGACGCTACAGGGCTTCGGCCTGCGCCCGCGCCAGGTAGACGGCTGGACAGGCTTCCTCGAGAGCACCGAACGCCTCTGCCTCACCGCCGCGCCCCTGGAAAGCGGTCTGTGGCTGGAATCACCGGACATCGCGGTGATCCCCGAGGCACTGCTGTTGGGCGAACGGGTACGCCAGCGACGCCGCGTGCGCCGGGGTCCCGATGGGGATCAGGTGGTACGCAACCTCGCCGAACTGCAGATCGGTGCGCCGGTGGTGCACGAGGAGCATGGTGTCGGACGCTATCTGGGACTGCAGACCCTGGATGCCGGCGGCATGCCCCAGGAATACCTGGTCCTCGAATATGCCAAGAGCGACAAGCTCTACGTCCCGGTCGGTTCTCTGCACCTGATCTCTCGCTATACCGGGGCATCACCGGAAAACGCACCCCTGCATCGCCTGGGCAGCGACCAGTGGGAGAAGGCCAAGCGCAAGGCCGCGGAAAAGGTCCATGACGTGGCCGCCGAGCTGCTGGACATCTATGCCCGTCGCGAGGCGCGTCAGGGCACCGCCCTGCCCCCGCCCGGCGATGAATACCGCCAGTTCGCCGCCCAGTTCGAGTTCGAGGAGACGCCGGACCAGGCCGCCGCCATCGCCGCGGTGATCGAGGACATGACATCGCCCCGGCCGATGGATCGGGTGGTCTGCGGCGATGTCGGCTTCGGCAAGACCGAGGTGGCCATGCGCGCCGCCTTCCTGGCCGCGCACAACGGCAAGCAGGTGGCGGTGCTGGTACCCACGACCCTGCTGGCGCAACAGCACTACCAGAACTTTGCCGACCGCTTCGCCGACTGGCCCATCCGGGTCGCCGGTCTTTCCCGCTTCCGTTCGAAGAAGGAGACCGAGACCATCCTCCAGGGACTGGCGGATGGCACCATCGATATCGTGGTCGGCACCCACAAGCTGCTGGGCGAGGAGATCCGCTTCAAGGACCTGGGGCTGGTCATCATCGACGAGGAGCACCGTTTCGGCGTGCGCCACAAGGAGCGGCTGAAGGCATTGCGTGCCGAGGTGGACATGCTCACCCTGACCGCGACACCCATCCCGCGCACCCTCAACATGGCCATGTCGGGGATGCGCGATCTCTCCATCATCGCCACACCGCCGGCGGCACGTCACCCCATCAAGACCTTCGTCGGCCAATGGAACGATATGCAGATCGCCGAGGCCTGTCAGCGCGAGCTCTCGCGCGGCGGCCAGGTGTACTTCCTGCACAACGAAGTGGAGTCCATCGAGAAGATGGCCAGCAAGGTGGAGTCGCTGGTGCCCTCGGCACGCATCGAGGTGGCCCATGGGCAGATGCGCGAACGCGAGCTCGAACGCATCATGCGCGACTTCTACCACCAGCGGTTCAACATCCTGGTGTGCACCACCATCGTGGAATCGGGCATCGACGTACCCAGTGCCAACACCATCATCATCAACCGCGCCGACAAGCTGGGACTCGCCCAGCTGCACCAGCTCCGGGGGCGGGTCGGCCGTTCCCACCATCGCGCCTACGCCTATCTGATCGCCCCGCCGCCCAAGGCCATGACCCCCGATGCGCGCAAGCGCCTGGAGGCGATCGAGGCACTGGAGGATCTGGGTGCGGGCTTTACCCTCGCCACCCACGACCTGGAGATACGCGGTGCTGGCGAGCTGCTCGGTGACGAGCAGAGCGGCCAGATCCACGAGATCGGCTTCACCCTCTATACCGAGATGCTGGAACAGGCGGTCAAGGCCATTCGCTCCGGCGAACAACCCGAGCTGGCGAAGCCACTCGATCACGGCGCCGAGATCGATCTGCACATCCCGGCCCTGTTGCCGGAGGACTACCTGCCCGACGTGCACATACGACTGATCCAATACAAGCGGATCGCCTCGGCCGAATCGCCCGAGGCCCTGCGCGAACTCAAGGTAGAGATGATCGATCGCTTCGGCCTGCTGCCGGAGCCGGCGCAACGCCTCTTCGAGGTGACCGAACTCAAGCTCAAGATCCGCGAACTGGGCATCCGCAAGGTGGACGCCGGGCCCCAGGGTGGCACCATCCGCTTCCTGCCGGAACCCAACATCGATCCGGCCCGCCTGATTCAGCTGATCCAGACCCGGCCCACCGAGTTCAAGCTGGACGGGCCGGAGAAGCTGCGCTTCTTCGCCGAGATGCCCGACCCGACATCCCGTATCGAAAAGACGGGCGAGATCCTGGCGGCACTCGCGCCCTCGCCAGCACGGACCGATTGAGGCATCATCCACCCCCTCCCATGAACTGAATCGAAGCGAAAGATGACACTCCGACACCTGTTACTGGGCCTGCTGCTCCTCTGCTGGTCCTCCGCGATTCTCGCCAAGGACGAGTATCTGCTGGAGATGATCGTCTTCCAGCAGCCGGACGCCCAGGACGAGCCCCTGGCCAAACCGGTGGCCGAAGTCGAACAGGCAAAGGGATCCCTCGATAGCGGAGGCCCGGGCATCGTCCCGCTGCCGCCTGGGGAGGGCCAACTCGGCTCCGTCGCCTACACCCTCCAGCGCCACGGCGCCCAGGTCCTGGCCCATCTGCGCTGGAAGCAGGATTTCTCGGTACCCGGCAACGACCAGTGGATGCATCTGGAGGGCAAGAACATCGCCGGAGCCGTTCGCATCACCAAGGGACGCTTCATCCATGTGAACACGGACCTGTGGCCGACCGCGAGCGAATATCCGATCCGCGAACACGGCCGGCTGCGCAGTGGCGAGCTCTACTACATCGACCACCCGCGCATCGGCATCCTGGTCCAGGCCGAGCGGCTCGAAGAAGCGCCGCAGCCCGCGCCGCAACCCGCTGCAGAGGAAGCGCCGCCCCCGCCGCCGGTGCCGACGACGGACGAGAATCCGCCGGAGGAACGCAAACCTGCCAGCGACATGCCCCGGGCACTGCCGGACAACAGTTGATCATGCCATCCTGTCGGGCTGAAGCCCGACCCACGGCGCCGCAGCGTGCAGGATAACGTCATCTGACTGCCATGGAGCCTTGGCTACACCCCAGGGTAACGTCATCTAACTGTAGCGAAGCGGGTCGTCTGCCCGGAAAAACGCCGTAAATACCTCCCTGTAGGCTCGACGGCGGCATCCCTGCCGCCGACGTTTTCCGAGCAGACACCCGCCCCACTTTTCAACAGCTTACGGATTTAGATGACGGACCCCTGGGCCACACCCCCTGCTCATGGAAAAGCCCTGCCCAAGATCATCGATGCGGTTCGTACCTCACCGCATCCTACCGACTGTTCCGGTTGTAGGGTGTGGTGAGCACCGCGAACCGCACCAAGAACGGCTGACCGGGCGTGGCCTCTCACCGCCGACCCGAGCCGCTGAGCTGGGTCGCCACCAGACCGGCGAACATCAGGACGAAGCCCAGGGGCACCGCGCTCATGTAGCGCATGGCATCCTCGCTGCCGGCAAACAGACGCCAGAAACCCACGCCCAGGCCGAACAGGGTGAGAATCAGACCCAGCCAAAAGGTCACAACACCGGCCTTGTGCATGGAGAACTCCGGTTGAGAAAGCCGCGATGATACCCTGAGGAAACCCTGATAAAAGCCATCCCTGGCTTTATCAGGGCACGCTGCGCCGCAAACGCGGTTTGCGGCTGGCTGCAAAATCAATCGCTTATAGCGATCGATTTTGGCGGCTCTTCCCTGAGCCGCGGAAGGTCTGAATTTTTCAGACCTTCCCTGAGGAAACCCTGATAAAAGCCATCCCTGGCTTTATCAGGGCACGCTGCGCCGCAAACGCGGTTTGCGGCTGGCT
>RFHJ01000317.1 GCA_003696905.1 Gammaproteobacteria bacterium | reverse complement strand
CGGGGGAGGGTCGGGGAGGGGGCCCCCCTCACCCTAGCCCTCTCCCCCCAAGGGGTGGAGAGGGAATGGGGAGCAAGCCCATGAATACCTTGCAGACGCTGCTGCTGGTCTCGGCACTCACGCCCCTGGTGGTCCTGGTCCTGGGAAGGATGCGCACGGTCGGTTGGCTGCTCGCGGGCCTGTTGGGCCTGCAACTGCTCCTACTGCTGGCCATGGCGGTCCCTGTGATCGGTGGCGCGACGGTACCGGGTGGAATCCTGTCGGTGATGAACTGGCAGCTGCACTGGCGCCTGGATGCCGTGGGCTGGTTCTTCGCCCTGATCACCCTGGGCGCGGCATTGGCGAGTACCTATTACGCGGCCGGAGAGTGGGGCGAGCGGCACCGGGCCGCCGGCGGGCGGCTGGGTCTGCTGCATGCCGCGGTGGCCTTCAATGTCTTTGCCATGCTGGTGCTGCTCACCAGCGCCGACCTGCTGTCGCTGTTCCTCGGCTGGGAGCTGGTCAGCTGGGCGAGCTATCTGTTGATGCTGGTGGCCGGCGGCATCGCCCGCGAGACCGCGATGCGCTACATCACCTACGCCATGGTGGGCGCAATGGCGATCTTTGCCGGGGTGGTGTTGCTGCTGCAGCAGGCGGGCACGCCCGACTTTGCGGCGGTGATCGCCGCGGTCCCGCATCTGGGCGCGGGCGAGCTGGGCCTGCTGGTGGCCCTGTTCGCGGTCGGCTTCGGGGTCAAGATGGGCCTGTTGCCCTTCCATCTGTGGCAGGCTGCGGCCTATGCCGAGACGCCGGGACCGGGCGCGGCCTTCCTCGGGGCCATCTCCTCGCGCATGGGGCTGTTCGCGATCCTGGTGGTGCTGGTCAAGCTGATCGGTATCGCCCGCCTGGATGCGCTCTCCATTGGTCACTTGCCCGTCGACGCGCGCGACCTGCTCGCCTGGGTGGCGGTGTTCACCATCATCTTTCCTACCTTTACCGCGATGCGACAGAACGACGCCCGCTATCTGCTGGCCTGGCATGGGATCGGCCAGGGCGGCTACATGCTGCTCGGCGTGGTGCTGGGGGACGCCCTGGGCAGCGCCGGCGGGGTGTTGCACGTGTTCAACCATGCCACCTACCAGGCGGCGCTGTTCCTGGCGGTGACCGCAGTGGTGCACCGTACCGGCACCGCCGATCTGAACCGGCTCGGCGGGCTGGTGGTGCGCATGCCGCTGACCTTCCTCACCCTGCTGTTCGGCATCATCGGCCTGGCCGGGCTGCCGCCGATGAACGGCTTCGTCTCCAAGTGGATGATCTACCGCGACCTGATCGAGCAGGGGCGTCCGCTGCTGTTCTTGGGGGCGGTGATCGGCACCCTGGGGACCATCCTCTCGGTGTACAAGCTGATCCACAACATGTTCCTGGGGCAGCTGCGCATCGAGCACGACAAGGTGCGTGAGGCGCCCTGGAGCATGCTGGTCCCCATGCTGGTACTGGCGGCGGTGATCCTGCTCACCGGCGTAATGCCGGGAATCCCCCTGGCCTGGGTGGCGGCGCTGCAGCAGGCGGTCGGCCTGCCGGTGCTGCAATCGACCCTCGGTGGGGTGGAACGGGCCGGCGGTTCGCTGAACATGCTCTGGGTGGTCGGGGTGATGCTGTATGGCTTCGGTGTCGGTGCCCTGCTGTTCTACGGCGCGGGCCGCGCCAAGCGGGTCCACCAGCTGGACAACTATGCCGGCGGGCATTTTCTCTCGTCCGATGTACGCTATCAGTACAGCGACAACTTCTATGCCGGGCTGATGCGCCTGATCGGCGGCTGGTATCGCGGCAGCTTTGCCTGGGCGGAGCGCGCGATCACCTCGCTGGTCGATTTCGCCTCGGTGCTGATGAAGGCCCTGTACCGGCGTGCCAACGGCGAGGCCTGGGCGATGCTCGCGAGCGTCCTGCTGCTCTGGGTGGTGTTGTGATGGAAGGGCTGAGACTGTTCTCGGAGTTGGTGCTGATGCCGCTGGTCGCCTTCGTGGTGGGTATGGCGATGGTGCTGATGATGCGCCGGATCGCAGCGCGCCTGCAGCGGCGTATCGGTCCCCCGCTGCTGCAGCCGCTGTACGACATCGCCAAGCTGTATGCCAAGACCACCCAGGTCTCGCACGGCCTGATCCATGACATCGGCATCGTGATGGCGGTGGGCGGCTATGTGGCGGCGGAGATCCTGCTGCCGGTGCCCGGCATGAACGGTATTGCAGACAAGGCCGATCTGATCACCCTGATGTACGTGATGATGGTTCCGTCTCTCGGTCTGGCGCTGGGGGTGGGGCAGTGTGCCAACCCCAACGGCTCGATCGGCATCGCGCGCGCCCTGACGGCCATGCTGGGCTACGACATCCCCTTCGTCATCGTGGTGTTCGGCGTGGCCTGGCATTTTGGCAGCACCGATCTGATCGACATCATCGGGCGCCAGCAGGCAGCGGGACCTGGAGGCTGGGGCATCGTGCAGATGCCCCTGCTGGCGATCGCCGGGCTATGGGCCATGCACGCCTCGCTGGGCAAGCAGCCCTTCGAGATCTATGTGGCACCGGCCGAGATCGCCACCGGCCCCATGGTGGAGATGGGCGGCAAGTTCCTCGGCGGCCTGTTCGTGATGCAGTGCTTCCAGTTCTACACCCAGGCGGTCCTGTATGTGGCGCTGTTCCTTGGCGGCGGCAGCCACTGGATCGACCTGCTGGTGAAGGCCTTTGCGGTGGTGGCCATTCCCATGACCATCGCCTTTCTGTTCCCGCGCTACCGTACCGAGGACATGCTGCGGATCCTGTGGAAGTGGCCGGTCATGCTGGGCCTGCTGGGCCTGGCCTTCGTCATGTGAGGTGACTCGTGAAACGTCTCGAACAGATACCGGTGAAGGGCGAGGGCAGGGGCAACCCCCTGGCCCGGGTATTCGACGAGCTGACCAACTTCTGCCGCTCACGTTCACTGTTCATCCTGCATTATTGCACCGGCTGCGGGGCCATCGAGCTGCCACCGGCCATGACCTCGCGCTTCGACATGGAACGCCTCGGCATTCAGCCCATGGTGACGCCGCGCCAGGCGGACATCCTCCTGATCACCGGTTATGTCTCGATCAAGACCCTGAAACGGGTGATCCTCACCTATGAACAGATGGGCGCCCCCAAGTACGTGATCGGGATCTGCTCCTGCACCGTCAATGGCGGCATGTACTGGCAGAGCTATGCCACCGCCAAGCGTCTGGACGAGTACATGCCGGTAGACCTCTACATCGCCGGTTGCATGCCGCGCCCGGAGGCGGTGATCGAGGGCATGCGCCACCTGATGCGGCGCATCGAGAACGGCGAGGCGCGTGGCTGGGAGGATTATTACCGGCGCTACGACCACTACCTGGGCAATCAGCAGGCCCTGTTCGGCGACGACTGGCAGACCCCCACCGACGTGATCGCCGAGGCGCGCCACTATGGCCTGCTGGGCGAGCAGACCCTCGGCCCGCACACCGAGTTGCTGCAGCAGGTGCAAAGGCCGCTCGAGGCGCTGGAGATGCGTCTTGGCCACGGCCCGGAGCACGAATCATGAGCGAGGGCCAGCTCGAGCGGGTGCTGCACGAGATCGAGGGGGTGCAGGTGCATCAGACCCGCCCGCGCCGCACCCGTCTCGACCTGCCGGCCGAGACCCTGCCGGCCCTGCTCGAGCTGCTGCAGGGGCGGGCCGGCTATGTCCATCTGTCGGCGATCAGCTGCGTGGACTGGATCGAGGAGGCGCAGTTCGAGCTGGTCTATCACCTCTGGTCCTACGAGAACCACAACCTGGTCTCGGCGCACATCCGCATTCCCCGCGAGCCCGGGGTCTATCTGTCGGTCTATGACCTGTACCGACCGGCGGCCTTCTTCGAGCGGGATATCCATGAAATGTTCGGGGTGCGTTTCGAGGGCAGCCCCGACATGGCGCCCTTCATCCTGACCGAATGGAACGGTCCGCCGCCGATGCGCAAGGAGTTCGACAGCGAGGCCTATGTCAACGAGCATCTGAACTTCCGCGACTACCAGCCCGATTGGCTGCGCGAGCTGGAGGCAGAGGGTGGCGGCATCGCCATCCGGCCCGAGGAACAGCGCTTCAGCCGGCGCGACGAGGGAGAGACCTGATGCGGCCCGAGAACTATCAGGCGCGCAGCCATCCGCCGAGCCACGAGTACGAACTCAATTTCGGTCCCAACCATCCGGGTATCGAGGGCAACTATGCCCTCAAGGTGAAGCTGCACGGCGACCGGGTGCTGGAGGCGCGCGCCGATGGCGGCTATCTGCACCGTGGTTTCGAGAAGCTGATGGAGCAGCGGTTGTGGATCCAGAACATCGCCCTGGTGCCGAGGATCTGCGTGCCCGATCCCTCGCCCATGGAGCTGTGCTATTCCATGGCGGTGGAAGAACTGTGCGGCCTGCAGGTGCCGGAACGGGCGCAATGGATTCGCGTGATGCAGCTGGAGCTCTCGCGCATCGCCGCGCATCTGTTCACCTTCGGCGGACATGCCGCCACCACCGGCATGTACAGCACCCTATTCTGGGGTGTGGCCGACCGTGACCGGGTGCTCGACCTGTTCGAGGAATTCACCGGGGGCCGGGTCTATTCCATCTACAACATTCCCGGCGGGGTGCGGCGCGAGCTGCCGGAGGGATTCCTCGGGCGGGTCTCGGCCACCCTGGACTATCTGGAATCACGCCTCGCCGACTACGACAACCTGTTCTTCACCAACCAGGTGTTCGTGGAGCGCGCCCGAGGGATAGGGGTGATGAGCCAACAACAGGCGCTGGAATGGGGGGTGACTGGCCCCAATCTGCG
>RFHJ01000316.1 GCA_003696905.1 Gammaproteobacteria bacterium | reverse complement strand
GCCCAGATAGGCCGCGGTCTGCATCTCGGTCAGGCGGCTTACGGTACGCTGAAACTCGAAGGCCAGTCGTTCGCCCTGGTAGAGGCGCTCCACCGGCGCTGCGGCGCTGAGCACCAGCTTGACCCGGCGATCGTAGAACTCATCGATCAGAAAGATGAAGCGCCGGGTGCGGTCATCACGGGAGGCACCCATCTGCGGCACGCCGGAAAGAAACACCGTGTGATGGCAACGCGCCAGTTCGATGTAGTCGTGCTGGCTGCGTGGCGGTCCGCACAGCGCCTCGAAATCGAACCAAACCATGTCGTCCGCGCGATAGCGATAGGGCATCGCTCGGCCATTGATCACCAGTTCGCCCGCCTGCTCCACCGCGGCAGGCGCCAGGCGAAAGAACTCCGCCTGCAGCTGGCGCTCGGCCGCCTCGTCCGCAGGACAGTGAAACAGTGGCATGCCGGAGAGAACCTCGGAACGAAAATCCCGCCCACCTTCCAGTCGCACCACCTCCAGGTGGGTTTGCAGAAGGCGGATTGCCGGCAGGAAACTGGCCCGCTGGATGCCATCACGGTACAGCCCGTCTGGCGGCACGTTGGAGGTGGTCACCAGTACCATGCCCTCGGCGAACAATGCCTTGAGCAGACCCGCCAGGATCATGGCATCGCCGATATCGACCACATGGAACTCATCGAGGCACAACAGACGCCACTGCCGCGCCATGCGCCGTGCCACGATCTCGAGGGGATTCTTCCGGCCCTCGATCGCGCTCAGCTCGGCATGCACCTGCTGCATGAAGTGATGGAAATGGAGTCGCTGCCTGCGCGGCTCGTCGACATGGTCGAAGAACAGGTCCATCAGCCAGGTCTTGCCACGGCCCACTCCCCCCCAGAGATAGAGCCCACGGCTACTTTCCGGGTTGGTGCGACCCAGCCACCGTGCCCACCGGCCGGCCGCAGGCGCCCGCAGACGATCCGCAACATGCTGCAACGCATCGACCACGCTCAGCTGATGCGCGTCCGGCTCGAAGCCGTGGGCGTCCAGTGCCGCCCGGTAGTACGAATGCAGCCAACCGGCCTCAGTCGTCACGCGGTCCCTGGTAGTAGTCGTCCAGATTGGCCGGACAAAGGACGTTGCGCATGGTCCCGATCAGCTCCAACAGCTTGCCGTTACGGATCCGGTAGTAGATCCGATTGGCCTCCTTGCGCGAGGTCAGGATGTTCTTGTTGCGCAGCTGTTCGAGATGCTGTGAGATATTGCTCTGGGAGGTCCCGGTATGGGAGACGATCTCGCCCACCGACATCTCCTGGTCGCCCAGGGTGCACAGGATCTTCCAACGCAAGGGGTGGGCCATCGCCTTGAGCGCATTGGCGGTCATGGTGGGATCTTCGTCGGGAGGACCCTCGAGCTTGTTCCGTTCCTGGTCACTCATCTCTGGCACTGCTCCTCTGAGTGAAAACCTTGCCGACATGATAGCAGCGGACTGTCATCCCTCGGCCTCGATCTTGCGGTAACCGCGCATGTTCTTGGCGATGCACAGGATCTCCTCGATTTCACCTTCCTCGTTCGTGATCGCGGTACGCGAGAACAGGATCGGCACCCGCTCGCCGTTGCGATCGATGAGTGAGGCCTCGATATCCTTCAGCGCCCCGCTGCGAATCAGCGCCTCGAGCCAGGTACCGAGAAAGGCATTGGCCTGCTCCTCCCCCTCCTCCTCGAAGACGTCTCCGATGGACATGCCCTTGAGCTCTTCTTCAGAGTAGCCCAAGAGCCGCTGAGCCGCCGGATTGGCCTCACGAATCCGACCATCAGGCGAGAGCACGAACAGCGCCTCGCCCATGTTCTCGACGATCTTCTGCAGGTGCTGATTGGCCTGATGCAGCTCTGCGGTGCGCTCGGCCACCTTCTGCTCGAGGATCTGGTTGAGCTGGCGCTCCTTCTCGATGAGCCGAAAATAGGTACTGACCTTGTTGATCAACTGGTTGTCGTCGATCGGCTTGAGCAGGTAGTCCACCGCGCCGATGGCATAGCCCCGCTGCTGGAATTCCTCGCTCTTGAACGCGGCCGTGAGGAAGATGATGGGGATGTCCCGGGTCTTCTTGCGCGCCTTGAGCAGCTGAGCCGTCTCGAAGCCATCCACCTCGGGCATCTGCACATCGAGGATGATCAGATCGATGTCCGGGGTCGACTGAGCGATTTCCAGGGCCTCCATCCCGCTCCGCGCCTCGAGAATCTCCACACCCAGGTGTTGCTGCAGCAGGGTACGCAGGGTAAAGAGATTGTCCGGGTTGTCGTCTACCGCTAGGAGCTTGAAGCCCGCGTAGGGTTTGTTCATGCCTCCTCCGCCGATTGAGTCCATGCGAGCAGCAGGTCGCGCAGCGCCGCCGCGTCGACCGGCCGCGACAGATAGCGGGCCGATGCCGCCGCCTCGCACAAGGGCCCCTCCTCTCTGCCCAGTGCGATCATCAGAAAGGGGCGCTCGCCGGTACGCATTCCGGCGATGCTATCACAGGCCTGCTGGTCCAGAATCTCGGGGTCGAACAGCAGGATATCCACACCGGCGTCCTCTTCCAGCGTCTCGCGGGCCTCCTCCGCATCGCAGGCCAGCGCGACCACGGCACCCCACCCCTTGAACAACTGGCTCAGGCGCAATTGGGTCCGCACTTCCGCCTCCACCAGAAGGACACGGCAGCCCATCAGATGCGGTTCACTTGCATCAGGGGTCGTCGCCGCGGGACTCTCGACCCCGCTCCCGGTCTCGGATTCCTCTCCTTCGAGGCTGGCGAGATCCGTCGTTTGGGGCTCGCAGCGCGCGGGCAGCAACAGGGAGAACACCGACCCCTTTCCGGGTTCGCTCGCCATGCGCAGATCCCCTCCCAGAAGTTTCGCCAGCTGGCGACTGATGGTCAGACCGAGGCCGGTTCCTCCATAGCGGCGGCTGGTCGAACCGTCGGCCTGCTGGAACGCCTCGAAGATATGTGCCTGCTTTTCGCGCGGGATGCCGATACCGGTGTCGCTCACCGCCAGCTCGAGGGCAAACGGCGAGGCCGCCGGCCGTGCGCTCACCCGCACCTCGCCCGACTCGGTGAACTTCAGGGCATTGGCGATGAAATTCTTGAGAATCTGGGCGATGCGGCCGGCATCGCTTTCGATCAGACGCGGCGCATCGGGCAGCCGCTCTACCACGAGTTCCAGTCCCTTCTGCTCGAACTGGGGCTGCATCAGGCGACGCACCTCCTCCAACAGGGAATCGATGTCGACTTCGTCGCAATGGATTTCGAGCTTGCCTGCCTCGATTCGCGAGTGATCGAGGATATTGTCGATCAATGCCCGCAAGTCGGTACCCGCCTTGTGAATCACCCTCGCCTGCTCGCGCTGTTCATCACACAGGCCGGAATCCTTGTCGGCGAGCAGCTTGGAAAGCAACAGAATCGAATTGAGCGGGGTGCGCAGCTCATGGCTGACATTGGCCAGAAACTCGGACTTGTAGCGGTTGCTCTGCTCCAATTCGCGCATCGAACGCCGCAGCCTCGCCGCCTGGCTCGCATGCTGCCGCGACAGTCGGGTCAGATCGGCAGACAGTTGTTCCAGCTCGCGCGTATCGTGCCACTCGAAGATGACCGGGCGATCGCTCTCCAAGGTGGTGCGAATACCCTGCAGCAGTTCGGCACCGATCCGTTCGACGCGTTTCGCCAGCAGTCGCGCGGCGATCAGCAACAGGACGATCAGCCCCAGCACGATCACCACCACCCGGTTCACCAGTTCGTCACGGAACGCCTCGAGCGGTGTCATGTCGACCTGCCGCCCCACCCAGAGCGGCGTTCCCCGCTCGGTAACGAACATGGGTACCCAAATGAGGCGCGTCCCATCCCCTTCCCAGAGCACGGGCTTGCGTTGGCGAAAGAGCGCCTGCAATCCGGGATAGTCGACGAAGGCATCACCCCGGATATCGGGCATGCCCGGGAGATGCAGGTATTCTCCGTTGTCCAGCACCCAAAGGGTGTTGGGGTCGCGCCGTACCAGACCGCCCAGATCCACCGTGATCACCACCGCCCCGCGGTACTGGCCGTTGAAGCGGATGGGTCCCATCATCTGCAGACTGATGATGCGACGCGGATCGGGCGCCTGCAGATCGACCCGTACCGGACTGTAGACGACATCCTTGATGGTCCCCGAACGGATTGCCTCGAGCTGCTCCTGGGGCAATGGCGGAAGGGGGTCGGGTGGCGCCAGCCACAGACTGGTGCGAGGGTCCCGGGCTAGCCAGAATCGCTCCTCCGCGTCCGCGTCGAGAAAACGGATCTCGATCAGATCGCGCTCATCGGAGAGGATCCGGTTGATCCAGGCGGTGTAACGGGCACGATCGAAATCGACGCGGGGCAGCCCCAGGTCACGCTTGTCGGAGAGCAACGAAGGCTCCGGCAAGCGCGCGAGCAGACGCACATTGGCATCACGGCTGGCCAGGTGTTGATCGAGATCACGGAAGTCCTGACGCAGATCGCGCAGAAAGACCTCGCGATAGAAGCTGTCCACCCGTTCCAGCACCAATGGCAGATTGATGACCACCGCCATGAGCAGTGGCACCAATGCAAATACGAACAGGAACAGCAGGATACGCGTACGCAGGGACATGGCTGAACCATACCGTGAAAGCGAGAGGCTCTACAATGCACCCGCAATGAGGCTTCCCATCCTGCACATCGACGACCACCTGGTGGTCATTCACAAGCCCCCTGGCCTGCTGGTGCACCGCAGCGCCCTCTCGCGCGACCGGATGTTCGTCCTGCAGACCCTGCGTGATCAGATCGGCCAGCGGGTCTGGCCCGTGCACCGGCTCGATCGCGCCACCTCGGGGGTGATGGTCTTCGCCCTCGATCCCAAGGTCGCGAGGGACCTGGCCGGCCAGTTCGAACGCCATGAAGTGAAGAAGGAATATCGCGCCCTGGTGCGCGGCTGGACCGACGAACAAGGGGTGATCGATCATCCGATCCGGGACGCCGAAAGCGGGGCTGCACTGCAACGCGCCGTGACACGTTACCGACGACTGGCTAGGGTCGAGTTGCCGGTGGCAGTGGACCGCTACCCCACCTCACGCTACAGCCTGGTGGCGGTCGAGCCTCTGACCGGTCGCCGCCATCAGATCCGGCGTCACCTCAAGCACATCTCGCACCACTTGATTGGGGATACCACCTACGGCAGCGGCAGGCACAACCGCTTCTTTCGCGAACGCTACGATATCCACCGCCTGATGCTCACTGCGGAGCGGCTGACGATCGTTCACCCCGTGACAGGCGAACGGATGCAATTCACCGCCCTGCCGGAGCCGGAATGGCAACGCGTGTTCACCGCCTTCGGATGGCACCAGGCCCAAGTCCCCGGCGAATGATCGCCGGCACCCAAAATCCTGGCTATGCGGCCTCGATCTCTCGCAGGACCTCCAGGATCTGCTCGGCATGTCCCTTGGGCGTCACACCATACTGGGCATGACGGATGATGCCATCGCCATCGACGATGAAGGTCGAGCGGACGATGCCCATTTTCTTCTCGCCATTCTTTTCCTTTTCCTGCCACACCCCGTAGGCCTCGCACAGCTGGCCATCCACGTCGGCGAGCAAGGTGACGCCGATGCCATACTTGTCGCGGAATGCCGCATGCGACAGGCAGTTGTCCTTGCTGACGCCGATCAGCACGGTGTTGAGGCGCTCGAATTCCTCCATGAGATCGGTGAACTCCTGGGCCTCCATGGTGCAACCCGGCGTGTCGTCCTTGGGATAGAAATAAATGACGTAATTCTTGCCCGCCAGATCGGCGGAGCGCTGCATGTTCATGTCGGCATCCGGCAGCTCGAACTCCGGCGCCTTGTCTCCTACCTGTAACATCGGTGCTTCCTCACGGTGGTGAATCTTTGTTATGTCATCGGCAATGTAGGGGCGCCTTGGCGCAGGGTCAATCCCCACCCAGCAGGCACTCCACCAGCGCCTTCAACCTCTGCAGGTCTGCGTCACTCAGGACCACGGCCGGTCCCTGCAACAGGGCAACCAACACCTCGGCCTCGTCTTTGCCCACCTCACCTTCCGCCAGCCGATGCACCGCCCAGCGCCAAAGCACCGGCCAAATACCTCGTATATCGCGCTCGCCTCGGGCAAGGCGTCGCAGGTCGTTCAGGTCATCGGCCGTCAATGGCAGATCCTGCAGGTCCCGACCGGCCAGCATGGGTGCCACGACATCGGGCGACAGGTCGCTCAATTCACCGCCCAGGCGCCAGGGCAGGTCGCGCTGGAAACGTGTCACCGCCCGCCCGGACAGCGCCTCCCCGGGCGCGCTCAGGGGCGACAGCATCTGCACCGATCGCGCGGCGCTGGCCGGGTCGAGGCGGTATCCCACCCGCACCGGCCGATAGCCATTGGCCAGCCAGAAACGCAGCAGGCCCGCCTCCAGACCGAAGCTGGTACCAAGCAGATCGATACCCTCTGTCATCGCCTGCCGGCGCAGGGCCTCCAGCAGGCCGCTGCCCACGCCCCGGCGTCGTGCCGGCTGCGCCACCGCGATCCGCATCACCCGCCACAGCTGGAGCCGGGGTGCCTCGCCATAACCGCCATGGGCCGCCAGGGACTGTGCCAGCTGGTGCCCGCGGGGTCGCCGCCGCCCGGCAGCAATCGCCTCGGCCAGTTCCGTCGGCATCCTGCCCTCTTCCACCGCCAGCAGCACCCCTACCGGCCGGCCGTCCTCGAGTGCGATCAACACCCGTAGACCCGGTCCGTCCAGCAGCTGTTGCAGATCCGAGGGGCGGGTCTGGTAATGGGCGCCGACCAGCAGGCCATAGACACCCCTCAGAAGTGCCTCATCACCCGCGAGCACGTCCTGGCTCAGCCAGCGATAGCACGGCTGAGAACGGACTCCATGATCCTCCCCCGCTTGCGGGGGAGGCCG
>RFHJ01000045.1 GCA_003696905.1 Gammaproteobacteria bacterium | reverse complement strand
GCACCTGATCTGGCAGCCGAGCGACCGGGTCGAGAATCACCCCGCCATCGAGGCCTGGATGGCCGCCCATCCCAGCGCCAACATCCTGCCGCCGCTGGCTCTGGACGTGCTGGACGACAGCTGGCCGGATGCGGTCTATGACGCGGTGTTCAGCGCCAATACCGCACACATCATGGGGGAGCCGGCGGTCGAGGCGATGTTCATGGGCGTGGGACAGGTGTTGCGATCGGGCGGCCACTTCCTGCTCTATGGCCCCTTCAATGTCGGTGGTGACTATACTGCACCCAGCAATGCGCGTTTCGATCAATGGCTGCGCGCCCAGGATCCGGCGATGGGGGTGCGCGATGTGGAATGGCTCACGGAGTTGGCCGAATCGGCGGGCATGATGCTGCAGTCGATCACGGACATGCCGGCGGACAACAAGACGCTCTGTTGGGTCAAGGTATGATGAAGGCGGCCGATGGATAAGCTCCGAGGAGCTGCTTTTCGATCCTGAGCCGAAGCGTGCGGAGTGTTGTGGATCGGGCTCGCTGTGGAATATCTGCGGGAGCCGGTCCCGATGCGGTTCGCGGAGCTCACCACATCCTACGGCTCTTTGCGGATCTTCGCGTCCTTGGCGGTTTGAAATTCATCGGTTATGTGGTTGGGTGTGGGAAGATGTTTCGGTGTTCTCAGATTGAACGACGGTAGGAAAACCAGTTAGTTATATTGGTGTCTTAAAGAGAGAGATGAATTCTAGGGCGCTTATTGCAGGGATGATTACCGCCTGGCTGTCCCTGGGGCTGGCCGGGCCGTCGTTGGCGGATGTCTTCAAGTACCGCGACGCCCAGGGCCACATCTACCTGACCGACAAGCCCATGAAAGGGGGCTATCGACTGCTCAAGCGCTATCGTTTCAAGACCACCCGGCCCCGTGCGGGTGGCGCCTCTCTGGCCGCACTGCGCCAGCGCAAGGCCCGCTATGCGCCCCTGATCGATGCCGCGGCCCGCGAGGCCGGGGTGCAACCGGCCCTGGTGCATGCGGTGGTCCGGGCAGAGTCTGCCTATCGGGCGGATGCGGTCTCCTCCAAGGGGGCGCGCGGCTTGATGCAACTGATGCCGGCCACGGCGAGGCGCTTCGATGTCACCCACCCGAACGACCCGCGGCAGAATCTGCGTGGGGGTACCCGCTATCTGAGCGATTTGCTGGACCTTTTCGGCGGTGATCTTCGCCTCGCCCTGGCAGCCTACAATGCGGGAGAGAATGCCGTGATCTCCTACGGCAACCGCATACCGCCGTACCCCGAGACCCGGGAATACGTCAGAAAGGTGCTCCGTTTCTATCGACAGGCCCAGGTCGGCGACCAACTCGCTCAGCGTTGACGATCTTTCGGTGGCATCATCTCGCAAACGTATCTGGCGTTGGTCCCGCGACATCCTGATTGCGCTGCTGATCTTCGGCGCCTGGCAGTGGTGGACGTCCAAGGATCTGGTGACCGGGCCGACACCACCCCTGGTCGGATTCGATCTGGAGGGGCAACCCCTGTCGTTGGCCGACCTGAAGGGCCGACCGGTGCTGGTGCATTTCTGGGCGACCTGGTGTCCGGTCTGTCGACTGGAGAACGGGAGTATCGATGCGATCGCACGCGACCACGCCGTCCTGGCCGTGGCCACCACCTCCGGTTCGGCCGAGGAGGTGCGTGCCTACATGGCGCAGGAGGGGCTGCACTTTCCGGTGCTGCTGGATGAGGAGGGGGGTCTGGCTCGCCAATGGCAGGTTTCCGGGGTGCCGGCCACCTTCGTGGTGAACCGTGCCGGCGATATTGCCTGGGCAGGGCAGGGGTTCAGCACCGAGATCGGCCTGCGGCTGTGGCTCTGGTGGGCGGAGTGAACGGCGACAGTCGGTTCAGTCCTCGCCGACGACCCGTTCCTCGCGCGGTGCGCTCAGGAGCTTTTCGGCCTCCACCTGGGTCTTGGCGAAGATCATGCGACATTCGCGATTGCGATCGCTGCGATCCATCTGAGCACGGGTTTCGCGCGCCAGCGCCCGGGCCTCACGATAGTTTTCCTTGGTATCGATGTACTCCAGCGTCTTGGTGTTGGTCGCCGGGTTGATGGTGACGTAATAGACGAAATAGGGCATGGCTCGTTCTGTGGGGTGAGGATATCGGCAATAGGCTAGCATGCGGCATGAGGGCCGATAAACCTGCAATTCAGCCGGTTCATCCCCTGCGGACCTCTGTCACGCTTCGCTGCCGGCTTGGAGGAGGAAAACCCCATGGCAGAACCGAGCTTCCCCCGTATCTCCCGCGCCATTCCGGTACGCCGCTATCAATATGGCGACTTCCAGGTGACCGTACTCGACGAGGTCGAGAGTCCGGATCCGGTGGCCTATCGATATCTGATGGCCTTCGTCAGGGAGGGGCAATCGCAGCCGACGGCCTTCGTGAGTTGTGAACCGGCCGGCGAGGCGATGCGGGCCGAGGGCCGTTATCAGCTGCGCGTGATCAACCGCAGCATGGACGAGCCGGTGATGGCCGACGACGCGCTTGGAGGCCTCGATACATTCTGTGGGCAGGCGCTGGAGATCGCCGAGCAGCTGTACTCGTTGCAGGACGAGGAGCCCTATCGGCTTGCATGAGCCGGCTCGTGCCGGCGACCATGGGCGTCTGTACATACCATGGGTCGGAGTCGGTGCCTGAGGGGTCCGAGTCCACCCCCAGCGATCGGGAGTACCGCTCCGACCCCCGGATCCTGAGGAGGTCTGAATGGCGGACGAAGAACAGCAGGATGATGCCCAGAGCAACCCGGTGCTGGCGATCGGCCTGGCGATCGTGGCGCTGCTGGGCGTGGCGGCCTCGCTGTTGCATCTCGGGCAATCCTCATAAAAAACCGCGTAGGGTGGGTTGAGCTTTGCGAAACCCACCTCCGGCGGCGGCTATCCCGAGGGGTCGGAGTCGGTACCTGAGCGGACGGAGTCCACCCCCGGGGGTCGGGAGTACCGACTCCGACCCCGGATCCTGAAATGACCCGACAGTCTCCCGATCCTCACCCACGGTCGCTCGACCGCTCGATCCGTCCGGCGATCCATTTCGCCAGTCGTCGCTCTGCCCAGTAGATGGGCCTGCCTGGCACCCGCCCGCTCAGAAATCCCATGTGCCCGCCATGCGGGGAGAGTTCGAGGGTGACACAGGCCGGCAGTTCTTCGGCCGTCGGGACGGTGTCGGGGAACATGAAGGGGTCGTCCTCGGCATGCAGGATCAGGGTGGGCACCCGAATCCGGGGAATGAACTGGCGGCTGGCGCAGCGGCTGTAGTAGTCATGCACGCCAGCGAAACCGTGCAGCGGTGCGGTGACCCGGTCATCGAACGCATGGAAGGTCTTAAGCTCTCTGACGTTCACCTGGATGGGGCAGGGCATGTGCGCGCACTTTCGCTCGAAGCTTTGTTGCAGGCGGCCGATCAGATGGCGTTCGTACAGGCGCGACAGCCCCTGGCGCAGGCGTCGTGCCGAGTCGTGCAGCACGAAGGGCACCGACAGCGCGGCGGCACAGCTCAGGCGCGTCTGCTCGCCCTGTTCTCCCAGCAGCTTGAGCAGCACATTGCCACCCAGCGAGACGCCGACCGCCGCCACGGCCCGGTCGCCGCGTTCCCATAGGTGGTCGATCAGCCAGGCCGGGTCGTCGCTCTTGCCGCTGTGATAGGCGGTCGGCAGGCGGTTGGGCTCGCCACTGCAGCCGCGAAAGTGCATCAGGCAGGCCCGCAGCCCATGGCGGTTGAGCTCGGCCATGATGCCGCGCGCATAATGTGAATGGATGCTGCCTTCCAGTCCGTGCAACAACAGCACCATCGGCGCACCCGCCGGACCGGACCAGCAGAGATCGAGAAAGTCGCCATCCGGCAGTTCCATTCGCTCGGACTGCAGCGCAATGCGCGGGCCGCGCCGAAACAGGGTGGGCCAGAGCGTCTGGGCATGGGGGCCAGGCAGCCACCAGGCCGGTCGGAACTCACTTTTCAGCAGCGGCATGGGTCTCCGCCTGTCGACCATAGAGCCGCGCATAGAGTCCCTGGCCGCGGATCAGCTCCTCGTGGCTGCCATTCTCGACGATCTGCCCGTTCTCGAATACCAGCGCGCGATCGGCTTGGCGCACGGCGCTGAGGCGGTGAGCGACGATCAGGGTGGTCCGCCCCGAAAGGAACCGCTGCAACGAGTGGTGCAGCGCGGCCTCGGTTTCCGCGTCCAGGGCCGAGGTGGCCTCATCGAGGATCACGATCTTGGGCTCGCGCAACACCATGCGCGCTACCGCCAGGCGTTGCCGCTGTCCACCGGAGAGCCGAATGCCGTCACGACCGATGCGGGTGTCCAGCCCCTGCTCGAGGTCGCGCACCACATCGGCGAGCTGCGCAATCTCCAACGCCTGCCAGAGTCGGTCTTCCGGGATGTCGGCGCCGAGAGTGAGGTTGGCGCGCACCGTGTCATTGAACAGTGCCGGCTGCTGTAGCACGGTCGCCACGTTGTCGCGTACCACGTCCAATCCAATCCGTTCCACTGGTACGCCGTCATAGCAGACCCGGCCGCGCTGCGGCACATAGAGTCCGAGCAGTATCTGTACCAGGGTGGTCTTGCCGCCGCCGCTGGCCCCCACCAGGGCGACCTTCTCCCCTGCCGCGATCTCAAGGTTGACTCCATTGAGTACCGGGGTCTCCCCG
>RFHJ01000315.1 GCA_003696905.1 Gammaproteobacteria bacterium | reverse complement strand
TATCGCCCACTTCTCGATGGATCAGACCAAGGACGAGGCACTGCTCAGCGAACTGCGGCTGTCCGGGAAGCGGGTGCTGGGCTTTATCGGCTCCTTCTACGCCTACGAGGGCCTGCCACTGCTGGTCGAGGCCCTGCCGGCCATCCTCGCCGAGGCCCCCGACACCCGGCTGCTGCTGGTCGGCGGAGGGCCGCAGGAGGCAGTAATAAAGCAGAAGGTCGCGGCCCTCGGGCTGGAGGATGCGGTGATCTTCACCGGAAGGGTGCCCCATGCCGAGGTGACCCGCTACTACAGCCTGGTGGATATCTTCGTCTATCCGCGGTTGTCGATGCGCCTGACCGACCTGGTCACCCCGCTCAAGCCCCTGGAGGCCATGGCCCAGGGCAAGCTGGTGCTCGCCTCCGACGTCGGCGGCCACCGGGAACTGATCCGCGACGGCGAGAATGGCCTGCTATTCGAGGCCGGCTCGAAGGAGGCCTTGGCCCGACGGGCGCTGGAGCTGATGCAGGACGCCGACCGCTGGCCCGAGCTGCGGGCAGCGGGCAGACGGTACGTCGAAGAAGAACGCAACTGGCCGGCGAGCGTGGCCCGGTACGAGTCGGTCTACCGCTCCTTGCTCGTGGGAGGGCCTTCAGGCCCGACATCGAATGGGCGATCCTGCAGATCCTGATTCCCATCCTCGAACCTGCTTCAGTCGAAACAACGGGGGTCACGAAAAAAGGGGGGGAGGATCCCTTTTCCGCTGACCCGCTTATTGATGACCAAAGCCCCTGGAATTCAGGCTTCCATTTCCCAAGGATCGATGACTTCGAGATCCGGGTGCGGAAAGTCATCCACGTTACGGGTGACCAGCGCCAGGCTGTGTGTCAAGGCGGTGGCAGCGAGCAGGCTGTCGATGGCTGGGAGGGGACGCCCGGCACACGCCAGCAATCGCCCCCAGCGGTCGGCCACTTCCTCGTCGATGGGCAGTATTCTCCCTGCGAAATATGCCGGCAACTCGGTTTCGAGCCAGTCCAGCAGCTTGAGTTTGCGCTTGCTTTTGCCGAGCGACTCGATGCCCTTCCGGATCTCTCCGAGGGTTAGCACACTGATGTAGAGGGTGGTCGCCGGCCGTTCCTCGAACCATGCCACTACCCTTGGGTTCGGTTCCTTGCGGCGTAGTTCGGACAGGACATTGGTATCGATCAGGTAGCTCAAAGCGCGACCTCGCGCGTCAGGCTTTTGTCCCGCTCGAGATCAACCTCCTCGGCACCATAGAGAGGGGAACGACGCATGAAGGCTACCAGCGATTCACCCGTGCCGGTCAGTCGTTCGTAGTGTTTGCGCGACAGAACGACCGCCACCGGCTTGCCGTGCAGCGTAATCTCCTGGGGGCCTTCGCGTTCGGCATCCTTGATGACTTCGGAGAACTTGGCCTTGGCCTCCTGCATTTGCCAATGACGCATGATGCACCTGTATTCTGACTAGACTGGTCAGAGTGTAGCGAAGTAACACTGATCAATCCACCATGGCGCGCAACCGCGCCCAGATTCTTGTCACCGCCGCCTTCCATATGCGCCGCCTCAAGCATGCTCTCTCCGACATCGCCACCCTAGCCCGAGCCCTGTGGGAGGGCCTTCAGGTCCGACATCCGTTTGGCTATCCCGTAGACCTGCCTCAGCCGTAGGATGCGATGAGCACCGCGAATCGCATCACACTGCCGGCGCCGCCTCACATTTCGCGCAGGTTCAGATTTTTCCTACAAGCCAAATGGCAACTGTCCTACAGACAGTCCCCGCTGCCGGCGGCAGAATATCTCCACCGTTCGGGGATGGCCAGGGACAGGAAGTCGCTGGAAGCAAGGATGCAGGCGCCAAGGATGGTGCCAAGGCCCGGCGGGAATCCCCACCTTCAGGGATGGAGGTGGGGTGTTTTTATGCGCGACAGAAAATGGGGTCAGCCCCCGTTTGCTTGCAGTAGAGTTCCGTTCCTCGTGGGAGGGCCTTCAGGCCCGACATAGGATGGGTGATCTCGCAGATCCTGATTCCCACCCTCGAACCTGCTTCCGCCAGGAAAAATTGGGGTCTGTCCCCTAATCCTTCGTGTCTCCCATTCCCTCACGTTGTCTCCCGCATCATCGCCATGATGGCTGTTGGAGATCAATCGTCCAGGTCGGCCATATGGAGGATGGAGCCAGGATATTCGACGAGCAGGTCGTCCGCCGTGAGCAGTGTCAATCCTTCGACCAGTGACTGCGCAACGAGCATGCGATCGAAGGGATCCTTGTGTACAGGCGGAAGTAGATCGATTTCGACCGCATGTCGACTGGTCACGGCCAGTTCTTGGTAGCCGTTGTCCCGCAGTGCTCGGCGCAGCAAGCGCGGATCGACCTGAAAGTCGGTGCGGTTCAGGGCGCTCTTGATGGCGATCTCCCAGAGACTGGCCGCGCTGAACCAGAGTTCATTCTCCCTTGCTTCGAGCAGGGCGCGAGCGGACTCCATGAGACGTTCCGGCATGCCTGCGGCCCATAGCAGTATATGGGTATCGAGCAGCACCTTCATTCTTCGTTTTTCTCGAAGAGGCGCGTTACGATCTCTTCACCCATGCGGTCGAAGTCATCCGGTACCTGAATCTGACCCTTGAGGAAACCGAGCCGACGGTGCTCGCCGGGTCCAGGGGAATCCAGCGGGGTGAGCTTGGCCATCGGTCTGCCGGCTTTGGCGATGACGATGGTTTCGCCGCTTGCGGCTTCCTCCACGATGCGCGAGAGGTGTGTTTTCGCTTGATGGATATTGATGGTTTTCAATGCTGCATCACTAAAGTTAGTCAAGTGGACTTAGTCTATGCGG
>RFHJ01000314.1 GCA_003696905.1 Gammaproteobacteria bacterium | reverse complement strand
GCCTGCTGTGCCGCGCCTGCGAGACCCATTGTCCCTCAGGCGTGCGGTATAGCACCATTCTGGACAGCGCACGTGCCCAACTTCGCAAGGCCGATCGAGGCGTGGCCGTCACTGCACCCGACAGTCCCCTCATGACAGTCGCCGCCCATCTGGCGCGTGCCCTCCACCTGCCCGGCTTGCGCGGGCGCCTGGCCCGGGCGCTGCCCATCGAAGACAAGGCGCCAGCCCCGGGCACCTACCCGCCTGCCAACCCACCACGGGGCCCCATCGGCCTGTTGCTCGGCTGCGTGACCCGGACGCAGCAGCCGGGCGCGCTGCTGGCGGCCATCCGCCTGCTCAATGCGCTCGACTACGAGGTGGTCGTCCCCGCCGCCCAGGAATGCTGCGGCGCCCTGGCGGCACACCAGGGTGACCTGGCTACGGCACAGCGACAGATCGAGGCGAATCGATCGGCCTTTGCGGGCCTGGATGGCATGGTCTCGCTGGCCAGCGGCTGCTCGCTGCACCTGGCCGAGCACCTGCCGGAGCGCTCGCCCGAGGACATCGTCACCTTTCTGACCAGGCGCCTGCGGACACGTCCCCTGCCCTTCGACCGGCCGGATGGTCCGATAGCCCTGCACATACCCTGCACCCTGGCCAACGGCCTGAAGGCCCCCAATTCACTGCTGGAGCTGCTCGGCAATCTATCCGACACCGAGCTTCACACACTTGGGCAAACCGGCGGCTGTTGCGGCGCCGCCGGCACCCATCTGCTGACCCAGCGGGAGCAGGCAGAGCGCCTGCGCGAGCCGTTCTTGGAGCAGCTAAAGGCGCTGAAACCGCGCTATCTACTCACTGCCAATATCGGCTGCGCCATGCACCTGGCCGAAGGAGCGATGAGTGAGGGGATAGGGCTGGAGGTGCTGCATCCGGTGGAGCTGTTGGCGCGGCTACTGAACGAATCGCGCGACCTTGGCAAATAGTGCCAATGTTTGCCATACTGCCCTGAGACATGTGAAGAAGGAGAATTCTCATGGCGACAATGAACATCTCGTTACCCGATGCGATGAAACAGTGGGTCGAACGGCAGGCACATTCCGGCCGTTACAGTAACGCCAGCGACTACGTCCGCGACCTGATTCGCCGAGATCAAGACAGGGCCGCCAAGATTGCTCACATGCAGGCCCTGATAGATGATGGCATCGCCAGCGGCACGGGCAACAGCGACATGAATGAACTGCGTTCCACTGCCCGCAAGCTAGCACAATCCAGATCGTCTCGATGAACTATACCCTCAGCCGGAAGGCCGAGGAGGACATCATCGACATTTTTCTCTCCGGGGTTTCCCACTTCGACCTGGAACAGGCCGAGCGCTATCACGATCGACTTGCACGCTGTTTCGATTTTCTGGCGGAGAACCCCTTTGTGGCCCGAGAGCGGACAGAGATCTCCCCACCCGTTCGAATTTACCCGATCGGCTCACATTTGGTGGTCTACCGGATCGACGACGAAGGCAAGATTTTCATCATTCGTGTGCGCCATGCGCACGAGGACTAGCAGACAGAGGCAGACCATCCATTCGCTATTGCACACCCTCGTGATCACCTTCGTTGACAGTGAGGGAAGCGCCCGCCCTATGCTGTCGGTTACAATCAGTCAAATGAGTGACCGACAATACTCCACCGCCGACACCCTGCTGCTGGGCTTCGACCAGGCCCTGCGGACCCTGTTCGGCCAGCCCAAGGTGACCGATCGTCCCAATCCTGCCGAGGGCATTCCCGAGGCGGATCTGGACGAGCGCACCCGCGACCATACCGCGCGTCTGATGCGTATCAACCATACCGGCGAGGTGTGCGCCCAGGGGCTCTACCAGGGTCAGGCGGTCACCGCCCGCGACCCGGAGGTCCGCCGCTCCATGGAGGAATCGGCCGACGAGGAGAACGACCACCTCGCCTGGTGCGAGCAGCGCATCGAGGAGCTGGGCGGGCGCCTGAGCCTGCTCAATCCCTTCTGGTACGCGGGCTCCTTCGCCATCGGCGCCACCGCGGGCGCCATCGGGGACAAGTGGAGCCTGGGCTTCGTCGCCGAGACAGAAAGACAGGTGGAGAGCCACCTGCAGTCTCATCTCGATGAGATCCCGCCGGAGGACCAGCGCACCCGCGCCATCCTCGAGCAGATGAAAATCGACGAGATCCACCACGGGGAGAAGGCGCTGGCCCATGGCGGCGCGGAGCTGGCCGCGCCAGTGAAGCTCGCCATGAAGCTAATGTCAAAGGTGATGACGGGGTCGGTATACTACATCTGACCGCGATCCGGACCAGGCCAACGCCCATCAACCGGACCGAGCGACAATCCTCCAGACCACCCTCTCTCGGACCTGCCCCAAGCGTGGACTCATAGAATCCGAGAAACGAAGAGGACTCGGCCGCAGTCCACAAGCACACCTTCAATTCTGTTCGTGATAGGGCCCACTCAGCTCATGTACCGCCTCCACCATGGCGGCGGCATGCTCCACCGGGATCTCGGGATGGATGCCATGGCCCAGGTTGAAGACATGGCCCGAGCCCCTGCCGTAACTCTCGAGGATATCACCCACCGCACGGCGGATCGACTCGGGGGAGGCATAGAGGGTGCAAGGATCGAGGTTGCCCTGTAGCGCCACCTTGTCGCCGACCCGCGCACGGGCCTCGCCGATGTCGGTGGTCCAGTCGAGCCCAAGGGCATCGGCGCCGCTCCCGGCCATGGCCTCGAGCCATTGACCGCCTCCCTTGGTGAAGAGAATGGAGGGCACCCGGCGGCCTTCGCTTTCCTTCGTGAGACCCGCAACGATGCGCTGCATGTAGGCCAGGGAAAATTCCTTGTAGTCCTTGGGCGTGAGGGTCCCGCCCCAGGTGTCGAAGATCATCACCGCCTGGGCGCCGGCGGCGATCTGGGCGTTCAGATAGCGGGTGACCGCGTCGGCCAGCTTGTCCAGCAGGGCATGCATCAGGTCGGGACGGTCGAACATCATGCCCTTGGAAAGGGCGAAGTTCTTGGTCGAGCCGCCCTCGACCATGTAGGTGGCCAGGGTCCAGGGGCTGCCGGAGAAGCCGATCAGCGGCACCCGCCCGTTCAGCGCACGGCGGATGGTGCGCACCGCGTCCATGACATAGCCCAGCTCGTCTTCCGGATCCGGGACACCCAGCGCATGGATGGCGGCCTCGTCGCGCACCGGACGTTCGAACCTGGGCCCCTCGCCCTCGCCGAAATAGAGCCCGAGGCCCATGGCATCGGGAATGGTGAGGATGTCCGAGAACAGAATCGCCGCATCCAGGGGAAAGCGCTCCAGCGGCTGCAAGGTGACCTCGCAGGCCAGCTCGGGATTCTTGCAAAGATCGAGAAAACTGCCAGCCTTGGCCCGGGTCTCGCGATATTCGGGCAGATAGCGCCCCGCCTGACGCATCATCCACACGGGCGTCATATCCACCGGCTCGCGCATCAGGGCACGCAGGAATCGATCGTTTTTCAGTTCTGCTTTCATTCTCTTTAACCGCAAAGGACGCAAAGGTGCGCGAAGTCTTGTTTGGCGTTATGACCAAGCGGTCGATGATACCGCCATGGCCACACTGGCGCTCTGCCATAAAAAGCGCGCACAGCAAAAAACCCAACTCAATTCCCGGTAAGGCGCCTTATGTCACCAACGAGAATTCTTGGCGGACCTTCGCGTCCTTGGCGGTTTCATGTTTTCAACCCCCTTATCGCGGCAGGTCGGACTCTCCCATCAGGTATTCATCCACCGCGCGGGCGGCCTGGCGGCCCTCACGGATGGCCCAGACCACCAGGGACTGGCCGCGCCGCATGTCGCCCGCGGCGAAGACGCCGTCGATGGAGGTGTGGTAGGCGCGCGGCCCCTCGGTGCTGCCCTTGACGTTCCCGCGCAGGTCCAGCTCGACCCCCAGTTCCTCGATCATGCCCTGGTGCACCGGATGGACGAAGCCCATCGCCAGGGTCACCAGATCGGCCTTGAGTTCGAACTCCGAGCCCTCGACCTCGTGCATCTGCAGACGGCCCTGCTCATCCTTCTCCCAGCGCACCTTGACGCAGCGCAGGCCCCGCACATGGCCGTTGCCGTCGTCCAGGAACGCCTTGGTGAGGACGTTCCACATGCGCTCGCAGCCTTCCTCCTGCGAGGTGGAGGTGCGCAGCTTGTATGGCCAATCGGGCCAGGTGAGGTCCTTGTTCTCCTTCTCCGGCGGCTTGTCCATGATCTCGATCTGGGTCACAGAGCGGGCACCCTGACGAATGGAGGTACCGATGCAATCCGAGCCGGTGTCTCCCCCGCCGATCACCACCACGTCCTTGTCCTTGGCGGAGATCAGATGCTCCTCGGCGCCTGGCACCCCCTGCACCACCTTGCTGTTGGCGCGCAGGAAGTCCATGGCGAAGTGGATGCCTTCGAGTTCGCGCCCCGGTACCGGCAGATCCCGCGGCTGCTCCGAACCACCGGTCAACAGCACCGCGTCGAACTCGTCCATCAACTGACGCGCCGAAATGTCTACGCCGATGTGACGATTGATATGAAATTCCACCCCTTCGGCGCGCATCTGGGCGATGCGCCGATCGAGCAGTTTCTTGTCGAGCTTGAAGTCCGGGATGCCGTAGCGCAGCAGGCCACCGATGCGATCCTGCTTTTCGTAGACCACGACCTTGTGGCCGACCCGCGCCAGCTGCTGGGCGGCCGCCAGGCCGGCCGGGCCCGAACCCACGACCGCGACGCGCTTGCCGGTCTTGTGCGGAGCGACACGCGGCTTGATCCAGCCCATCTCCCAGCCCTTGTCGACGATGGCGCACTCGATACTCTTGATGGTGACCGGCTCGTCCTCGATGTTGAGGGTACACGACTCCTGGCAGGGCGCCGGGCAGACGCGCCCGGTGACCTCCGGAAAGTTGTTGGTGCTGTGGAGCACCTCCAGCGCCTCGCGCCAGTCCTCGTGGTAGACCAGGTCGTTCCAGTCGGGGATGAGGTTGTTCACCGGACAGCCCTGGTGGCAGAAGGGGATGCCGCAGTCCATGCAACGCGCCCCTTGGGCGCTGAGCTGTTCGTCCGTCAGCGGAATGACGAACTCATGGAAATGGGTGATGCGATCGGCCACCGGCGCATAGGTGCGGTCCTGACGCGGGATCTCTTTGAAACCTGTTGGCTTGCCCATTGAGGTCACCTACAAAATGTGTTTAAACCGCGAAGTACGCAAAGGTTCGCCAAGGAATTCGAACGATTGCCTTTTGGCTGCCCCGCAAGCGAGTTGTCGGAATGAATTCCGACCTACCCCTGAACTGTAGGTCGGGCTTCAGCCCGACAAGGTTACTGTAACCTTGGCGGACCTTCGCGTCCTTTGCGGTTTATTCATCGAATCTAGAAACTAAGCCGCCGACTGCCGGCGCTGCGCTTCCTGCAGTTCCTTCAGCGCGCGGCGGTATTCCACCGGCATCACCTTGGTGAACTTCGGCAGGTAGTCGCTCCAATTGTCGAGGATGCGCTTGGCCACCTCGGAACCGGTATAGGCCAGGTGGTCCTCGACCAGCTGGCGCAGACGGATGGCGTCGAAGCGGGTCATGTCGTGGGAGACGTCGACCCGGCCGTGGGTCTCCAGATCGCCGCCCAGGTGCTCCAGCGCCTCGAGGGCGTCGTCTTCCTCGGCGATGGGCTCGAGTTCCACCTGGGCCAGGTTGCAGCGGCTCTCGAAGTCGCCCGCCTCGTCCAGGACATAGGCGATGCCGCCGGACATGCCCGCGGCGAAGTTGCGCCCGGTGGGCCCGAGCACCACCACGATGCCGCCGGTCATGTATTCGCAGCAGTGATCGCCGGCGCCCTCCACCACCGCGGTGGCACCGGAGTTGCGTACCGCGAAGCGTTCGCCCGCCACACCCCGGAAATAGCATTCGCCGCTGATGGCACCGAACAGCACCGTGTTGCCGACGATGATATTCTCCTCGGCCTTGCCGATGCCGCACTCGGGCGGCGGGGCGATGATCAGCTTGCCGCCGGACAGACCCTTGCCCACATAGTCGTTGCCCTCGCCGGAGAGCCAGATGGTCACGCCGTGGGCCAGCCAGGCACCGAAGGATTGGCCCGCCGTGCCCTTCGCCTTGATCACGATGGTGTCGTCCGGCAGGCCCGCGTGGCCGTAGCGTTCGGCCACCCGGCCGGAGAGCATGGCACCGACGGTGCGGTTGGTGTTCTGGATCTCGACCTCGATCTCCACCTTCTCGCCCCGCTCCAGGGCGGGCGCCGCCTGTTCGATCAAGCGGTTGTCCAATGCAGCGGCCAGGCCGTGGTCCTGTTCCTCAGAGCAGTAGAGGGTGTCGCCCTCGGCGGGCTCCGGCTTGTTCAGCAGGCGGCTGTAGTCCAGACCGCGCGCCTTCCAGTGATTGATGCAGCGACGCATGTCCAGCCGGTCCATCTGGCCGATCATCTCGTTGAAGGTGCGGAAGCCCAGCCGGCTCATCAGCTGGCGCACCTCCTCGGCGACGAAGAAGAAGTAGTTGATGACGTGCTCGGGCTTGCCGCGGAAGCGCTTGCGCAGCTCCGGGTCCTGGGTGGCCACACCCACCGGACAGGTGTTGAGGTGACATTTGCGCATCATGATGCAGCCCTCGGCGATCAGCGGCGCGGTGGCGAAGCCGAACTCGTCCGCCCCCAGCAGGGCGCCGATCACCACGTCGCGGCCGGTGCGCATGCCGCCGTCCACCTGCACCGCGATGCGCGAGCGCAGGCGGTTGAGCACCAGAGTCTGGTGGGTCTCGGCCAGCCCGATCTCCCAGGGGCTGCCGGCGTGCTTGATGGAGGTGAGCGGGCTGGCCCCGGTGCCGCCGTCATAGCCGGCGATGGTGACGTGGTCGGCATGCGCTTTGGAGACGCCCGCGGCCACCGTGCCCACGCCCACCTCGGAGACCAGCTTGACGCTGATGCGCGCCTTGGGATTGACGTTCTTGAGGTCGTGGATCAGCTGCGCCAGGTCCTCGATGGAGTAGATGTCGTGGTGCGGCGGCGGCGAGATCAGGCCGACGCCAGGGGTCGAGTGGCGCACCCGCGCGATCTGGTGGTTCACCTTGTGACCAGGCAGCTGGCCGCCCTCGCCGGGCTTGGCCCCCTGGGCCATCTTGATCTGGATGTCGTCCGCATTGACCAGGTATTCGGTGGTCACGCCGAAGCGGCCCGAGGCCACCTGCTTGATGGCCGAGCGCTCCGGATTGGGCGAACCATCGGGCAGCGGCTGGAAGCGCTCCGGTTCTTCGCCGCCCTCGCCGGTATTGGACTTGCCGCCGATGGCGTTCATCGCCCGCGCCAGGGTCGAATGGGCCTCGTAGGAGATCGAGCCGAAGGACATGGCGCCGGTGGCGAAGCGCTTGACGATCTCACTGGCGGGCTCGACCTCGTCCAGCGGCACCGGCTCCTCGGCGAACTTGAAGGTCATCAGGCCGCGCAGGGTCAGCAGGCGCTCGTTCTGCTCGTTGATCAGGCGGGAGTATTCCTCGTAACTACGGGCATCGTTACCCCGCACCGCGTGCTGCAGCTTGCCGATGGTCTCGGGCGTCCAAACGTGATCCTCTCCCCGAATGCGGTAGGCGTAGTCACCGCCCACGTCCAGATGTTTCCGGTAGATCTCGGCATCGCTGTACGCGGTGCGGTGCCAGCGCACCGCCTCGGCCGCCACCTCGGGCAGGCCGATGCCCTCGATGGTGGTGGCGGTACCGGGGAAGTATTTCTCGACGAACTCGCTCGACAGGCCGACCGCGTCGAAGATCTGGGCGCCACAATACGACTGGTAGGTGGAGATGCCCATCTTCGACATGACCTTGAACAGCCCCTTGCCGACCGCCTTGATGTAGCGGCTGCAGGCCTCGTCGTAGTCCGGCGCATTGTCGATGTCCGGCAGGATGTCCTGGATGGTTTCGAACACCAGATAGGGGTTGATCGCCTCGGCGCCGTAGCCGGCCAGGGTGGCGAAGTGGTGCACCTCGAGGGCCGCGCCGGTCTCCACCACCAGCCCCGACTCGGTGCGCAGGCCCTGGTCGATGAGATAATGATGCACCGCCGAGGTGGCCAGCAGGGCCGGGATGGCGATGTGGTCGGCGTCCACCGCCCGGTCGGAGAGGATCAAAATATTGTAGCCATTGCGCACCGCCTTCTCCGCGGCGCGGCACAGCGCCACCAGCGCCCGCTCCATGCCCCGCTCACCCTGTTCCGCGGGATAGGTGATGTCCAGGGTGCAGGTACGGAAGGCACCCTTGGTGGTGTCCTCCAGGTTGCGGATGCGCTCCAAGTCCACATTGGTCAGCACCGGCTGCTTGCATTCCAGACGCATGCTCTCGCCGCCCGACTCCTGATTGAGCAGATTGGGGCGCGGGCCGATCAGCGAGACCAACGACATCACGATCTCTTCACGGATCGGGTCGATGGGCGGGTTGGTCACCTGGGCGAACAGCTGCTTGAAGTAGTTCGACAGGTGCTTGGGCTTGTTGGAGAGCACCGCGGGCGGATTGTCCGCCCCCATGGAGCCTACCGCCTCCATGCCGGTCATCAGCATCGGGGTGAGCAGGAACTTGATGTCCTCCTGGGTGTAGCCGAAGGCCTGCTGACGGTCCAGCAGAGTGTCCTCGTCCGGCGCCATCACGCCCACCGCCAGCGGCAGCTCGTGCACCCGTATCTGGGTGCGATCCAGCCATTCGCGATAGGGGCGGGCGGCGGCCAGCTCGGCCTTGATCTCCGCATCATCGATGATCCGACCCTGCTGCATGTCGATCAGCAGCATCTTGCCCGGCTGGAGACGCCACTTCTTGACGATCTTCTCCTCGGGGATCTGCAGCACGCCCATCTCGGAACCCATCACCACCAGGTCGTCGTCGGTGATCAGATAGCGGGCCGGGCGCAGGCCGTTGCGGTCGAGGGTGGCGCCGATCTGGCGGCCGTCGGTGAAGGCCACCGCCGCCGGACCGTCCCAGGGCTCCATCAGGGCGGCGTGGTATTCGTAGAAATCGCGTCGCGCCGGATCCATCTGCGGATTGCCGGCCCAGGCCTCCGGGATCAGCATCATCATGGCGTGGGCCATGGAATAGCCGCCCATCACCAGCAGCTCCAGAGCGTTGTCGAAGCAGGCGGTGTCGGACTGCCCCTCCGGGATCAACGGCCAGATCTTGTCCAGATCCTCGCCCAGGACCTCGGAGGCCATGGAGCTGCGGCGCGCCGCCATCCAGTTCACGTTGCCGCGCACCGTGTTGATCTCGCCGTTGTGGGCGATCATGCGGAAGGGATGGGCCAGATCCCAGGTGGGGAAGGTGTTGGTGGAGAAGCGCTGGTGCACCAGTGCCAGTGCCGAGACCACCCGCTCGTCGTTCAGATCCCGGTAATACTCGCCCACCTGACCGGCCAGCAGCATCCCCTTGTAGACGATGGTGCGCGAGGAGAAGGAGGCGATGTAGAAGGCGCCACCGCCATCGACGCCCTGCTCCCGAACCCGGTTTTCGATCTGCTTGCGGATCACGAACAGCTTGCGCTCGAAGGCATCCTGGGCCGCTCCCGCCATCCCTGGCTCACGCGGCATTTGGGCATCCTGCCCGGCATCCAGACAGTTGTCGCCACGGGCGACGAACACCTGCCGGATCACCGGTTCGGTGGGCAGCACGCTCTCTCCCAGGCCGCTGTTGTCCACCGGCACGTCGCGCCACCCCAGCAGCCGCTGGCCCTCGGCGGCGATGAACTGCTCGGTGAGTTCCTCCGCCCGCTGCCGGGCGTCCCTCTCGCGCGGCAGGAACATCATACCCACCGCATAGTCGCCCTCCGGCGGCAGCTCGAAGTCGACCACCGCACGGAAGAAGGCATCGGGAATCTGCATCAGCAGCCCGGCGCCGTCGCCGGCCCGCGGATCGGCCCCGACCGCGCCGCGATGGGTCAGCCGCTCGAGGATGGTCAGGCCCTGGCGGATGATGTCGTGGCTCTTCTTGCCCTTGATGTGGGCGACAAAACCCACCCCACAGGCATCGTGTTCATTCGCCGGGTCGTACAACCCCTGTTTCGGCGGCAGGGCACCAATAGTCATCACCAACCTCTTCTCATGAAAGCCGATGGCGGGCCGAACCAGTCGGCCCGAACTGAAATCGTGTCCGGAACGGGACGCATAACGAACCCGGCGCTCCTGCGGGCCCGGCGCGACAATGCAAGCGTCGCGAACCGTCTAGGATAATGGAATCCTTATATTGGAGCCAGCCCTTTATGCGCGGAGGTCAGGGTAACGTCATCTAACTGCCATGAGTTCTTGGCCACACCCCTGATCATGGAAAAGCCTGGTCGGCGGTCATCGATGCGGTTCGTGCCTCACCGCATCCTACAT
>RFHJ01000044.1 GCA_003696905.1 Gammaproteobacteria bacterium | reverse complement strand
TCCTGCCCTGAAACTTCGGGACTATTGACCTGCGCCATCTATATCAGTACCTTGCCATGTTTCAATCCGGCTGCCATGGGCCGGCCCAAAGTCCCTCCTCAGGAGGGTATGCCAAGTTTCCGGAGGTCACAAGGTGGAACTGAGTGGTGCCGAGATCGTCGTTCAGGCACTGAAAGACGAAGGCGTCGAGTATGTCTGGGGTTATCCCGGCGGCGCCGTGCTCCATATCTATGATGCGCTCTTCCAACAGGATGAGGTTCGGCACATCCTGGTGCGCCACGAGCAGGCGGCGGCCCATGCAGCCGATGGCTATGCACGGGCCACGGGCAAGCCGGGGGTGGTGCTGGTCACCTCCGGTCCGGGTGCCACCAATGCGGTGACTGGGATCGCCACCGCCTTCATGGATTCGATTCCGATGGTGGTGCTGACCGGCCAGGTACCGACGCCGGTGATCGGTTCGGATGCCTTCCAGGAGGTCGACACGGTCGGCATCACCCGGCCGTGCGTGAAGCACAATTTCCTGGTGAAGCGCGTCGAAGACCTCGCCGAGACGATCAAAAAGGCCTTCTATATCGCCACTTCCGGCCGCCCAGGGCCGGTGGTGGTGGATATCCCCAAGGATGTCACCGATCCCAATATCCGGATTCCCTACGAATACCCGGAAAAGATCCAGATGCGCTCCTACAATCCGGTCGAGCGCGGGCACCTGGGACAGATTCGCAAGGCGGTGGATCTGATGATGGCGGCCGAGCGACCCATCATCTACACCGGCGGCGGCGTGGTGCTGGGCGAGGCCTCGGAGGAGTTGCGCGACCTGGTCAAGCGGACTGGTTTTCCCATCACCCAGACCCTGATGGGGCTGGGCGCCTATCCGGCCACCGATCCCCAGTTCCTCGGCATGCTGGGCATGCACGGCACCTATGAGGCGAACATGGCGATGCACGAGACCGATGTGCTGATCGCCATCGGTGCCCGCTTCGACGATCGGGTCACCGGCAAGATCGCCCATTTCTGTCCGCACGCCAAGATCATCCATATCGATGTCGACCCGGCCTCCATCTCCAAGACCGTGCGTGTGGATGTGCCCATCGTCGGCCAGGTCAAGAGTGTCCTGCAGGACATGTTGCGCCTGATGGACGAGCTGACCTGCGAGCCCGATCGTGAGGCGTTGGCGCGCTGGTGGGAGCGGATCGAGGCCTGGCGTGCGGTCAAGTGTCTCGCCTATGATCACAGCGACAAGGTGATCAAGCCGCAGTTCGCGGTGGAGAAGTTGTACGAGGTCACCAAGGGCGACGACTTCTATCTCACCTCGGATGTCGGTCAACATCAGATGTTCGCGGCCCAGTTCTATCCCTTCGACAAGCCGCGTCGCTGGATCAACTCCGGCGGTCTCGGCACCATGGGCTTCGGGCTGCCGGCGGCCATGGGAGTCAAACAGGCCTTCCCAGATGCCCAGGTGGCCTGTGTCACTGGCGAGGCCAGCATCCAGATGTGCATCCAGGAGCTGGCCACCTGCAAGCAATACGACCTGCCGCTGAAGATCCTGCTGTTGAACAACGGTTACATGGGGATGGTGCGCCAGTGGCAGGAATTCTTCTATGACGGGCGCTATTCCCATTCCTATGTGGATGCGCTGCCAGACTTCATCCAGCTGGCCGAGAGCTTTGGCCATGTGGGCATGCGGGTGGAAAACCCCGGAGACCTGGAGGCGGCCTATCGTGAGGCCTTCGGCATGAAGGACCGGCTTGTGTTCATGGACATCGTGGTGGACCCGGAAGAGAACGTCTATCCGATGATCGAGGCGGGCAAGGGGCATCACGAGATGCACATGTCTCCGCACCTTTCGTCCGACAGGGAGTTGGCCTGATGCGACACATCATCTCCATTCTGATCGAAAACGAGGCGGGCGCCCTGTCACGTGTTTCCGGCCTGTTCAGTGCCCGGGGTTACAATATCGAGTCCCTGACGGTGGCCCCGACCGAGGATCCGACCCTCTCTCGCATGACGCTGGTCACCCGCGGTGACGAAAACATCATCGAGCAGATCACCAAACAGCTGAACAAACTGATCGACGTGGTCAAGCTGGTGGACCTGTCCGAAGGCGCGCATATCGAGCGTGAGCTGATGATGATCAAGGTGCGCGCCGAGGGTCCCATGCGCGAGGAAGTCAAGCGGCTTTCCGATATCTTTCGCGGCAACATTATCGATGTGACCGGCAACTCCTACACCATTGAGATGACCGGCGATGGTGACAAGCTCGACGCCTTCATCAAGGCGGTCGACGACGATCTGATCATCGAGACGGTGCGCTCCGGACCGCTGGGCATCGCCCGCGGCGGCAAGCGCCTGACCCTGCATATCTGAATCCCTTTCCAACAACGAATTCATAAGGAATCCTCCCATGGCAGTGAACATCTATTACGACAAAGACTGTGACCTCTCCCTGATCCAGGGCATGAAGGTCGCGATCCTCGGCTATGGCTCCCAGGGACATGCCCATGCCAACAACCTCAAGGACTCGGGCGTGGACGTGCGCGTGGGTCTGCGTGAGGGTTCCCCGTCGGTGGCAAAGGCAGAGTCGGCCGGGCTGACGGTGAAGAATGTACCGGATGCGGTTGCGGAGGCGGATCTGGTAATGGTGCTGACGCCGGACGAGTTCCAGGCCCAGCTGTATCGCAACCAGATCGAACCCAATCTGAGGGAGGGCGCGACCCTGGCGTTCGCCCATGGTTTCGCCATCCACTACAACCAGATCGTGCCGCGGGAGGATCTCGATGTGATCATGATCGCACCCAAGGCCCCCGGCCATACGGTGCGCAACGAGTTCACCAAGGGCGGTGGCATCCCCGATCTGATTGCGGTGTTTCAGGATGCCTCCGGCAAGGCGAAGGACGTGGCCCTGTCCTATGCCTCGGCCATTGGCGGTGGGCGCACTGGCATCATCGAGACCACCTTCAAGGACGAGACCGAGACCGACCTGTTCGGTGAACAGGCGGTGCTCTGTGGCGGCACCGTGGAACTGGTCAAGGCCGGCTTCGAGACCCTGGTGGAAGCGGGCTATGCGCCGGAGATGGCCTACTTCGAGTGCCTTCACGAGCTGAAGCTGATCGTCGACCTGATGTACGAGGGCGGCATCGCCAACATGAACTACTCCATCTCCAACAACGCGGAGTATGGCGAATACGTCACCGGCGAGAAGATCATCAACGAGCAGTCGCGTGCCGCCATGCGGGAGGCCCTGCGCAATATCCAGACCGGCGAATATGCCAAGCGTTTCATCCTCGAGGGCCAGGCCAATTATCCTGAGATGACTGCCCGCCGCCGTCTGAATGCGGAGCACGAGATCGAGCAGGTGGGTGCCCGTCTGCGCGCCATGATGCCCTGGATCCAGAAGATCGTGGACAAGTCCAAGAACTGAGGCCATCGGCCGGCGCCAGGTCGATACCATCACAAGGCCGCATCATTGCGGCCTTTTTTCTATACTAACTCCATGAACGAAGAAGCCCCCAAGGTCACCGAGCTCGAACACGAGCGCCCCAAGCGTGCGCGGGGCATCTATCTATTGCCCAACCTGTTCACCACTGCGGCCCTGTTCAGCGGCTTCTATGCAGTGCTGGCCTCGATGAACGGGGCCTTCGAGAAGGCCGCCATCGCCATCTTCGTGGCCATGGTACTGGATGGGCTGGATGGTCGGGTGGCGCGGCTGACCAACACCCAGACCGCCTTCGGGGCGGAGTACGACAGTCTCTCGGACATGGTGGCCTTTGGCCTGGCGCCTGCGCTGGTGATCTACCAATGGGCGCTGGTGGACCTGGGTCGCCTGGGTTGGCTGGCGGCCTTCATCTACACCGCCGGCGCGGCACTTCGGCTGGCGCGCTTCAATTCGGCCATTGCCACCGCGGACAAGCGCTGGTTCACTGGCCTGCCGAGTCCCTCGGCGGCGGCCATCATCGCCGGCAGTGTTTGGTTGGGTGTCGACAAGGGGCTGTCGGGTCCTGCCGTCGGCTGGCTGGCACTGTTGCTCACCGTGGCCGCGGGCCTGTTGATGGTCAGCAACATCTGCTATCACAGCTTCAAGCAGATCGATTTTCGCGGCAAGGTGCCGTTCTTCGCCATCGTCGCCGTGATGCTCGCCTTTGCGGTGGTACTGGTCGATCCGGCGCCGGTGTTGTTCCTGGTGTTCATGGGCTATACGATCTCCGGTCCCGCCCTGGCGTTGTGGCGGCGCTGGAAAAGGCGGCGGCGGGGCTTGGCAGAGAACGAGTGAGTGGGCTATATTTAAGCCTCTGTTCCAGGCGAAACGACATGCGATTCGAGTCTTCTCGACAAGCTGACCTCTTCCTCCCGGCTCAGGGCCGGCGACTTCGCCTGTCTGCTCTTCTGCTGCTACGCCTGCTGCCCTGAGGGGCATCGGAGACAGCGCGCCCGGGCGAGGGCCAGACAATCGCCACATTCCCGAGATTTCCTGCCGAGTTGGACCCAGGTCCGATTTGGGCGAAGATTTGCGACAGGCCTGGGGGTCTGATTGGAGCGGCTCATGAGCAAACAACCACTCATCATTTTCGATACCACCCTGCGCGACGGCGAGCAGAGCCCCGGCGCGTCCATGACCAAGGAAGAGAAGATCCGCATTGCCCGCGCCCTGGAGAAGATGCGGGTGGATGTGATCGAGGCCGGCTTCCCCATTGCCAGTCCCGGTGATTTCGAGGCCGTCAAGGCGGTGGCCGAGATCGTCAAGGACTCGACCGTGTGCGGCTTGGCGCGGGCCCTGGAGAGGGACATCGATCGCGCCGGCGAGGCGCTGAAGCCGGCGGTCTCCGGCCGCATCCACACCTTTATCGCCACCTCACCGGTGCACATGGAGCGCAAGCTGCGCATGACCCCAGACCAGGTGGTCGAGCAGGCCATCTGGGCGGTCAAGCATGCGCGCAATTACACCGACAATGTGGAGTTCTCCGCCGAGGACGCGGGCCGCTCCGAGATCGACTTTTTGTGTCGCATCTTCGAGGCGGTGATCGACGCGGGCGCCACCACCATCAATGTTCCCGACACGGTGGGCTACAACATGCCCTGGCAGTTCGGCGAGACCATCCGCACCCTGATCGAGCGCATCCCCAATGCCGACAAGGCGGTCTTCTCGGTGCATTGTCACAACGACCTGGGGTTGGCGGTGGCCAACTCACTCTCGGCGGTGATGAACGGCGCCCGCCAGGTCGAATGCACCATCAACGGCCTCGGTGAGCGGGCGGGCAATGCCTCCCTCGAAGAGGTGGTGATGGCGGTGCGCACCCGCCAGGATGTCTTCGACTGCGATACCCGCCTGGATACCACCCAGATCGTGCCCTGTTCGCGCCTGGTCTCGAACATTACCGGTTTTCCGGTACAGCCGAACAAGGCCATCGTGGGTGCCAACGCCTTCGCCCATGAGTCCGGCATCCACCAGGACGGTGTGCTCAAGCACCGCGAGACCTATGAAATCATGCGGGCCGAGGACGTCGGCTGGAGCCACAACCGGATGGTGCTGGGCAAGCATTCCGGGCGCAATGCCTTCCGCACCCGCCTGGAGGAACTGGGCATCCATCTCGAGACCGAGGAGGAACTGAACGAGGCCTTCGCCCGCTTCAAGGAGCTGGCGGACAAGAAGCACGAAATCTTCGACGAAGACCTGCAGGCGCTGGTCACCGACAAGGGCCTGGAGAAGATCAACGAGCGGGTCAAGCTGGTCTCGCTGCATGTCTGCTCCGAGACCGGCGAGACCCCACGCGCCGACGTGACCCTGAGCATCGACGGCGAGGAGCGCAGCGGCACCGCCGAGGGCAGCGGGCCGGTGGATGCCGCCTACAAGGCCATCGAGGCGCTGGTGCAGACCGGTGCGGACCTCAAGCTCTACTCGGTCAACAACATCACCAGCGGTACCGACAGCCAGGGCGAGGTGACGGTAAGGCTGGAGAAGGGCGGGCGCCTGGTCAACGGGCAGGGGGCCGACACCGATATCGTCATCGCCTCGGCCAAGGCCTATATCAATGCCGCCAACAAGCTGCTGGATACCGAACAGCGGGCACATCCGCAGAAGGGCGATGTTTGATCCCCACCCCAGCCCTCCCCACCAGCGATATTGTCCCTCTCACCGTTTGTGGGGGGAGGTTAGGAGGGGGGCCATCCATGCTCGATGAGCGCCGCAAGGCCTGCCTCGCCGCCATGGGCATCCCGCTATGGGAGCTGCGCCGCCCCGCGAGCGTCGAATCGCCCGAGCTGCCGGCGCCTCCCCCCGAGATCGAAGTCGAGCCGCCGCCTCCCGCCGAGCCGCCGGCTCCAGCGGAACCCGCCAGGCCAGCGCCGAGCGCTTCCGATCCCTCGGTCCTCGACTGGGATGGCCTGGAGACAGCGGTCAGCCAGTGCCGCGCCTGTTCCCTATGTGAGACTCGCACCCAGACCGTGTTCGGCGTGGGCGATCGCCAGGCACGCCTGATGATCATTGGCGAGGCGCCGGGGGCCGAGGAGGACCGCCAGGGCGAGCCCTTCGTCGGCCGGGCGGGGCAGCTGCTGAACAACATGCTCGCCGCGATCGGCCTGTCCCGCGAGCAGGTCTATATCGCCAATATCCTCAAGTGCCGCCCGCCGAGCAATCGTGACCCGCGTGCCGAAGAGGTCGTCGCCTGCAGCGGCTGGCTGGCCCGCCAGATCGCGCTGGTCGAGCCGGAGCTGATCCTGGCGGTGGGTGGGGTGGCCGCCAAGAACCTGCTGGACACTGACCAGTCGGTCGGCCGCCTGCGCGGGCGGGTGCATGCACTCGGCGAGGCGCAGGTGCCGCTAAGGGTTACCTATCACCCGGCCTATCTGCTGCGCAGGCCGGAGGAGAAGGCCAAGGCCTGGGACGATCTGCAGGCGATCTGGCGTCAGCTACGCGGGGAGGCGGTCCAGTGAGCGCGGTGATCCAGGAGCCCCATATCTTCATTCGGCCCATGCGCGAGGGCGACCTGGCCGCGGTTTTTGCCAACGAACGGGCTGCCTATACCCACCCCTGGACCTTGGGCATCCTGCGCGATTGTCTGCGGGTCGGTTACCAATGCCAGGTCGCCGAACAGGACGACATGCTGGTGGGGCATGCGGTGCTCTCGGTGGGCGCCGGCGAGGCCCATTTGCTCAACCTATGCGTGGCGCCCGACCACCAGGGGAGGGGCATTGGGCGGCGCCTGTTGCGGCGCATGCTGCGCTTTGCCCGCGAGCAGGCCGCCGACACCGTCTACCTGGAGGTCCGAGCCAGCAACCTGTCCGCGCGGGCGCTGTACGAGTCCGAGGGATTCTGTGAGGTGGGGCAGCGGCGCGGTTACTATCCCCACGATCTTCACGGGCGCGAGGATGCGGTGGTCTACGCCAAGCCATTGTTGTAGATCTCGTCTGTCGGGCTGGAAAGGGCTCGCTGTGGGAGGGCCTTCAGGCCCGACAGCGGACCTTTGCTACAACTGGGCGAAACCCCGCTCACTTCAATCTTGTCCCATCGTCCCAGCAGGTATAATCCCGCTCCTTTGCCGTATTCCGAATCTCCATGGCCGACCACCTGACAGAAACCGCGAAGCGTCGCACCTTCGCGATCATCTCCCACCCTGATGCGGGCAAGACCACTCTCACCGAAAAGCTGCTGTTGTTCGGCGGGGCGATCCAGCTCGCCGGTACCGTCAAGGGCCGCAAGGCCGCGCGCCACGCCACCTCTGACTGGATGGCGCTGGAGAAGGAACGCGGCATCTCGGTCACCTCGTCGGTGATGCAGTTCGAGCACAAGGGGCGGGTGATGAACCTGCTCGACACCCCCGGTCACGAGGACTTCTCCGAGGACACCTACCGCACCCTCACCGCGGTCGATTCGGCATTGATGGTGATCGACGTGGCCAAGGGGGTCGAGGAACGCACCATTAAGCTGATGGAGGTCTGCCGGTTGCGCGATACGCCCATCATCACCTTCATCAACAAGCTCGACCGCGAGGGACGGGATC
>RFHJ01000313.1 GCA_003696905.1 Gammaproteobacteria bacterium | reverse complement strand
CACCACGATCGTGCGAGAACGGAATCGGCCGCCCGGATTCGAGAACCCCAAGCGGGTCCGGTGCCGTCTCTGGGTCGAGCTGGAACTGAGCCGAAGGCGCCCCTCCGATGCCCGCCAGATCGGGGAGCTGATTGCCGGCTGGGACTCGCGCGGGCACGACCGAATCGGCCTGGTATATCCGGTTCAGGCGCAGCGTCCGGAGGACTATGCGCGGGCGGCCAAGGCGCTGCGTGCCACCATCAAGGCAGCCAGAAAAGCATGGGTGGAGAGCAGAAGCCATACGCCCGACCTGATGACCGATTACGTCTACCCACTGGTCGATGTATTCCTGATCCACTTCTCCGCGCAACTGCGCTTCGAGAGCGTGGTGAAGCTGGGGAGCCTGGGTATGGTGACGGCCTATCGGTACGACCTCAGGCGGCTGGAGCACTCGAACGAATCCGAGCCATTGCACCATCTGGTCGAAGCCGCAAGAGCTCAGTCGTCTTTTTGAAGAAAGGCGCCGCGCGTTCGCTGAAGCAAAGCATCGCATCACGCTGCCAAGACCTCGTTGGCAGAGAAATATCTTCTCACGCGCCCTCAATTTGGGAATGAAATGCAGATTTCAGGTGCGCGAGTGGCTATAAGGAACATGGAGCCATTCAACAGCACCAGCCCAACCTGGACATCGGCAGACGTCGCCCGCTTTCTGCAGTGCACGCCGGCAACCGTCGCCCGCCTGGCGGCCGAGGGTATTCTGCCTGCCGCCAAAATTGGCAGACGTTGGGTTTTTCGGCGCCAGGATATCGAACGCTATCTCGACGAGCGCATCGCCGAGCAGCGTGCTGCACAGCCTGCCTGGTGGCAGATCACGCCGGCACGTACTCCATTACGCCCCACAAGCGCAGAACCTCTGTCCACGTCCAACAAAACTGGTCGGTCTCGACGCCGCCGAGGGATCGAGGTCCCAGAGACTTTTCGTCGAGCCGTCCTAGGCGACTAGGGCAACAAGTCGGCGAGCTCGCTGCCTCGCAGAGAAGCATAGCGCCGCAACATTCGCAGATCCCGGTGCCCGGTGATCTTCGCGATTTGCAGATCCGAGAGTTGAGTCCGCAGATACAGCTGACAGGTGGCCTCGTGCCGCAAGTCATGCGCGCGCAGATCCTCACAGCCGGCATGCGCAAACACCCGCCTCAGCAGGCGCGACACGCGCGATGTAGTACGCTCCAGAGCAAGCGGATCATGACTACCATCCCAGAAAGGAAACAGCCTCTCCCCCGGATGGCGCCAGCCCCGCATGCCGCCTTCCTCGCTCTGGACAGTGGCCAGATAACGGCGCAGCGCTTCGGCGACTTCTGAAAACAAGGGGACGTCCCGCCGGTCACCATTCTTTGTACGATCCAGGCGGATCGTTCGCCGGTCGATGTCGACTTGACTCAGAGTCAGGGTATAGGCTTCCCGCAGCCGCATCGCTGACCCGACCAGCAACTCGAAATAGGCTTCTACGGCCGCAGGGTAATGCAATCGCAGCGGCCGCTGCTGACCTGGCGGGGATGGAATCTCTCCACGAATGGACGCCAGGATCCGCTCTCTTTCGCCGGGCTCGAGTCGGCGATCACGCTCGAGGTCGTGCTTTGCCGTTCCGGCGGCGCGACGATCGGCCTCGCTGTAGCGGCTATAGCCTGTCGGCAACTGTTCCAACGGGTTGACGGGTATCGCCTCCGGCCAGCGGACCATCGTCCACGCCACCGCCGCCTGCAGCGCACCTTTGCGCTTTCGAATGGTTCCCGGGGCTAAGTTTCGCCGCCGCTTGAGATCGCGGATCCAATCGTCCACCCACGCGTAGTTCAGTTCGGCGAGATGAAGATCGCCATGCTCTCTTGCAATCAGGCGCAGCAATGGAGCGTAGGCCTGTGAAACGTCGTGATGATCGAGATAGGTCTCAATCAATTCCGCCAGAGTTCGAGGCCGCGGGACACCATCCAGGCCGCTCCCGAGACCGCCTTCCTGCGCTTGGTGCGACGCGATCCAATCCGGTACCACGCCGGCATCCAGCATCGCCTCAATGCTGGCGCATAGGCGCTCAAGCACATCGCGATCCGGATCGCTGAGATAAATGGGCCTTGGCAGGAGTTTTGCGCGGCGGATAGTTGCCTGCCACTTGTTTCCGCGTTTGCGTATGGTTGCCACGGGAAGTCACCGACAGAGAGGAGAGCGACAACCGCAAGTCTCTGTCGCCATACACGCAAATGTCAAGGAGCAGCATTCCGTGTTGCCACGCGTGTCAAAACGTAAGTACTTGTTTTTTCGTCGACGAAACGCGCAGCAAGAAACCAAGAAGCAACACAAGAAACTGCGCGCAACTGGTTGATTTAACGGGGGAAGAAATGGAGGCCGAGCCCGGAGTCGAACCGAGGTCCACGGATTTGCAATCCGCTGCATAGCCACTCTGCCACTCGGCCATGAGAGACGTCAGTGCCTATGGTTGGCACTGAAACCAAAAACCCCGCAGTGGCGTGCGGGGCTTTCGGGGTAACTGGAGCGGGAAACGAGACTCGAACTCGCGACCCCAACCTTGGCAAGACTTCAGCTACCCGTGACACCACGTTGGAACACGGTAATGATACTCGAAGAAACACAGAAAAGGAACAGAACCTTTTGAAGGTAAAACGTCGCTGTTCGCCTTACCCAAAAGCCGGTGGGATGCCCACAAAAAAAATCCGGCAGGCGGTGGGCGCACTGCCGGGAAACCCCATCAAGTCATCGTTGTTATGCGGTCACGGCATCCGTAATGGCTGCAAAGGACTCAGGGTGCCGAACAGCGATGTCCAGATCGCTGAAAGCAGTCACCCGAATGCCGCCAGAGGAGGAAAGTGAGTAAGGATCGACCTGGATATCCAATCCGCTCCATTGCCCGATCACCAAGTCCGACCAGTTGCCAAACAGGATGGCAGACAGGTTGGTCCCAGCGCCTTTGGTCAGGTCGTCAGGCACCTGATTCGAGACGGCTGCACGGAAGCCCAGCATGCGCCCCTCGGGGCCTGCGCCTCCCTCCCAGATGGGATCGGAAGTACCCGACCCAAACTTAGTGGTTCCCAACAGCT
>RFHJ01000312.1 GCA_003696905.1 Gammaproteobacteria bacterium | reverse complement strand
TGGAGCGGGTGTCTGCGCGAAAAACGTCGGCGGCAGGGATGCCGCCGTCGAGCCTACAAGGATGTATTTACGGCGTTTTTTCGGGCAGACACCCGCTCCGCACACGGTTAGATGACGCTACCCTGCCGGAGTCCGCGGCGGACGCGCACGACACCGCCTTCCAAAGTACAATACCGCCCCTCGCAGAACCGTACCGGACCCTTCCACGACCTTGAGCAGCGCACTGACAACCCCCTGCCGTGACCGCGGCATCATCTACCATCTGCGCGATGTCATCATGGACCGTCAGTCGCAGGGCATCTCCTTCCGGCTCAACGTACCCTCTTTGCAGATCGCCCAAGGCGAAAAGATCGCCCTGATCGGAGAATCGGGCTGCGGCAAGTCGACCCTGCTGGACATCCTCGCCTTCATCTCGCAACCGTCGCAGATCGGCGCCTTTCGGTTCCGCCCCGTCAACACCGGCGACCCCATCGATGTGGGTCATCTCTGGGCGCGACGCAGGCTCAACCGCCTGGGCGAACTGCGCAAGCGGCACATCGGCTACGTCATGCAGACCGGCGGACTGCTGCCATACCTCACAGTGCGCGACAACATGAGCCTCTCCCGCAATGTGCTAGGATTGCGGGACAAAGGCGTCGTGGAGCAGCTGGCCAAGGAACTCGGCATTGCCCGTCACCTCGACAAGCTGCCCGAGACCCTGTCCACCGGCGAACGGCAGCGGGTCGCCATCGGTCGCGCACTGGCGCACGAACCTTCGATCGTGATCGCCGACGAGCCCACGGCCTCGGTCGATCCCTTCGCGGCAGAGAAGATCATGTCCCTGTTCATCGGACTGGCCGAAGAGCGCAACATCACGGTGATCGTGGCCAGCCATGCCTGGCGTCACATCAAGCGGCTCGGCCTGCGCCGGCTCGCCCATCATACCCGGCGATCGCGGGATGGCCGTACCACAGAAACCGTGGTGAACGGCTGATGCGTCTGGCGAAAGTCCTGCGTCTGGCCACCCGCGACTACAGCCATGAATGGCAGATGTCCGGCTGCTTCGTCCTCGCCCTGGCCGCTGTGCTTGGACCGATGCTGGTCCTGTTCGGGCTCAAGTTCGGGGTTATCGGCGGCATGCTCGACCAACTGATCGAAGATCCGGCAAACCGCGAAATCCGCCCCGTTGGCAGTGGACGCTACACCGCTGCCTGGCTTGCAGAACTGCGCCGCCGTCCCGATGTCGCCTTCGTCGTGCCCCGAACCCGCAGCATCGCCGCGACCCTGCAGCTCAGGAGCGACAGGTCCAGCCGTATCATCGATGTTGAGCTCATCCCGTCGGACGACAAGGACCCTTTGCTCACCCATATCACGGGGCGCGCCGAGGGGCTCAAACGCATCGTCTTGTCCCGCAGCGCGGCGGACAAACTGAAGGTGGCGCCGGGCGATACCATTGACGGCAGTCTGGCGCGCCGCTTCCGCGGGAAACGTGAGCGGGTCCATCTGCCATTGGAGGTCGTGGACATCGCCCCTGCCCGGGCCTTCGCGCGCGAGGGGGCCTTCGTCGATGTGGTGCTGCTCGAGGCATTGGAGGACTTTCGTGACGGCCACGCGGTACCTGCATTGGGATGGGCCGGCACCAGGTTGCCCGCGGAGCGCACTTATCCTGGATTCCGTCTCTATGCCCGCTCCATCTACGACGTCCCCGGCCTCGAAAAAATGTTCCGCGACGCCGGCATCGATGTCCGTACCCGGTCCGCCGACATCGAACTGGTAATGAAGATGGATCGCAACCTGAGCGCCATCTACTGGGCCATTGCAGTGATCGGCCTGCTCGGCTTTTCACTGTCGCTGGGCGCCAGCCTCTGGGCCAACGTGGACCGCAAGCGAAAGGAATTGTCGGTCCTGCGACTGGTGGGCTTCCACACCGGGGATATCGTCTGGTTCCCCGTGGTACAGGCCTTCTATACCGCGGTATTGGGTTGGGGCCTGGCGGTGGTGCTGTATCGTCTGGCCAGCTGGGCCATCAACGACATGCTCGGTGAGCAGCTCGCCGAAGGACAGGAGGTCTGTGTACTGCTGCCGGAGCACTATCTCTGGTCGCTGCTGGTGACCACCGCCGCTGCGGTATTGGCTGCCGCCCTTGCCGGCATGCGATCGGCGCGAATCGAGCCTTCCGAGGGACTGCGCGAGATCTGACAGGCAAAAGACTCAAGCTTTCTTCCCCCTGGCCGATAGGGCCATATACAAGGCCGACGAACGATCCACACCCAAAGGAGGCTAGCTGCCATGCCCTTGAAGAGTCTGCGTGTCCAGCCGCGCCGACGCTGCTCCACCATCCAGGTGATCGACAGCATCGCCGAGGTGACCCGCTACCTGGACAAGGAGCTGATCGAGCAGAGCCTCCTCTCCACCCTCAGTGAGTTCGAGCCGGAACAGGAGCTGCGCCTGTACAAGGTGTACAACCACGAACCGGAACTCGAGATCGGCCTGTCGGCCCTCTACAGCAATGGGGTGATATCCTGCGGGCACGCCAACAGTCGCCACGAGATCGAACCCGGCCTGTCCTCCCTCATGGCCATGGTGGTCGAGAGCGGCGAGCTGAGCAGCGTGCAGGACCCCGAAAGCGGTTGCGTGGTCAGCCTCTATCCGGTGTTCGACCAGGACGGCGATCTCTATTCACTGCTGACCCAGATTGGTCCTCCCGTCGCCCTCGAGGACCAGCGCATGATAGACGGCCTTTTGCGCATCTATGCAAACTATCTGTCGCTGCTCGACCTCAGCCAGAAGGACAAGCTCACCTCTCTGCTCAACCGCGACCGGCTGCAGACCACCATCCTGCAGATCCTTGGTGATCAGCGATTGACGCAGGGTGCACGACACCACCCCAAGCGACGGGCCTATGACCAGCAGAAGCACTGGCTGGCGCTCATCGACATCGACCATTTCAAGCGCATCAATGACGCACACGGGCATCTGATGGGTGACGAGATCCTGATCATCTTTGCCCGCCTGATGCACGAGGTGTTCCGAAACGACGACCTGCTGTTTCGCTTCGGCGGCGAAGAGTTCGTGGCCATCATCCGAGCCGACGACAAGGAAAAGGCGGGGCTGGCCCTGGAGCGCTTCCGTTCACGGGTCGATGAATACGACTTCCCCCTGGCTGGCCATCTCACCGCGTCCATTGGCGTCACCGAAATCGACGGACAGGACTCGCCCGAGGCCGTCATCGAGGCGGCGGACAAGGCGATGTACTACGTCAAGCAGCACGGCAGGAACCGGGTCGCCTTCTACGGGGATCTGGTGGAGTGCGGTGAGGTCGAACCCCTGCCCGTGCCTCGGAGCGGCGACATCGACCTGTTCTGAGGGCCCGCCGCCAGCTGATCCCGAACCAGCGCGATGTGCTGGCGCAGCAGGTATAGCTGGCGCCCATAGGATGCGGGCACTTCGAGCCGACGCACCGCCTCGTCGATTCGTTGCAGAGCCTCCCGTGCCTGGGCGAGGCTCAACGTGCCCTGTGCCAGCCCCCGCTCGATGCCCTCCAGCTGGTCGTACCACCGATAGATCCTGGAGGCCATACGCCAGTTGTAGATCGGCGGCAGCCATTTGAACAGCGGCAGCAACATCAGGATCAGGGGGAGCAGCATCACCTTGAGGCGATCGATCAGCGAAGCGGCCCAGAACGGCAGATAGCGCTGCAGGAATGGTGGGCCATGGGCGTAATAGCGACGCGCCTCCTCCGCCAGCGGGTAGGCAAGCAACCTGGGCTGCGGGAATTCGCCTCGCGCGGCGAACCAATCCCCCTCTTCGTGAACCCGCGTAGCCGCCTGCAGCAGGAGATCGTTGATCGCCGGATGGGTGTCCTCGCTCACCACCAGATTCGCTGCGGGCGCCACCAACCGCCTGTCGACTGGCGGGAGATCCTGTGCCAGATCCACCACGCCCCTGGGCAGCACCAGATCGTTGAGGAACCGGTAACGGCGGGCATAGGCTGCCGCGCGGGAAAACCCGAACAGATGGACCGCGGGAGATCGCAGCAGACGCGCGATCGCGCTGCCTTGCGGCGAACCGACGAAGAAGGCCGCTTCCAGGGATCCATCGAGCAACCCTTTCAAGGAGGCCGCGCTGCCCAGGCTGTGCCATCCCGGGTCATCGGGCGAGAGACCATTGGCCCGCAACAGCCGGAGCACCAGCACCCGAGTGCCTGAGCCCGTAGCACCCACCGACACGCGCAGCCCCTGCAGTGCGCCGAGGCGGTCGATATCGATGCCCTGGCGGAGAAACAACCACAGGGGTTCGTAATAGAGACTGCCCAGCGAATAGAGCGCCGGTTCGCTGACAGGAGCCTCGACACCACCCTGGACCAGCGCCACATCCACCTTTCCCTGGCGCAACAGCCGGATGTTTTCGACCGAGCCGGCCGTCTGCACGACCTCGAGGGTGATGCCCTCCTTGGCGAGCTCCCGCGCATAGGCCTGCGCATATCGGTAGTAGGCCCCATGTGGCGAGCCGCTGGCAATCCGCACATGATCGGGGGGCGCCGGCTCGATGAACGAATAGGCCACCGCAAAAACCGCCGCGATCACCAATGCGATGGGCACATAGACCTTGAGGAAATGTTTCGTCTCCTTGGTCATTGTGCCGCCCGCCCACTCTCGCTCAGCAGGTAGTCCAGCAGCTGACGCAGATCTCGTACCTGTACATCCGGGGGCGGCAGTTCCGCTGGCCAATCTGCCCCCTCACGATTCACCCAGACGGTATGCATGCCGGCACGGCGCGCCGCCTCCACGTCGCGCAGGGGATCATCGCCCACATGGGCCGCCTGCTCCAGGGGGATTCCGGTCGCCTGGCTGGCGGCATGGAACAACGCAGGGTCGGGTTTCGCCGCCCCCACTTCTTCGGCCATGAAGGCATGATCGAAACAATCCGCAAGGGGGGTACATTCGACCTGGGCATTGCCATTGCTCACCGCCACCAGGCGATAATGACGGCGTAGCCGGGTCAAGACCTCGACCACCTCCTCGAAGGGGGTGACCCGGTTACGCGCCCGCCGGAAGATGACATTGGCCTGCTCGGCGATCGCCTCGTCGACGCCATGTCGCCGCGCGAGTTCGCGATAGCTGCGCAAACGCAGGCCTGTCAAATCGTGGGCCTGGTCCGGATTGTCACGTGCCAGTTGCTGCCGGTGCTCGCGCAGCGCATCGATGTCGTAGCGCCGCGCCAGTTCCGGTGCCGCCTGGTCGAGCCAGGCATGGACTTCGCGCTCCGCCGCATGGATCACCGGGAAACAGGGCCAGAGGGTGTCGTCCAGGTCGAAGGTCAACAGCCTGACCGCGCGTAACGGGCGGGTGGAGAGGTGCCAGTTCATGCGGCTTCCAGTTGCGGAAGAACGCGCTCGGTGATCAATGCCGCCAATGGCTCGAGATCGGCATTGCGTTCGGCCACCGCCGATATGTAACCCAGCGTCCGCGGAATATCATCCAGATAACCGGGCTTGCCATCACGGTGGTACAAACGGGCGAAGATCCCTGCCGCCTTGAGATGCCGCTGCACCCCCATGAGATCGAACCACCTCCGGAGGCTGCCCCGATCTTCAGGCCGCAACAAACCGGCATCCAGGGCACGCTCGGCATAGTCGCTCAACCAGGCGTCCACCCGCTCCCCCGGCCAGGCGATATAACAATCGCGGAGCAGCGAAACCAGATCATAGGTCAATGGTCCCAGCACGGCGTCCTGATAATCGATCACCCCTGGGGAGGCGCCCTCGCAGACCAGCAGATTGCGCGAGTGGTAGTCGCGATGTACCGGCACCCGGGGCTGTGCCAGGGCATTTTCGACCAGCCGCTCGACACCCTGCTCGAGCATGGCCTGCTCTGCCGGTGACAGCACCAACCCCAGGTGGCGCGTCAACAGCCATTCCGGAAAGAGCATCATCTCGCGCCACAGCAATGCACGGTCGTAGAGTGGAAGCCCTACGCCATCGGCATGCTGTATCCTCAGCAGGGCATCGATGGCGGCGCCATAGAGTCCATCGGCGGTGTCCCGATTCAATTCGCCCAGATACAGTCGATCGCCCAGGTCCTCGAGCAGCAAAAACCCCCGTTTCAGATCCTGGGCGTGGATGTGCGGCACGTGTACGCCGGCCCGTTCGAGACGCGCGGTCACTTCCACGAAGGGCGCACAATCCTCCTTGTCAGGTGGTGCGTCCATGGCGATGAGGGTGTCACCATCGGACAGCTGCACCCGAAAGTAACGCCGAAAGCTGGCATCGCCCGAGGCCGGTACCATGTCGAACCGCGACAGGCCACAGTCCGACGCCAGCCAATCCTTCAGTTGCGCTTCACGCTTCGACATACTCCCTCCCGCAAGCATCACAGCAGACCTCTCGAGACCCTGGCAACGCCTTCATCGCTGTCGACAACCGCTCGATCACCGGCGCGCGGGTACTCGCGCAAGGTACTGGGAGCTGCGGCGCCACAACCCAAACGATGCCTCACGACCTTGCGCCGACGGCCCCCTCTTGTGCATCCCGGCTCGAGAGGGGAGCCAGCGATGGTCGCCGGCAACCGCCGCCACCTACATTGAAGAAAACGCCATTCTATGAGATTTTAGCGACCCTTGAAGCAGGTCCGGCCGTGCCCTTCGTACAAGCAACAGAACAATCACCGTGTCATCCGCCCCCGACAAGCATTCACCTTTTGCGCCGCCATGGTCGCTCCACCGACTGGGACTGGCGACCATGGTGGCACTGCTGGCAGCGACCCAGGCCGCTCCTTCGGCGGACTGGGATTGTCATCGAGGCGACGACGGGAAGTGGCGCTGCGAAGCCGCTACCAGCGCCCTGCCCAAGCCCTCCAACCCAGCGCTGGGGCTGGGGGGACTTGAACAGGCGCTGACTGCGCCGCTCTCCAGCGGGCAGGCAAGCGCGCCGCCCGAACCGCTCGCCGAGTCCCCTGCGCAAATGCCAGCACCAGCCGTTGCTCCCGCAACACCAGAGACCCAGTCGGCAACAGCTCCCGTCACCACGCAACAGCCGCCATCCCGGCAGCCATCCGCGGAAGCAGCGCCCTCGACCGCCACGGCCCCCTCCGAGGGCAAAAGACCGAAGCGTGCCCCGGCCGAGACAGCGGAAGCAGCCATTGGCAGCGAATCGGGGCCTGCGAGGGCGCCGACGGTCGCCGACACAAGCGCGGGCGACGAAGAGGCGCGTCCCACGGCCGCTGCACACCTCGACGAGGGCCTGCCCTGGCAGAACTGCCGGGCGGCTGCACCGAGCGTTGCCGAAACCGACCGGGGGAGAGACCGGTCGATCGAGGCTGCGGCAGAGGGCCTGGAGGGAATGGGGACCGAACAGCGACTGCGTCTGACCGGCAATGTGGAGCTGCGACAGGGCGACCAGTACCTCCATGCCGAGCGGGCCGAGTATGATCGCACCAGCGGCAACCTGCAGGCCCATGGGGATGTGCTGCTCCGCCGCCCCGACCTCCGCCTTGCCGCCGATGCGGTGGAATACAACCTGCAAACCCGCGCCGGCGAGGCAAAGGGTGCCGAGTATCGTCTGCCGGGCCTGCTTGCCCGCGGCCATGCCGCTCGCGCACGCCTGCTCGATGCAAGCCACAGCCGCTTCGCGGACATCACCTACACCACCTGTCCCCCGGGCAGCAATGTCTGGGTGTTGCGGGCCGCCGAACTGGAGGTCGATCGGGCGGAGGGGCTGGGGACTGCGCGCAATGCCACTATCGCCCTCGGCGGCATCCCCGTGATGTACACCCCCTATCTGAGCTTCCCCATCGATGACCGACGGCGCAGCGGGTTGCTGCTCCCCCGTCTCGCCTACAACGACCGGCACGGCGTGGACCTGAGCCTGCCCTATTACCTCAATCTGGCGCCCAACTACGACCTGACCCTGACCCCACGCGTTCTGAGCCGACGCGGGCTCATGCTCGGTGGCGAGTTCCGTTTCCTGACGTCCTATCAGCAGGGCCGCATCGAGGGGACCTATCTGCCCAACGACCGCGAGGCCCCGGCGGGTGAGGATCGGCGCGGCAGCCTTTCCCTGCACTCGAGCGGCCAGTACACGCCTCACCTGAGCAGTGATCTGCGCATCGATCATGTCTCGGATGAGCAATACCGTTCCGATTTTGGCATCGATCTGGACGTGACCAGCGCGACCCAGCTCGAACGCGCGGCCGAATTGCGCTATGCGGACGATCACTGGAAGCTGTTCGGGCGTCTGCAGCAGTTCCAGAATCTCGACCCGGGCCTGGCCAAGGCAGACCGCCCTTATGCCCGTGCGCCTCAGTTGCTGGTTCGGTTCCGTGATCAGACCCGGCTGCAGACACTCCCGCTGGCCTACGGACTGGATGCCGAATTCGTCGATTTCCACAAATCGGGCGGCTTCGTGGAGGGACGTCGTCTCGACCTCTATCCGACCCTGAGCCTGCCATTGCGCGAACCCCACTACCATCTGGTGCCGCGTGCGGGCCTGCGATACACCGCCTACCGGCTGGACAACCCGGCCGCAGGCCTGAACGACAGCCCCACCCGACTGGCACCCATCGTCAGCCTGGACGGCGGGCTCTACTACGACCGGTCGACACGATGGTTCGGCCATGGGGTCACCCAGAGCCTGGAACCGCGCCTCTACTACCTGTGGGTGCCGCGCAAGGATCAGAGCGACATTCCGCTGTTCGACACCAGCGAATACGACATCGGTTTCGACAACCTGTTTCGCGACAACCGCTTCACCGGTCCGGACCGGCTCGGTGATGCCAACCAGCTGACCCTGGCACTGACCAGCCGCTTCAATGACGACGCGAGCGGACGCGAACTGGCACGCGCAAGCATCGGCAGCATCTACTACCTGCGCGACCGCAAGGTTCAGCTCGGCAACTACCCCCCGCTGCCGTCTCTGCCAGACAAGGACGATATCTCCGCCGTCGTCACCGAGCTGGCGGCCCGACTGAGTGCCGGCTGGCGCACTCGCGGGGCCCTGGTGTGGAATCCCAATAAGAACACCGTCGATCAGGCACTGGCACGGCTCAGCTACCGCGGCGAGGCAGCTCGAATCGTCAGCCTGGGTTATCGCCTGCGGGATACCGTGTCGAGCAGCACCGACCTGGGCCTGATCTGGCCCATCGGCCGGAGCGCCCGTGCGATCGCCCGCTGGAACTACTCCCTCAGCGAGGATCGCAATCTGGATGCGCTGGCAGGCATCGAATACGGGCAATGCTGCTGGCGGTTGCGCGCAGTCCTGCGTCAGCAGGTCACTGGAACCGCCAGCGACCAGGACCTGTCTTTCCTGTTGCAGCTGGAGCTGCGCGGCCTGGGCACCCTGGGCGACAACATCGATGCCCTGTTGAACGAGGGTATCTACGGCTACCGAAAGGAAGATGACTAGAATTTTCTCCCGTGTCCTGGCCGGGCTGATACTCGTCCTGGTCCTCGCCGCTACCAATCTTCAGGCGGCGCCCCAGCTACTCGACCGCATCGTGGCGATCGCGGGTGATGACGTGATCATGCTCAGCGAACTGCGTGACAAGGCACGCGAACTGGCCGCGGAGTTGCAACGCAGTAACCCCCGGTCCATGCCCAGCGATAGCCAGATCGTGAACAAGGCACTGGAAGAGCTGATCCTGGAGAAGCTGCAATTGGCCGAGGCAAAGCGCCTGGGCATCACTGCCGATCCGGAGACGGTGGACAAGGCCATCGAGCGCATCGCGCGTAACAACAACCTGACGGTGTCACAACTGAAGGAGGCGCTGGCTGCGGAGGGCATGGACTTCCAACAGTTCCGCAACCGGATCCGCGACCAGATCATCATCTCGCGTCTGATCAACCGCGAGGTCACCAACCGCATACAGGTTTCCAAGTCGGAAATCGACCAGTACCTCGCACGCGAAGAGGCGGCACCCGATGAGAAGCGCGAGGTGCACCTCATGCACATCCTGGTAGCCACACCGGATGGCGCCTCCCCCGAGCAGATCGCCAGGGCCCGCCAGCGCGCCGAGGAGGCACGCAAACGCCTCGACGCCGGCGAGGACTTTGCCGAGATCGCCCGCGAGTTCTCCGATGCCCGCAATGCCATACGCGGCGGCGACCTTGGCTGGGCCCGTATCGGCCAGCTCACGCCGGCCGTGGCCGAAATGGTCTCCAAGGCCAGGGAAGGTGACATCCTCGGCCCCTTCCGCAGCGGCGCCGGCTTTCATCTGCTCAAGGTAGCCGGCTTTCGTGGCGGCAAGCGAACCGCGCGCAAGATCGTGCCCCAGATCCACGCCCGTCACATCCTGATCCGCACCGACGAGGTGACGTCCGACGCCGACGCCCGGCAGCGCCTGGAGCAGCTACGGGCGCGTGCCCTCAACGGGGAGGACTTCGCCAACCTCGCCCGCTCCCATTCCCAGGACCAGGGCTCGGCCATCAAGGGCGGCGACCTGGGCTGGATCAGCCCGGGTGCCATGGTGCCGGAGTTCGAGGAAAAGCTGAACAGTACCCCGGTCGGGGCCATCAGCGAGCCCTTCAAGACCCGTTTCGGCTGGCACATCGTGCAGGTACTCGGAAAGCGCCAGCACGACGAGACCGAAGAGGCCCGCCGCCTCGCGGCCAAGAAGGCGATCCGCGACCGCAAGGCCAAGGAGGCCACCGAGCAGTACCTGCGGCGACTGCGCGACGAGGCCTACGTCGAGGTCCGCCCGGATAGCGGTCTGTGACAGGAGCGCCCCTCGCCCTCACCCCGGGCGAACCCGCTGGAATCGGCCCGGACCTGGTGGTGCAGATCGCGCAGCGGCAATGGCCGTGGCCACTGGTGGCCGTGGCCGACCCCAGGCTGCTCGAGGCACGCGCCGACCAACTGGGCCTGCCCCTGCGTGTCCTTCCCTATCAGGAGGGGACAATCCCACCCGCTGCCGCCGGTACCTTGTACGTCGCGTCTATCGATCTAGCCGAGCCCGCCGTTCCCGGACGCCTCGACCCACGCAATGCCGGCTATGTCCTGGAGACCCTACGCCATGCGGCCCAAGGCTGCCTGGAGGGACGCTACGCCGCCCTTGTGACCGGCCCGGTGCACAAGGGAGTGATCAACGATGCCGGCGTGCCGTTCAGCGGCCATACCGAGTTCCTGGCGGAGATCACCGGCGGCCATCCGGTGATGATGCTCGCCTGCCCAGGGCTGCGGGTGGCCCTGGCCACCACCCACCTGCCATTGCGTGCGGTGCCCGATGCGATCACGCCAGACGTGCTCGAGAGGGTCGTCCGCGCCCTGCAGCAGGATCTGGTCCAACGCTTCGGCATCGACGAGCCCAACATCCTGGTGTGCGGACTGAACCCGCACGCCGGAGAAGGTGGCCACCTGGGACGGGAGGAGATCGAGATCATCGAGCCGACACTGGCCCGTCTGCGTGCGGAAGGGATTCGCCTGAGCCCGCCGCTGCCGGCTGACACCCTCTTCACCCCCCGGCACCTGGAAGATGCCGACGCGGTCCTGGCCATGTACCACGACCAGGGCCTGCCGGTGCTCAAGCACCTGGGCTTCGGCCGGGCGGTGAACATCACCCTGGGCCTGCCGATCGTCCGCACCTCGGTGGATCATGGCACCGCGTTGGAACTGGCCGGCACCGGTCGGGCCGATGCCGGCAGCCTGATCGCGGCCATCGAACAGGCAGCCGTGCTGGCCCCGTGGTAATCAACCGCTGTTGCCTGGGAGCGACCTTAGGGGGTGAGCGGGTGCCGAAGCTGCTCTCGTGCACCACTGCCGCGACGCCGCTATCGGCTCTGCTCTATCTTTTCCTTGACCTGAAGGGCCACCTCCAGAGCACGCAATCCCACCTCGCCGCTTACCAACGGCGGCTCGCCGGTGCGGATGCAGCGCACGAAGGCATCGATCTCCGCATCCAGCGGCTTGACCGG
>RFHJ01000311.1 GCA_003696905.1 Gammaproteobacteria bacterium | reverse complement strand
GGGCGCCCGGTCACCATCCATGCTGAAGACCCCGTCCACGGCCACCAGCACCCGCCCCTCGGCCCTGCCGAGCTGACGCTGCAGGCCGGTCAGGTCGTTGTGGCGATAGCGCAGCAGGCGTGCCCCGCTCAACCGCGCCGCGTCGATCAACGAGGCATGGTCGAGGCGATCCTGCACCACGCTGTCGCCGCGCCCGACCAGGGCGGTGATCACCCCCAGATTGGCCATGTAGCCGGTGGAGAATAACAGCGCCCGCTCCGCGCCGACGAAGGCCGCCAGCGCCTCTTCCAAGGCATGGTGGGCCCGGGAATGGCCGCTGATCAGATGCGCCGCGCCACTGCCGACCCCATAGGTCTTCACGCCGTGGCTCAGCGCCTCGGCGAGGCGGGGATCGCCAGCGAGCCCCAGGTAATCGTTGCTGCAGAAGGCCAGATACTCCCGACCGTCGATCCGCAGATGGGGGCCCTGCGGTCCCTCCACGACCCGTCGGCGACGATATAGCCCTTCACGCTCTCGCTGCCGCAGGTCGGTGTTCAAGGTGTCGAGGAAACTCATGCCTCAGGAATCCAAGGTGCCGCTGCGCGGCAGCCAGTTCTCGAAAGCGCGCGGCGGCGCCAGACCGTTAGCCGCCGCAGCACACCTTATGCTCATCGGCGGGAGCCGCCTGCATGCGGATACCGAGACGATCGAACAGCCGTCGGTCGTGTCCGGTATCCGCGTTGTCGGTGGTCAACAGACGTTCGCCATAGAAGATCGAGTTGGCCCCGGCCAGGAAACACAGGGCCTGCAGCTCGTCGCTCATCTCATGACGGCCAGCCGAGAGACGAACATGGGACCTCGGCATCAGGATGCGCGCCACCGCGATATTGCGCACGAACTCCAGCGGGTCGATGCCATCCACGCCGAACAGCGGGGTTCCCTCCACCTGCACCAGCATGTTGACTGGGACCGACTGGGGATGCTCAGGGAGGTTGGCCAGCTCCTGCAGCAGACGGGCGCGGTCGCGTGGCCCCTCCCCCATGCCCAGGATGCCACCGGCGCAGACATTGATGCCCGCCTCGCGCACGTGGCGCAATGTCTCCAGGCGGTCCTCGAAGGTGCGGGTGGTGATCACGCTGCCGTAGAACTCCGGCGAGGTGTCCAGGTTGTGGTTGTAGTAGTCGAGGCCGGCCTCGCGCAGTCGTCTCGCCTGTTCCGCGCTGAGCATCCCCAGGGTGACACAGGTCTCCATGCCGAGATCCCGCACCGCGCGGATCATCTCGATGACCCGCTCCAGGCTCTTGTCGGTGGGATTGCGCCAGGCCGCCCCCATGCAAAAGCGGGTCGAGCCGGCCTCGCGCGCCGCCTTGGCCGCCGCAATCACCTCTTCGAGGGGCAGCAGCCGCTCGCGCTCCAGGCCGGTATCGTGTTTCGCGCTCTGCGAGCAATAGCCGCAATCCTCCGGGCAGGCACCGGTCTTGACCGACAACAGGGTGCTCACCTGCACCTCGTTGGGATCGAAGTGCTGTCGATGCACCTGTTGGGCGCGGAACAGCAGGTCGTTGAAGGGCAGGGCGAACAGTGCCTCTATCTCCTCCAGCGTCCAGTCGTGACGCACAGCGGCTTCAGACATGATCGGGAATCTCCTCTTCTTCGGCGCCGGACTCCGCGGCCGGTAACAGGATGTCGTGCCAGTCCTCGTGCCAGGCCCGCCAGATGGACCAGGCCGACCAGGGCACGATGATCAGGATCCCGACCAGCCAGGCAATCAGCCAGGCGATCTTGGCATCACCCGGAAAGAAGGTGCCGACCGGGATGATCAACCCCATCACCGCATAGAAGCGATAGCCTGCCCAGCGGGTATACTCACCCACGCGCGGATCGGGGTGATGCCGATGCAGGGCGTAGACCAGGATGGATGCCCCGAACCAGAGCAACGGCAAGGGCGGCAGCAACATGCTGACGATGTTGCCGATATCCATCTGTATGGCAGCGAACCGGATGGACGACGCCTTGAGCAGGCGCTCCTTCCCACTGTGCGCGGAATGATGGTCGACGGATGACATGGGCGTCTGCGGCTCGGGATGTACTGTCGAAACGTGCCATCATAGATCCCGCACCCTGCCTGTCAACCGAAAAGGGAGTTTCAGGTCGACATGTGGTCACTATTCGACCGGTTTCTGGGCTCGCTGTCGCGCTGCCGTCTCTGCGGCACGGCTGCACACGACACCCTGTGTCCCGCATGCCGGGACGAATTGCCGATCATCCCCCACGCCTGCCGGCAGTGTGGGCTGCCGCTGCAAGGCGAAGACGAGAAGCGGTTGTGTGGCGAATGCCTGAGCCGGCCACCCGCCTTCGATGCCGCCCGCATCCCCTTTCTGTATGCCGATCCGATCGACCGCCTGATATCCGCCCTCAAGTTCCACGAGCGCCTGTCGGACGGGCGCCTGCTCGGTTCCCTGCTGGCGGCGACGTTGCCACAGACAGCCGAAATCGATTTGCTGCTGCCGATACCGCTGCACCGGGGCCGCCTGCGCCAGCGGGGTTTCAACCAGGCCGCCGAACTCGCCCGTACCCTCGCCCGCGTGGCCCACCTGCCCGCCGACTACCGTGCCCTGGTCCGCGTGCAGGCGACCGCGCCTCAACATCGGGCGACCCGCCGGCAGCGCTTGCGACAGATGCGCGAGGCCTTTGCCTGGCGGGGCAACGGACCGCCCCCGCCACGCGTTGCGCTCGTCGATGACGTGGTGACCACGGGCGCCACCATGGATGCCGCCGCGGCCTGCCTGAAGCGGGCCGGCGCCGAATGGGTCGAGATCTGGGCAGTGGCACGCACCCCGAGGAGAGATTGAGCGGCGGCGCGGAAGGCCTCCAGCCGCAAAGGAAAAGTGGGCCCGCAGGGACTGCCGCCGCGGTTCAGCGGTCGGCGAGCACCTTTTCCTTCATCTCGCGCCGTTCCTGGGCATCGATGCTCAGGGTCGCGATGGGCCGCGCCTCCAGGCGCTTGACACCAATCGGTTCGCCGGTGTCCTCGCAATACCCATAGCTGCCGTCGTCGATCCGTTCCAACGCCTGTTCGATCTTGCGCAGCAATTTCCGGTAACGGTCGCGGGTGCGCAGCTCCAGACCATGCTCGCTCTCGCGGTTGGCGCGGTCCGCCTCGTCACCCACCTCCTGGTAGGCGGTATCGCGCAGATTGTCCAGGGTCTCCTGGGCCTCCTGCATGAGTTCTTCCCGCCAGGCCAGCAGCTTGCGCCGGAAATATTCCAGCTGCATGGGGTTCATGTACTCCTCGTCGGGACTGGGTCGATAGTCTGGGGGAAGCTCGACGGCCATTCGGCGCTACTCCATGGTTGCTTTCCAAGGCGGAGGGTTTTTACCGGCAAGCGCTCCAGAAATCAAGCACATCATGGGTCGAGACATGCGGGCACCTGGGGCGCCGCCGGATCCCGCCAGAAGGCACGGGTTGCCGCGACCGCGCAATCGTCGCTGTCGAGCACCCCGTGTCCCATGCCGGCGAAGATCAAGAGATTCCCCTCGGGCAACTGCGCCGCGGTCCGCTCGGCCCACTCGGGCGGGGTTACCGGATCGAATTCCCCGGCCAACAGCAGGGTGGGCACGGCACTGACCAGAGGCCGGCGCAGCCGCTGCGCCACCGGGGCGTGCGGCCACCAGCGACAGGGGCCGAAACGCCAATCCAGGCGCTTGATCTCGGCCACCAGGGGAAACTGCTGCAACTGGCGCAGAAATTCTTGCTCTTGCAGCGACCCGTTGTCGGCACATTCCACCGAATTGGCCACCGGGTCGCTCACGTCATCGGCCAGTTCGGCCGCCAGGGCGTCCTGCGCAATCGCGAAGGTCACCTTGCCGGGACGGCGCTCCGCCAACTCCCGCAGCAGCGCCGGCAACTGCAGGAGTTTGTGCCAATCGTATTGGGCATCGAACACCAGCCAGGCCATGTCCGCCGCGTCGAAGCGCGCCGCGATGGGCGTCTTTTCCTCCGGGTCCATGAGCGACAACTGCAGCGAACGGGCCTCCATCCCGGCCATCGCCTGCTCCAGCCACTGCCGCAGCCGGGCCCGGCCGAGCTCGCAATCGAGCAGTTCACAGACCCGGGTCGCCTGTACCAGGGCGCGCTGGAGCAGCCATGCATCCTGTTCCTCGGCATGCACCTCAGGGGGATACACCGAATCGAGCACCACTGCTTCCAGGCCGGGCGGATTGCGCCGCATCAGCTCGAGCACCACCCGGGTCCCATAGGAAACCCCGTACAACCGCCAGCGCGGCAGACCCAGTGCGCCGACCAGCGACAGCACGTCGTCGGCATTTGCCAGGCTATGGAACCGCTGTGGATCGAAACCCGACGCCCGAAGCCTTGCCAGACAGCGGTGTTGCACCTCGGCGAGTCGACGGTACTGCGCTTCCAATGGTGCCGTACTCGCCATCAATACCTTGCGCACGGCGCGCACTTCGGGACAATCGAAGGCAGGGCGGCTCAACCCCACACCGCGCTGATCGTAGAGAATCAGGTCGCTCGGCCATGCCACCTCGTCGACCCAGTCCAACCAGGCCGGCATCACCTCATCGTCCAGACCGGTGGCGGCCCCGGGACCACCGTTCACGTAGATCACCGGTGGCGCATGGCGCCGCCAGAACCAGGCCGGCAGGTAGACCACCGGCAGGCGAAAGCCATCTGGCACCTGCAGCCAGCCGCAGTGCACTGGACGCCACCAGGGGCTGTCGAACCAGCATTCGGACCAGGTGAGGGTGCTGCCATCCGCGGTCGGCAGTGGCGAGGGAGGCCGATGCAGCTGCCACCAGCTCCAGCCGAGCAGGAGCAGCAGGGGCAACGCCAGCAGAGAGCGCCGGAAGGCGATCATCCCCCTGCGGGACGCAAGAGATAGTCGGTGAACAGGCCCAGGAACAGTACCAGGCCGAACCAGTTGTTGTTGAGAAAGGCGCGAAAGCAGTCACGGCGATCCCGCGCGCGGATCAGGTACTGCTGCCAGCCGAACAGACCGGCACCGATGCCCAAGCCGGTCCACCAGCCCCATCCCAGCCCGGCACGTCGCCCCACGTCCCACAGCAGCACCAGCATCAGCAACTGCAGCACACCGACGATCAGGCGATCGTGGCGTCCGAACAGGATGGCGCTGGACTTGATGCCGGCCTTGAGGTCATCGGGTCGATCGACCATTGCATACATGGTGTCGTAGATCAGGGCCCACACGACGGTGGCGAGGAAAAGTTCCCAGGCCAGTGGCGGCACCTGCTCCTGGAGGGCGGTGAAGGCCATGGGCACCGCCCAGCCGAAGGCCATGCCCAGCACCAGCTGGGGCAGGTGGGTGTAGCGCTTCATGAAGGGATAGACGGTGGCCAAGGCCACCGCGACGACCGACATCATGATGGTCAATCGGTTCAGCAACAGCACCAGCCCAAAGGCCAGCAGGCTTAGTACCGCAAACACCATCAGTGCTTCGCGCGGCTGAATCAGGCCGGTGGCCAGCGGACGCTGGGCGGTACGTTCTACCTTGCCGTCGAAGTCGCGGTCTGCATAGTCGTTGATGGCGCAACCGGCCGATCGCATCAATACGGTGCCGGCGACGAAGACGGCCACCACCCACCAGGGCGGTTGCCCCGCGCCGGCGATCCACAAGGCCCACAGGCCCGGCCACAACAACAGAAAGATGCCGATCGGCCGATCGGCACGAACCAGCCTGGCATAGGCCCGCAGCCGCCGCTGCCAGGCGGGCCGCTGCATTTCCAGTGCGTCGATTCGGGGAAAATGCTCGCTCATGCTCCGCGTGCCGGAATCTCCGGCAGGAATATCTCGTTCACCAACAGCGGTTTGCCCGCATAGCGAAACAACGTGCGACGGCCCCAGATCACCGGCGGCCGCGCGGCTGCCCGCAGATGCGAACAGGCCGCATGATACAGCGCATGGCGCGAATCGAGACGCGCGACCTGGGTCGCAAGGCGTCGGGTTCGCCGATCGGCGAACAACAAGGCACCCAGGGGGCGATTGCGCAGACGTGCCAGGCGGCGTGCCGCGCCGCTAAGGCTGGTGGCGGGAATCAGCGTCCTGGCGAAGACCCAGGGGCGATCGCCGCACAGCAACTTGACCTCCCGCAGCAGACAACGGCGGGCCAAGGGCTGCCCCAGCAGATGGCGCTCGCTGGGCAATGCCCTTCCCCAGCCCTGATGCTGCACCGCGACCCGAAAGTCTGCCGCGCAGGCACGCACCACCGCCTGGGTCAGCGAGCCGGGATCACGCAGCCAGGGCGCGACCGCGCCGGGGAGGCTGCCGGGGCGCACGCGTTCGAGGTCGATCCAACGGGGTTCGGCAATGAGGACAGGGCGCTGGGACATCGCTACACGGCAAGGGACCAGGCGGTGATTATCGCACAGGCCTGGCGCAACCGAGTGCAGGCCTTCGAGAACCGACAGCGCGGCCGTATCGATCTCAATCCGTGAACAGTGGGAGCTCCCCGCCCGCTGCCGCCGGCGGGCGAAAGCGGCTGCCATCCAGGGGTGGCAACCCAGGAAAGTCCAGACGTCGGCAGCATGCCCGAAAGCGCGCAGCGATCAGCTCGGCCACCGGCCCCTCGCCCCGCATCCGGCTGCCGAAACGGCCATCGTTCAGTGCACCACCGCGACAGGCCCGGATGTGCGAAAGAACCCGCTGACGACGCGCCGGATAATGGGCCGCCAGCCATTCGTCGAACAAGGGAGCGACCTCCCGCGGCAGGCGCAGCATCACATAGCCGGCCTGCGCGGCACCCATCGCCCGCGCCGCTTCCAGCAGCTGCTCCATCTCCGAATCGTTGAGAAAGGGAATCACCGGCGCCACCAGGACGCCCACGGGAATGCCCGCCGCCGCCAGGCGCTCGATGGTCTGCAGGCGACGCTGGGGGGCAGCGGCACGCGGCTCCATGCGGCGCGCCAGCCCCCGATCGAGGGTGGTCAGGGAGATACGCACCTCCACCAGGCGCTCGGCGGCCAGCGCCCGCAGCAGATCCAGATCACGTTCGATCAGCGCCGACTTGGTGATCAGGCTCACCGGATGCCGCGTCTCGAGCAACACCTCCAGCAGGCGGCGGGTGATGCTGAGCTCCCGCTCCAGCGGTTGATAGGCATCGGTGTTGGTTCCCAGGGCAATCGGCTGACAGCGATAGCCGGGTCGTGCCAGGGCCTCGCGCAGGCGCTCGGCGGCATCGGGCTTGTAGTGCAGATGGGTCTCGAACTCCAGGCCGGGGGAATGGCCCAGCCAGGCGTGACTGGGGCGGGCGAAACAATAGATACAGCCATGCTCACACCCCCGGTAGGGATTGATCGAACGGTCGAAGGGCACGTCGGGTGAATCGTTGCGGGCGATCACGCTGCGACTGTGATCCCGCACCAGGTGCCTTGCCGGTGGCGGCAGTTCCTCGCGCGAACCCCAGCCGTCGTCACAGGGCTCCCGTGACATATGCTCGAAGCGATTGGCCGGATTGGAGAGCGCGCCCCGACCCTTGTGCGATATTCCCTTCATACCACCGCGTAGTCCACCCGTTCCCCCAGCCAGCGATGGATCAATGCGCGCACCAGCCGCTCGTTGTCCAGCAGTTCGTCCGCCAGCCGTTGCACCTGGGGGATCAGCGCCTGATCTCTCACCAGATCGGCAATGCGGAACTGCACCTCACCGGTCTGGCGCGTACCGAGGACCTCGCCCGGGCCCCGCAGCTCGAGATCCTTCTGGGCGATGGCAAAGCCGTCATTGCTGGCGCGCAACATGTCCAGCCGCTCGCGCGCCACCTGGCCCAGGGGCGGGTGATACATCAGCACGCAATGGCTCTCGGTCGGGCCTCGCCCCACCCTGCCTCGCAACTGATGCAGCTGGGCCAGGCCAAGACGCTCCGCGTTCTCGATGATCATGAGACTGGCATTGGGCACATCCACGCCCACCTCGATCACGGTAGTGGCCACCAACAGTTGGGTCTCGCCCGCCTGGAAGGCCTGCATCACCGCCTCCTTTTCCGCCGGCTTCATGCGCCCATGCAGCAAACCCACCCGCAGCCCCGGCAGGGCCTCGGCCAAGGTGCGCGCAGTGTCCTCGGCGGCCTGGCACTGTAGGGCCTCCGACTCTTCGATCAGGGTACAGACCCAGTAGGCCTGGCGCCCGCGACGGCAGTTATCGCCCACCCGCGCCACGATCTCGGCGCGACGCTCGTTGGACAGCACGACCGTCTTCACCGGGGTGCGACCCGGCGGCAATTCGTCGATCACCGAGAGATCCAGGTCGGCGTAGGCGGTCATGGCCAGGGTGCGCGGTATGGGTGTTGCGGTCATGATCAACTGGTGGGGACTCGTTTCGCCTCCCTTGTTCCGCAACGCCAGCCGTTGGTGCACCCCAAACCGATGCTGCTCGTCCACGATGGCCATGCCCAGGCGGGCGAACCGCACATCGTCCTGGAACAATGCGTGGGTGCCCACCACCAACGACAGTTCGCCCGCCGCGAGACGCTGCAGAATCTGCTCGCGCCGCCGCCCCTTGTGCCGTCCACTGAGCCAGCCGATCTCGATGCCCAGTGGCTCGAACCAGGCCCGGAGGTTGTTCCGGTGCTGCTCCGCCAACAACTCGGTGGGCGCCATGAACGCCACCTGCCAACCGGCCTCGATCAGATACGCCGCAGCGACGGCCGCCACCACGGTCTTGCCACAGCCCACATCGCCCTGCACCAGACGCAGCATGGGATGGCCCCTGCCCAGATCCGCGCCGATCTCGTCGCAGACCCGCCGTTGCGCACCGGTCAGGGCGAAGGGGAGCCGCTCGAGCAGACGGGTCGCCAGCACACACTCACCAGCAGCCACCAGCGGCGCGGCATGGCCGCGGGCCCGGGCACGCAGCAGCCGCAGGCTCAGTTGGTGGGCGAGCAACTCCTCGAAGGCGAGACGCCGTTGGGCCGGATGCCCCTGCCTCGACAACAATTGGGTGGAGACGTCCGGCGGTGGCCGATGCAACAGGGCAAGGGCGGTGGGCAGCGGCGGCAGGTCGTAGCGCTCCAGCACCTCCGCTGGCAACAGCTCCTGCAATCCGCGCCCCTCCTCCAACAATGCCAGCGCCTTGGCAGTGAGATCGCGCCAGCTGAGCTGGTGCATCCCCTCGGTGGTGGGGTAGATGGGCGTGAGCGCCTCCTCCACCGGTGCGCACTCGTCCTCTCCCAGGCGCTGGTATTCCGGGTGTACCAGTTCCAGGTGCAGAGGGCCGTTGCGTACCTCGCCGAAACAGCGCAGCCGGGTACCTCGGACAAAGGTCTGCTTCTGTGCCGCGGTGAAGTGGAAGAAACGCAGCATCAGCCGGCCGCTGCCATCCGACACCTGGACCAGCAGGGAGCGTCGTCGGCCGAAACGCACCTCGGCATGATCGACCCGGACCTCCACCACCGCCTGATCACCGGGGCGCAGGCTCCCCACCGGGACGATGCGCGTCCGGTCCTGGTAGCGTGCCGGGAGATGAAAGAGCAGATCCTGCACCGTCTCGATGCCCAGCCTGGCCAGGCGCTCCGCACCCTTGGGCCCGACGCCCTTCAGTGCGGTGACCGGCATGGACGCGAGGCTGTCTTGCAGTGCTTCCATGAGCGGCAGGATACGCAAGGAGATAGAACAAAACAAGAACGCCCCGGAGGCGGCGCTACCGATCAGTCATCAAAAGTCCGATAATCGCCTTCCGGCCCCAATCGACCGATAGAGAAAGTGCCTTTGCATCAGGAGATTCTGACCTTCCAGACCCGTGGACGGGGAACCCGCAATATCACTCATGAAATCGCAGAGGTGGTAACACGCAGCGGGGCGACCATCGGCTTGTGCCACTTGTTCATCCAGCACACCAGCGCCTCGCTCATCCTGTGCGAGAATGCCGACCCCGACGTGCGAAGCGACCTCGAAGGCTGGCTGGCGCGCGCGGTGCCGGACGGGGACCCCCGATACCGCCATGACATGGAGGGACCGGACGACATGCCGGCCCACATCCGTTCCATTTTGACCCAGATGGACATGACCCTACCGGTACACCAAGGCCGGCTCGCCCTCGGCACCTGGCAGGGGATCTACCTCTATGAGCATCGTCACCACGGCCACCAGCGTCGCATCGTGGTGACCGTGGCTGCTTGACGATCGGCTACTTGCCGCTCTTCAGGGCGATGAAGGCGCGCGAGAAGCCCTTGAGCGAAACGGGCAGGGTCAGCACCTTCTTGTTCAGCAAGGCGACCCTCACTGCCGCCTTTTCCTTCTTCTTCATCCCATCGATGATCTTCTTGTCCAGAACCTGACCCACTGTAGTGCAGCCCTCCGGGGCGCAGGCAAGGAAGGCCATCTTGACCGGCTCCTTTTCCAGGCCCTCCACCAGAAAGGCGGCCCCCGGCGGTAGCAGCACGCCCAGCGGCAGTGTGACGATCATGACCGGTTTCTGGGCCTGCGGAGCAATGCCCACCCTCACCTGCATGACCAGCTTGCCATCTTCCTTGTTGCTCACGTTCTGGAAGATATAGCAGACCTCCTTGGAGGCCTTGCCATCGGCCCCGGCAGGACCCTTTTCGCAGATCTTGCCCCAGTCGCCATAGGTCGGGAATTCGGGGGCCTTCCTGGCGTTCTTTTCCTCGGCGAGAACGGGCTGCGCAGCGAAGGCCAACAACAGGAGCGATAGAACGATTTTATGCATGATGCGATTCCATTATGTCTTGGTTCAGAGTGATGCAGGTGTACGCCCCGTCGGGGGTACAGTCAAGCGACAGCCATTCAGGCACCGAGTTCCATGATGGCATCCATTTCGACACCCGCATCACGCGGTAATGACGCCACACCGATGGCTGCACGTGCCGGGTAGGGCTCGTTGAAATACTCCGCCATCACCTCGTTGACCGTTGCAAAATTTGCCAGGTCGGTGAGAAAGATATTGAGCTTGACCACATCGGCAAGACTGCCGCCGGCCGCCTCGGCCACTGCCGAGAGATTGTCGAACACCCGACGGATCTGCGCCTCGATACCACCCTCGATCATTTCCATCGTTTCCGGCACCAGCGGAATCTGCCCGGACAGGTAGACGGTGGTTCCCACCTTTACCGCCTGCGAATAGGTTCCAATGGCCTGTGGGGCCCGGTCCGTGGATATGATTTCCCGCCGCATCTGATCTAACCTCCAATAGGTGAAATACGGGTTTCCCACACTCTATACAAAGCACCGCCCGCTGCCCACCCTGATGGGTCTCGCCCTGCTGGCCGTGGCGCTCGCGGGGTGTGAGGGCGACACCCCGGGGAAGTCAGCGATACCCGAGGAACCCTGGCCGAACCGGGTGGAGGAACGCCTGCAGGCACTGGAGGCACTGCGTTACCAGCTCGCCACACAACGGCTGGAAGAGGCCCGCCTGTCACGATTGCATGCCATCCCGGCCCCTACGATAGCGCCGGGTGACGATCCACAACAGCCCCCCGCCGCTCATCAGGATCAGCGGCCAATCGTGCCAGCGGACGTAGGGCGTGGCACCGCGGCGCGGCTGCACCCTGGCGAGCAGGAGGGCCGGCCGGAACTGCGCTGAGCGGGCCTTCACCCGCCCGTCGGCGCCAATCCATGCAGAGATACCAGTGTTGGTCGCCCGCAACAGTTCCCGTCCGGTCTCCAGGGCCCGCATGCGGGCGATCTCCAGGTGCTGATGGGGCGCCAGGGAATCACCGAACCAGGCATCGTTGCTGGCATTGATCAAGAAGGCGGCCTCCGGCAGGGCATCCGCCACCTCATTGCCAAATGCATCCTCGTAGCAGATGTCCACTCCCACCGCCTGACCGGCCAGATGCAACACCGGGGAGATGTCGGGATCGGCGCTGAAATCGGACATCGGTATCTCGAGGAAGTCGAGCAGACCGCCCAGGATGACCTTGAGCGGCAAGAACTCGCCAAAAGGCACCAGGTGTCGTTTGAAGTAGGCCTGCCGACCGGACAGACCGAGATTGATCATGGCATTGAAATAACGCCCGTCCGCTTTCCGCACCACGATACCACTGAGCAGATCGCGCCCCGCCTCCTGCATGCGCTGCGCCAGCGGACGCAGAACAGAGGTCGCCACCTCGTCGTCGAAAGCGGCAATGGCGGTCTCAGGCCAGACCACCAGCGGCGCGTCAGGGGCCTGCTCGCTCAGTTGCAGATAACGCTGCAGACTGGGCCCGAACCGACTCGGGCGCCACTTGTCACGCTGAGCCACATTGCCCTGCACCAGCGCCACCTCAAGGGTTTCTCCGGATGCCTCGGTCCAGACCACGCGGCCGAGCCCCATTCCCCCGCCCCATGCCAGCGCCAGGATCAGCAACGGCCAGCCGCGCCGCCATTGATGAAGGCACCCCGCGGAGAGCACTACCAAGGCACCCACGCCGAACACCCCCAGGACAGGCGCATAACCTGCCAGCGGCAAGCCGAGCTGACTGTAGCCCAACGAGAGCCAGGGAAAGCCAGTGAACAGATAGGCCCGCAACAATTCCACGGCCGTCCAGCCCAGCGGGGCCATCAACAGCATGAAGGTGGAAAGACCTGTTCCCTGCCCGAGCCAATGGATCAACCCGCCCGTCAGGGCGAAATAGAGCGCCATGGCGAGAATGAAGAGCAGCGTCAGCAACAACGCCAGTGCCGGCACGATACCGCCGAACTGGCCGATGCTGTTGCGCAGCCAGAACACGCCAAAGCCGAACAGTCCCAGCCCGAAGGCATAGCCGAGCGCTGCCGCCTCGCCGGGGCGGACGGCATGTGCCCACAGATGCAGGAGCAGCGCCACCAGCGGGAGGGGGAGCCAGCCGAGCTCGAAGGGCGCAAAGGCAAGCACCATCGCCGCACCGGCCAGGAAGGCCACCGCCAGACGCCACCCTATGGGCCAGTCTGCCATCGCCAGCGGCCGCACAGGCATCTAGCCCAGTGAGCGATGCCGGCTAGGCATGGTCGCCCGTTTCGGAAGGCTCTGGCAGACGGGAGATATTGAGCAGTCGGATGCGCCGTCCATCGGCGCTCACCACCTCGAAGCGAAAGCCGTCCTTCTCGACCGCCTCGCCACGCTTGGGCATCCGGCCAAAGGCCTTGAGCACCAGTCCACCCACGGTATCGTATCCCTCGCCGGACAGATCCACGTTGAAATACTCGTTGAAGTCCTCGATGCTGGTATGCGCCTTGGCAGTATATAGATTGTCGTCGCGCCGCATGATGAAGGCGCCTTCGTCGAAATCGTACTCGTCCTCGATCTCGCCCACGATCTGCTCGAGCACATCCTCGATGGTCACCAGTCCGGCCGCGGCACCGTACTCGTCCACCACGATCGCCATGTGGGCGCGGCTGGTACGAAACTCGCGCAGCAACACGTCCAGGCGCTTGCTCTCGGGGACGAACACCGCAGAGCGCAGGATGTCGCGCAGACGAAATCGTTCGCTGTCCCTGCCGCAGTACTGCAGCAGATCCTTCGCCAGCAGAATGCCGATCACCTCGGCCCGGTCCTCGCCGATCACCGGGAAACGAGAGTGTGCCGACTCCACTACCACCGGCAGGATGTGCTCGAGATCGTCGTCGCGCCGCACCACCACCATCTGAGCGCGGGGGATCATGATGTCGCGCACCTGCAGATCCGACACCTGCAACACCCCTTCCATCATGGAAAGTGCATCGCCATCGAACAGGGCCTTGCGCCTCGCCTGGCGCAGCAGTTCGATCAGCTGCTCCTTGGTTTCCGGTTCGTTGCGGCTCTCGGGAAACAGGCGTTCCAGCAAGCGGCTCGCAAACGAACCCTGGCTACTTCGGTCGGTGCTCATGCTGCCTCATGGTCCGTGACATCACTCGTCGTAGGGGTCGCCAAACCCCAGGCGCTCCAGGATCTCGGCCTCCCGTGCCTCCATCTCGTCGGCCTGGTCGGCGGTCTGATGATCCATGCCCTGCAGGTGCAGCACGCCATGAACCACCATGTGCGCCCAATGGGCTGCCAATGTCTTGCCCTGCTCTTCTGCCTCCCGCGCAACGATCGGGGCACAGATCACCAGGTCGCCAAGGTGATAACCGACCGCGTCCGCAGGCATGCCGGGCGGCGGCTCGAAAGGGAAGGAGAGCACATTGGTGGGGCCATCCCTGCCGCGATATTCCTGGTTCAGGTTCTGGCTCTCCAGCTCGTCCACCACCCGGATCACCAAACCCGTCTCCTTGCCAGGATCGTTCAACGCCGCCTCGGCCCAGTGTCTGAAGGCGGCCTCCGGCGGCGTACCCTCCGGACGGGTCGCATACTGAACCTCCAGACGAAGGCTCATCGGGAGGGATCCTTGTGCGACAGATCGTAGCGATCGTAGGCCTGCACCACCTTCTGCACCAGGGTATGGCGCACCACGTCGCGGGCATTGAAGAAGGTGAAGCTGAGGCCCTCCAGATCGCCCAGCACCTCGATCGCGTGGCGCAGGCCCGACTGCTGCCCGCGGGGCAGGTCGACCTGGGTTACGTCACCGGTGATCACCGCGGTGGATCCAAAGCCCAGGCGGGTGAGAAACATCTTCATCTGCTCCGGCGTCGTATTCTGTGCCTCGTCGAGGATGATGAAGGCCTCGTTCAGGGTTCGGCCGCGCATATAGGCCAGGGGCGCCACCTCGATGACATTCCGCTCGATGAGCTTGTTGACCCGCTCGAAACCCAGCATCTCGTACAGGGCATCGTAGAGTGGACGCAGATAGGGGTCGATCTTCTGCGACAGGTCGCCGGGCAGAAAACCCAGCCGCTCTCCCGCCTCCACCGCCGGCCGTACCAGCAGGATACGGCGGATTTGTTCACGCTCGAGGGCATCCACCGCACAGGCCACCGCCAGATAGGTCTTGCCGGTCCCCGCCGGGCCGATCCCGAAGTTGATGTCGTGGGTCATTACCCGATGCAGGTATTCCGCCTGGTTGGGGCCCCGCGGCCGCACCATGCCGCGGCGGGTCTTGATGACGGTCTCCGGAATCTCTGCCTGGTCACCACCCAGCAGCGCCTCGACACCTGATTCCTGCAGATAGAGGTGGACCCGCGCAGGGGTCAGGGCCTCGTGGGCGGAGACCGCATACAGCCCCTGCAGTACCTCCCGCCCGGCACGCACCGCCTCGGAACCGCCGAACAGGCGAAAGAAATTGCCGCGGTTGCTGATCTCGATCCCGAGACGCCGTTCCAGTTGGCGCAGGTGCTCGTCCAGCTGGCCGCAGACATTGCGCAGCCGCTCGTTGTCCTCGGGCTCGAGCAGGAGGTCCAGCGAGTCGGGATGCTCCTTCATCAGGCGTTGACGGCCTCTTCGACCGCAGCGAGGCGTTCGCCGCGCAGCGAATTCGGCAATGCCTCGGTGATACGCACGTCCACGAACTGGCCGATCAGCTCGCGCGGGCCGGGGAAGTTGACCACCCGATTGTTTTCGGTGCGACCGGCGATCTCGTTGGGATCCTTGCGGGACGGGCGGTCCACCAATACGCGTTGAACCGTGCCCACCATACTCCGGCTGATCCGCTGCGCATTGTGGTTGATGGCCCGCTGCAGGCGCTGCAGCCGCGCCTGCTTCACCGCCAGCGGTACATCGTCCGGATATTCCGCGGCGGGTGTACCCGGTCGTCGGCTGTAGATGAAGCTGAAGGAATGGTCGAAACCGACCTCGTCGATCAGCTGCATGGTGTATTCGAAATCCTGGTCGGTCTCGCCGGGAAATCCGACGATGAAATCGGATGACAGGCTGATATTGGGTCGTACCTCGCGCAGGCGTCGGATCTTCCGTTTGTATTCGTAGGCCGAGTGCCCCCTTTTCATCTGCATCAGGATGCGATCGGAGCCGGATTGCACCGGCAGGTGCAGATGGTCCACCAACTCCGGCACCTCCGCATAGGCCTCGATCAGGGAGTCAGAGAATTCCACGGGGTGGGAGGTGGTATAGCGAATCCGATCGATGCCGTCCACCGCGGCCACATAGCGAATCAGCAGTGCCAAGTCGGCCACCTCGCCGTCGTGCATCAGGCCGCGATAGGCATTGACGTTCTGCCCGAGCAGGTTGATCTCGCGCACCCCCTGGGCCGCCAACTGGGCCACCTCGGCGATCACGTCGTCGAAGGGACGGCTGATCTCGGTGCCACGGGTATAGGGCACCACGCAATAGGTACAGTACTTGGAGCAGCCCTCCATGATGGAGACATAGGCGGAAGGCCCCTCGGAGCGGGGCTCGGGCAGGCAATCGAATTTCTCGATCTCGGGGAAGCTCACGTCGACGGTAGCCATGCCCTTGCGCGCGCGCTCGATCATCTCCGGCAGCCGATGTAGGGTCTGGGGACCGAACACCAGGTCCACGAAGGGCGCGCGCTCCCGAATGGCCGCTCCCTCCTGGCTGGCCACGCAACCCCCGACACCGATGATCAGTCCCGGGTTCGCCTCCTTCCACGGCCGCCATTGTCCCAACTGGGAGAAGACCTTCTCCTGGGCCTTCTCCCGAATGGAGCAGGTGTTGAGCAACAGCACTTCGGCCGTCTCCGGACGATCCGTCTCCATCAGGCCGAGCGAATCCCGCAGCACGTCCCGCATCTTCTGCGAGTCGTACTCGTTCATCTGACAGCCAAAGGTCTTGATGAAAACGCTGCCCGGCATCCGCCCCTTCTAGGCCACTGAATCGTAAAGAGTGCAAATTCTAGCGCCAAAACACCGCTTTTTCAGCCGGCTTACGGTGAGGGTATTCACCGGTCACGGGCGTCGCGTGCCTTCCCTGAAAACAAAAAGCGGGAAGAACGACTTCCCGCTTCGCTGGCAGAACAAGGCCCATCGAGACCTTTAGGAAGGTCTGAAAAATTCAGACCTTCCGCGGCTCAGGGAAGAGCCGCCAAAATCAATCGCTGTAAGCGATTGATTTTGAAGCCAGCCGCAAACCGCGTTTGCGGCGCAGCGTACCCTGATAAAGCCAAG
>RFHJ01000310.1 GCA_003696905.1 Gammaproteobacteria bacterium | reverse complement strand
CGGTCATCGATGCGGTTCGTGCCTCACCGCATCCTACATCATCCTCCGACTTCGTAGGATGGGTTGAGCTGTGCGAAACCCATCGAACGCGGCTTGAAATGGTGGGTTTCGCTAGGCTCAACCCACCCTACGCAGAGCGATCGCTTGCCAACATCAGGTATTTCCACCTTAACGGAAGTCTCCCCACAGCGCCTGGATTGCGGCCAGTGCCGCCAGGGGTGCTGTCTCGGCGCGCAGGATGCGTGGTCCCAGGCGGATGCCTTGCAATCCTGCTTGGTACGCGGCGCGCCGTTCTGCGTCGGACAGACCACCTTCCGGTCCGACCAGCAACGCCAGTTCCGTATCCGGTGGGTGCTGCGCGGTCAGGGTCTGTGCTGCCCGTGGATCGAGCAGTAGGCCTCGTCCGTTGAAGTGATTCAACCAAGACTCCAGGGGGCAGGGTTCGAGCAGGCGCGGCAGCAGCGCCCGCCCCGACTGTTCGCAGGCATGCCGGACGATGCCCCGCCAGTGTGCCATGCGGCTCGCCAGGCGCGGGCCCTTGAGTCGTACCAGGGTGCGTTCGGTGAACAGGGGCTGGATCTCCCATACACCCAGTTCCACCGCCTTCTGCAGAGCGAAGTCCATGCGCTCCCCCCGTGAGATACCCAAGGCCAACTGCAGTCGCAGGGCTGGTGGTGGCTCGGTCCGCAGTACCTCGCCGATTTTCGCCCAGGCCTCGCGTTTTCCCCTGGACGACAATTCAGCGGCAAAGTCGGCTCCGCTACCATCGAATAGGACGATGGCAGCACCCGACTGGAGCCGCAGCGAGTGCAGCAGATGGCGGCCCGCATTGTCGTCCAGACGCACGGTGTTCCCCGGTTCCAGTTTGGTGGTACTGAAGACGCGAGGAATACGCATCTGTGTTTCAGAGCCCTAGCCGATCCCAGATGGAGAGGGTCGGGTCGGCCTGGTTCATGGTGTAGAAGTGTAGTCCCGGGGCTCCGGCCGCGAGCAGTTTCTCGCACAGCTCGGTGACCACATCCAGTCCGAAGGCGCGAATACTTTCCACGTCGTCCGCATAGGATTCCAGGCGTTTGCGAATCCAGCGAGGAATCTCGGCGCCACAGGCATCAGAGAATCGGGCCAGGTTCCCATAGTTGGTGATGGGCATGATGCCGGGAACGACCGGTGCTTCCATGCCGCGCGCCAGGCATTGATCGATGAAGTGCGTATAGGCATCGACGTTGTAGAAGTATTGGGTGATCGCCGAGTTGGCGCCTGCCGCCATCTTTTCCTTGAAATGATCGAGGTCGGCAAAGAAGTTGGGTGCCTGGGGGTGCATTTCCGGATAGGCTGCCACCTCGATGTGAAAATGATCACCATGGTGTTCCCGGATCAATTGCACCAGCTCGCTGGCGTGTCTCATTTCTCCGCCCGCCAGGCCGGTACCGGAGGGCGGGTCGCCGCGCAGGGCCACGATGCGCCGGATGCCTTGGCGACGGTATCGGTCGAGGATCTGCAGCGCCTCGGCCACCGAAAGCCCGATGCAGGTGAGATGAGGGGCCGTCTCGATCCCCTGCGAGACCAGCCAGTCCACGGTGGCGAAGGTGCGGTCGCGGGTCGAGCCGCCGGCGCCATAGGTGCAGGAGAAGAAGGCCGGTCGGCGCTCGTTGAGCCGGCGGACCGTCTCCTGCAGATTGGCCATGCCCTTTTCGGTCTTGGGTGGAAACAGCTCGAAGCTGAAGGTCTTTTCTGTGTTCATGATCTTGTCTAACCGCGAAGAGCGCGAAGGTTCGCTAAGTTATTTATTGCTGCGCTGGTTCATCCCAGGCCTTTCAGCCAGACATCTCGTCCAAGGACGCAAGCAAGGTGGCCATCAAGGAAGGGGCGACTAATTCTTGCGCCGCAAGATGACCCTCTCGCCAATCAAAGGCGTCCCTGAGTTCTTCGCGTACCTTTGCGTCCTTTGCGGTTTGAATGACTGACCTCAGTAACGGTAGTGGTCGGGTTTGTAGGGGCCTTCCACGGGTACGCCCAGGTACTCGGCCTGATCCGGCGTCAGCTCGGTGAGATGGGCGCCGATCTTGTTCAGGTGTAGCCGGGCTACCTCCTCGTCCAGCTTCTTGGGCAGGATGTAGACCCCCACCGGATATTGGTCGGTCTTGGTGAACAGCTCGATCTGGGCGAGCACCTGATTGGTGAAGGAGTTGGACATCACGAAGCTGGGATGGCCGGTGGCGCAGCCCAGGTTGACCAGCCGGCCTTCGGCCAGCAGGGTGATGCGATGGCCATCGGGGAACACGATCTGATCGACCTGGGGCTTGATGTTGATCCATTCGTACTGGCGCAGCGAATCCACCTGGATCTCGTTGTCGAAATGGCCGATGTTGCAGACGATGGCCTGGTCTTTCATGGCGGCCATGTGATCGTGGGTGATGATGTCCTTGTTGCCGGTGGCGGTGACGAAGATGTCGGCCAGGGGTGCGGCCTCTTCCATGGTGACCACCCGGTAGCCCTCCATCGCCGCCTGCAGGGCGCAGATGGGGTCGATCTCGGTGACCCAGACGGTGGCGCCCAGGCCACGCAGCGACTGGGCGGATCCCTTGCCGACGTCACCATAGCCGCAGACCACCGCGATCTTGCCGGCGATCATGACGTCGGTGGCGCGCTTGATGCCGTCTACCAGGGACTCGCGACAGCCATAGAGGTTGTCGAATTTGGACTTGGTCACCGAGTCGTTGACGTTCATCGCCGGGAACAGCAGTTTGCCTTCCTCCATCATCTGATAGAGGCGGTGCACCCCGGTGGTGGTCTCTTCGGTCACCCCGCGGATGCCCTCGGCGATCCGGACGTAGCGCTGCGGATCCTCGGCCAGGCTGCGGCGCAGGGTGTCGAGAATCACGCGCCATTCCTCGGCGTCGCCCTCTTTCGGCTCGGGCACGCCGGTTTTGGCGAATTCGACGCCCTTATGGACCAGCAGGGTGGCATCGCCGCCATCGTCGAGGATCATGTTGGGGCCTTCGCCGTCGGGCCAGTTGAGCACCTGTTCGGTGCACCACCAGTACTCCTCAAGGGTTTCGCCCTTCCACGCATAGACCGGGATGCCGGCAGCCGCGATCGCGGCCGCGGCATGATCCTGGGTGGAGAAGATATTGCATGAGCACCAGCGGACCTGGGCGCCCAGTTCGACCAGGGTCTCGATCAGCACCGCGGTCTGGATGGTCATGTGCAGCGAGCCGGTGATGCGCGCGCCCGCCAGCGGCTTGTCCTTGCCGTACTTCTCGCGCAGGGCCATCAGGCCGGGCATCTCTGTCTCGGCAATCTCGATTTCCTTGCGGCCCCAGTCGGCCAGGGAGATGTCGGCAACCTTGTAGTCGGTGAACTCACTCATGGTTCAGCTCCTTGCAGTCAGATCATTGAGTGAGCGCCGTTGGGAAATCTTGTAGCGTGGATCCGAGCCTGGCCCTGGCGGGTTGCAGCGCTCCTCGGATCGGCGTTGTGGGCCGCCATGACGGCCGCGTGCTCGCGGTCGGGACGGCGAAGAGATTCTACACCCTGCCATGTCGCTGGGAAAATCCGACGGATAGGCTATATTCTGGGGATAGCTCCCGGAGAGGGGCGCACCGTACTCGAGAGAAGCACAACCAGGAGGAGAATAGATGTCGGAGATGCACGCCGCGCGTGAGACCGGGGATCGCCCGGTGGAACCCTTGTTTCTGCCTGCCCGACCGTTGGACATGGCGGCCCCTTTCCGCTGGCTGCGCAAGGGGTGGAGCGACATGATGCGGGCACCGCTTCCCAGTATGGCCTATGGCATCGCTGTCGTGCTCTTCTTCTATCTGCTGGCCTGGCTGGTCTGGGATGGTGGCAATACCGTGGCCCTGTTCTCGCTCGTGGTGGCCTTCATCCTGGCGGGCCCGCTACTGGCCTTCGGCTTGTATTCGATCAGTCGTCAGCTGGAGCGTGGCCAGAAGCCGAGGCTGGGCGTCTGCTTGCGCGAGAGCCGTCATCAGCTGCGCAATGAACTGCTGTTCGCCATCGTGCTGCTGGTGGTCCTGCTGATCTGGGCACGCGCCGCCACCATGGTCAACATCTTTGCCCCCATCAATGAGGAGGATGGGCTGCTGGGGATCGTGCAGTATCTGCTGATCGGCAGTGCGGTGGGCAGCATCTTTGCCGCCATCGTGTTCTCGATCAGCGTGGTGTCGTTGCCCATGATGCTCGACCGTGAGACCGATGCGATCACCGCGGCGCTGACCAGCATCAATGCGGTGCTCAAGAACAAGGGGCCGATGCTGCTCTGGGCGCTGATCATCATCACCCTGATGGTGATCGGTCTGGCAACCTTCCTGCTCGGCCTCGCGTTGGTCTTGCCCTTGCTGGGGCATGCAACCTGGCACGCCTACCGCGAGACCGTCTGGCCGCCCGGGGCGGCTGAAGCGCCGGTCGAGTAGGCGATCGACGGTATTCTCCCTGCCGCATCGCAGGGGGCGGCGGTTTTTTACCCGCCGGCTGCGGCGCGCAGGGTATCGGCCTTGTCGGTCAATTCCCAGGTGAAGTCCTCGTTCTCTCGCCCGAAATGGCCATAGGCGGCGGTCTTGCGGTACTTGATCAGGTCGGCATTGAGCAGGTCGAGCATGCGCAGGATGCCGAAGGGGCGCAGGTCGAAGTGCTCGCGCACCAATTCCACGATCTTCTCGTCCGAAACCTGGCCGGTACCAAAAGTCTCGACCATGATGGAGGTGGGTTCGGCCACCCCGATGGCGTAGGAAACCTGGATCTCGCAACGCTCCGCGAGTCCTGCGGCGACGATGTTCTTGGCCACGTAGCGCCCGGCATAGGCGGCCGAGCGGTCTACCTTGGAGGGATCCTTGCCGGAGAAGGCGCCGCCGCCATGGCGCGCCGATCCGCCATAGGTATCCACGATGATCTTGCGGCCGGTCAGCCCGGCATCCCCCATGGGACCGCCGATCACGAATTTGCCGGTCGGGTTGATGTGTACCTTGGTGTTGGCAGTTAGCAGCCCGGTGGGCTCGAGTACCGGTTTGATGATGGTGTCCATCACCGCATCACGCAATGCGTCCTGGCTGAGCGTATCGGCATGCTGGGTGGACAGCACCACTGCGTCGATCGAAACCGGTTTGCCGTCCTTGTAATGGAAGCTCACCTGGCTCTTGGCATCGGGGCGCAGCCAGTCCAGTTCACCCCGCTTGCGGACCTCGGCCTGCCGTTGCACCAGGCGATGGGCATAAAGAATGGGCGCGGGCATGAGCACCTCGGTTTCGTTGGTGGCATAGCCGAACATCAGGCCTTGATCACCCGCACCCTGGTCTTCAGGGCGTTCCCGATCCACCCCCTGATTGATGTCCGGTGACTGCACGCCCAAGGCAGTCATTACGGCACAGCTCTCCCAATCGAAGCCCATGTCGGAACTGTTGTAGCCGATGTTTCGAATGGTCTCGCGGATGATGCGTTCATAATCAGGCTTTGCGGTGGTGGTGATTTCTCCGGCTATCAGGCACATGCCAGTCTTGAACAGGGTCTCGCAGGCGACCCGAGCATGGGGGTCCTCGGCGAGGATGGCGTCCAGCACCGCGTCCGAGACTTGATCGGCCATCTTGTCGGGATGGCCCTCGGAGACAGACTCGGAGGTAAAGATGAATTCGTTGGCCATGCTTTCGATCCCCTGTTGATATCGTAAACAGCGCGCGATTCTACACCGTTGTTCCGATGGTCGCGATTTGGAACAATGCGCCGATCGAAAATTTCAGGAGGAATTCAGAATGGTATCGCTGCAGACACCCGTATGTGAATTCGGGAAACCTGCCGTGGACTTCAGGTTGCCTGGTGTCGATGGGCGTGAGTGGTCCCTGGACGACTGCATGGGCGAGAAAGGGGTGTTGGTCATGTTCATCTGCAACCATTGCCCCTATGTGAAGGCGGTGCTCGACCGGATCGTACGGGACGCGCGCGAATTGAGGGAATACGGCATCGGCAGCGTCGCCATCATGTCGAACGACCCCGCCGAGTACGAGGAGGACTCCTTCGAAAACATGAAGGTAGTGGCTGAGCGTATGGACTTCCCTTTCCCCTATCTGTTCGACGAGACCCAGGCGGTGGCGAAGGCCTATGGGGCGGTGTGCACGCCCGATTTCTTCGGCTACAACGCCAATCGGGAACTGCAGTATCGGGGACGCCTGGATGCCAGTCGCAAGGAGGCCGCACCGCCGGATGCGCGACGTGACCTGTTCGAGGCGATGAAGCAGGTTGCCGAAACCGGAAAGGGGCCGAAGGATCAGATACCGAGCATGGGCTGCTCCATCAAGTGGCGCGACCAATAAGGATTGTCAATATCTTCCCAACTATTTGAAAATTCATTGATTGTCGGCGGGTTATTTGGTCGCTCGGGCGTCTGCCTTATAGGTGCATTGGAATATTCGGGGAATCCTGTCTTGCTCCCCTATCGGGCCTGAGCGAGAATACCGCACCATTTTCGCCCGGTGAACCAAGCTCGTGATACCCGAGGTCGCGCCAAGCCGGGGCGGGCGACATTGATTATTTCAATCCTCGGCCTTGCCGGGCCGGGCAAAGATTTTTTTCGTCTTTGACAGGAGAGACCCATGTCCTCACGCAGAGAGTTAGCCAACGCCATACGTGCGTTGAGTATGGATGCCGTTCAGAAAGCCAACTCCGGTCACCCCGGTGCACCGATGGGCATGGCGGACATCGCCGAGGTGCTGTGGAACGATCACCTCAAGCACAATCCCAACGATCCCAAGTGGCCCGATCG